>DAHVFH010000122.1 GCA_027317105.1 Cytophagales bacterium
ATTTTAGCAAGGGGCCAAGTTATTTTAGTGTAATTCCCACGGACAAGCGGTTTTATGGAGAGTTCCAGAATAAAATTGATGATAATGCCGTCATCAAAAAACTCGACAACAAAAATTTCTATGAGATTACGCTTTCTAACAAAGGCGGTTTGGTCATGCCCGTTATTATCGAATGGACGTATAAAGATGGCACCAAAGAAACGGATCGGATACCTGCTGAGATCTGGCGGGTGAATGAAAACAAAGTGACTAAAGTTTTTGCTAAGGAAAAAGAAGTGGCTAGCGTAACGGTCGACCCACAAAAGGAAACCTCAGACATCAGCCCAGAAGACAACATGTTTCCACGTGTTGCGCTTCCTTCAAAGTTTGATGAATTGAAAAAGAAGACAAATTAAATTCTGTAGTTGTTAGTTGTCCAACACTTTTAAAGTGTAAGACAACTTAAACCACCTCTCCATTAATTAAAATATAAATCACAACCATCATGAAGAATATCCTCGGATTGCTTTTCCTTTCACTTTCAATCTACTTGCCTGCACAGGACAAAAAATGGTCGGGTAAATTTGAGCAATTAGATCAAACATTGCCCACGCCAAACGAATACCGCACCGGGTCGGGAGCACCTGGCCCCAACTATTGGCAACAGCAAGCCGACTACGACATCGTGGCTGAATTAAATGATGAAAATCAAAGCATCACCGGAAGCGAAACGATTACGTACACCAACAATTCGCCTAACGTATTGAAGTACCTGTGGCTTCAAGTGGATCAAAATATCAATTCAAAAGACAACAACACCGCCAAGACTGCCACTAACTCCATTAAAGATTCTGCCCGCACGAAAGAGATGGCCGTGAGTCTTCAACTTTATGACTTTGACGGAGGATATAAAATTTCCTCAATTAAGGAAATGAATGGAAAACCGTTAAGTTATTTCATTAATAAAACCATGTTGCGTATTGATTTACCTCAACCGCTTTTAGCGGGACAAAAATTCAACTTTAGAATTGACTGGTCTTTCCCCATTAATGACCGGATGCATGGCGCAACACCCAATGATAGCCGGAGCGGCTATGAATATTTTCCCGAAGACGGAAATTATCTATACGCGGTCGCCCAATGGTTTCCGCGTATGTGTGTGTATGACGATGTGGTGGGCTGGCAAAACAAACAGTTTCTCGGAAGAGGAGAATTCACTTTGCCTTTCGGGAATTACAAGGTGAAGCTCACCGTTCCTGCCGATCACATTGTGGCAGGTACGGGATCGTTAAAAAATGCCAGCGCGGTTTTAACGACTGAGCAATTTGCCCGCTACGAAAAAGCAAAAACCTCGTTTGATAAACCAATGATCATCTGTACGCAGAGCGAAGCGATACAGCGTGAAAAAGCAAAAGTAAAAGAAAAGAAGGTTTGGGAATTTGAAGCCACCAATGTCCGCGACTTTGCGTTTGCCACGTCAAGAAAATTTATTTGGGATGCACAAGCCGTAAAGATTGGAGGAAAAACTCCTTTAGCAATGTCTTTTTATCCAAAGGAAGGTAATCCACTTTGGGAACAAGAATCCACCAAGGCGGTAAAAAATACGATTACCACTTATTCAAAATATTCGATCGATTACCCCTATCCTCATGCTACATCGGTGCATACAGCCAGCATTGGTATGGAGTACCCGATGATCTGTTTCAATTTTGGTAGGCCGAATAAAGACGGTACTTATAGCGATGATAAAAAGTGGGGAATGATTGGCGTGATTATTCATGAAGTTGGGCACACTTTCTTTCCGATGATCATCAACAACGATGAGCGTCAATGGACGTGGATGGATGAAGGGGTGAATACGTTTGTTCAATATCGTACCCAAGTAGAAAATTATCCGGGTATGCCTCAGCGCAGAGGTCCTGCCGATAAAATTGTTCCGTACATGAAAGGTGACAAGAGCCTGATGCGTCCGTTGATGACGAACTCTGAACAGATCATCCAATTCGGGCCGGAGCAATATGCGAAATGTGCGACCGCTTTGAATATACTTAGAGAGACGGTAATGGGTCCCGAGTTGTTTGATAAATCCTTTAAAGAATATTGCAGTCGCTGGGCGTTTAAACATCCCAAGCCGGCCGACTTTTTCCGTACGATGGAAGACGCTTCTGCGGTTGACTTGGACTGGTTCTGGCGAGGATGGTTTTACAGTACGGATAATGTAGATATGTCGCTCGACCAAGTGAAGTGGTATAAGCTTCGCACAGAAAAGACCAACCTTGAGGGTAAAGAGAAAAATGTTTCCAAAGGAGATTTGGCGAGCAGCAAGGACGATCAAAGAACCCCAGAAGATTTCAGTAAGGGGCCAAGTTATTTTAGTGTAATCCCCACAGACAAACGGTTTTACGGGGAGTTTCAAAATAAAATTGATGATAATGCTGTTATCAATAAATTAGAGAATAAAAATTTTTATGAGATCACGCTTTCCAATAAAGGCGGATTGGTGATGCCCGTTATCATTGAGTGGATATACAAAGATGGCACAAAAGAAACCGATCGGATTCCCGCTGAAATTTGGCGGGTGAATGAAAATAAAGTGACCAAAGTTTTCGCAAAAGAAAAAGAGGTTGCCAGCGTAACAGTAGATCCCAAGAAGGAAACATCAGACATCAGCCCGGAGGACAACATGTTTCCACGTGTAGCACTTCCTTCCAAGTTTGACGAATTGAAGAAGAAAACAAATTAAGTATTATTTAGAAATCCGTGGTTGTCCTACACTTTTAAAGTGAAGGATAACTACCTTCCACTATGTATAAATTTCAACCCTCATGAAGAATATTTGCGTATTTATTTTACTGTCTCTCTCCATCGCCTTAACGGCCCAGGATAAAAAATGGTCTGGAAAGTTTGAGCAACTCGACCAAACGTTGCCTACACCCAATAGCTATCGCACTGCTTCGGGTGCACCTGGTACTAATTACTGGCAGAACCGTGCCGATTATGACATTGATGTAGAATTGAATGATGAAACCCAACTTATTTCCGGGAAGGAGACGATCACTTATTTTAACAATGCTCCCGAAACCATGAACTATTTGTGGTTGCAGTTAGATCAAAATAATCTTTCGAAAGGCAACATGACAGACAAAACGGAAACAAACAGAATAAGAGATTCAATTCCCACTCGATGGTTTCCAACCACAAGTGACACCTACGACTATCAAGGTGGGTTCAAAATTAAATCGGTAAGAGATGCCTCCTCAGGAAAAGACCTTCCCTTTCTGGTGAATTACACCATGCTCCGTGTTGATGTCCCAACTCCTTTAAAAACCGGAGAAAAATACAGTTTCAAAGTGGAATGGAGCTATACCGAAAAAGACCGGTTGAAATTTGGAGAGCGAGGTGGCTATGAATATTTTCCGGAAGACGGAAATTATCTCTATACCGAAGCGCAGTGGTTTCCCCGTATGTGTGTCTTCGATGATTATGAAGGATGGCAAAACAAACAATTTCTGGGGCAGGGAGAATTCGCTTTGGCTTTCGGAAATTATAAAGTGCGCATCACCGTTCCTTCCGATCACATAGTGGGCGCAACCGGGATGCTGCAAAATCCAAAGGCCGTTCTTTCTTCCGAACAAATGAATCGCTTTGAGAAAGCTAAAAAGACTTTTGACCAGCCCGTGCTTATTGTTACGGAAGAAGAGGCACGAAAAAGGGAAAAAGAACATTCGAAGAAAAAAAGTACCTGGGAGTTTCGCGCAGAAAATGTGCGCGACTTTGCTTTTGCCACCTCGCGCAAATTTATTTGGGACGCCATGGCGGTAAAAATCAATGATAAAACCCCGCTTGCGCAATCACTTTATCCAAAAGAAGGAAATCCCTTGTGGGGAAAAGAATCTACCAAGGCAATCAAAAATACCCTTGAAGTCTATTCTTCACGCACCATCGACTATCCATATCCAACGGCCTATTCTGTACACACCGCTAATCAAGGAATGGAATATCCGATGATTTGCTTTAATGGAGGTCGCCCAAAAAGTGATGGTACTTTTTCGCACCGTACTTATGAAAGAATGGTAGGTGTAATCATTCATGAAGTCGGTCACAATTTTTTTCCAATGATCGTGAACTCCGATGAGCGCCAGTGGAGCTGGATGGATGAAGGATTAAATTCTTTTTTAGAGCGTGAAACGAAACGCGAGCGTTACCCCGATGTGAATATCAACTGGGGTTCACCAAAAGGATTGGCCAAATACATGGGGGGCGATAAAGATAAAATGCGCCCCATTATGTGGGAGTCGGATAACATTCCCGGTGGCGACTTTGGGCCGAATGCTTATGGGAAACCTGCGGCTGCTCTTACCCTATTGCGCGAAACGGTAATGGGGCCTGAACTTTTTGATAAATCTTTTAAGGAATACGCGCAACGATGGGCCTTCAAACATCCGAAACCTGCAGATTTCTTTCGCACGATGGAAGATGCTTCGGCCGTTGATTTAGATTGGTTTTGGCGTGGTTGGTTTTATAGCGTGGACAATGTAGATGTCGAACTGGATAATGTTAAATGGTTTAAGGTTAAATCAGAGCAAAAAGATCTCGAAAACAAAAATGTAAAAACTACAAAAGGAGATCTTGCTGCCGACAAATCAAAAGATAAGGCTACGGATTTCAGTCAGGGTGCTCAGGAAATCACGATGGTCGATACACCCGATCGATTTTATGGCGAGTTCAAAAACAAAATTAATGATGCCGGAGTGCGCCAAAAGATAGCAGGAAAAAACCTATATGAGATAACGCTCGAAAACAAAGGTGGGCTGGTAACTCCTGTTATTATTGAATGGACTTTTGTTGACGGCACAAAAGAGGTTGAAACTATTCCTGCGGAAATCTGGCGTGTCAATGAAAACGAAGTAAAGAAGGTTTTTATGAAGGAAAAAGAAGTGACCAATGTGGTCATTGATCCGGACAACAACACGGGTGATTCTAATCTTTCCAATAATGTTTTCCCAAAAAAGCCAATTGAGAACAAATTTGATCAGCTCAAAAAGAACTGATCGGGTTTCTCTTATTTAAAGAGGCTGCTCCGATGGGCGGCCTCTTTTGTTTTTGTCTTGTTACTAATATTATGATCAAAGGATTAACTTTCCAATTGAATGCTCTTAAACTAGACCATTATCATACGGATTTCTCTTTTTACGACCATTTCCTTTTTGATCGCATTCCTCACCTTCCCGATGCTGATCAAATTGCTTACGCAAATCGAGCTGTTTGATTTTCCAGGGAGACATAAAATACATGCTAATTTTAAACCTTCACTCGGTGGTATTGCCATACTTCTGGGTCCCATTATTTCTTTGTTGCTTGGCTTGCCTTTTTTAGAATGGGTATCCTTAAAATATTTCTTCATCTCCTTGCTCCTCATGTTTTTCATTGGCCTTCGCGATGACATCCTGGCGCTCACACCACGGCAAAAGCTTTACAGTCAATTTTTACCCGTTATCCTTTTGGTGATTCTTAATCACTCCACCTTAAGTTCAACTTATGGTATTGTGGATTTACCAGAAATGCCCATCCCCATTATTTGGGCGATCAGTATTTTCACATTGATTATCCTCACCAATGCCTATAATTTGATAGATGGTTTAGATGGACTTGCGGGAACAGTGGGCATCATTGCTCTGACAACTTTTGGCATTTGGTTTTACTTTTCAGGAAATACGGCCGGTAGCCTTATCGCCCTCACCTTTGCCGGTGCCTTGTTGGCATTCCTGTTCTTCAATTGGCAGCCGTCTAAAATTTTTATGGGGGATACCGGTGCATTGACAATTGGTTTCCTCCTCTCCTACATGGCGATTGTATTTATTAATGAAAATTATCAATTACCGGATGACAACTTATACAAATTTAAAGGATCGATTGCCACCGCCATTTGTGTGATGATCATCCCTATTTTTGACACCCTTAGAGTTATTATTTTTAGGTTAAGGCATGGGTATTCGCCTTTTCACGCAGATCGCAATCATCTACACCACCAGTTTATCAACCTCGGGTTTAATCATGCCAAAGCCGTTCTATTTATTGCTGCAATCAATATTTCGATGATTGTTTTGGCGTGGCTCTTACGGAAACAAAATGATCTGTTAATTTTGGGGGTTGTTCTTGCGCTTTGTCTATTGATTAACTTTCTTTTAAAACGGGCTCAACAACAAAAGCTAAAACACGATGGAACAGAAAATAAAATCAATTGAAGCAGAGGCAAAGACCTTTTCGATAGCCTCCAATCTCGAACTGGAAAACTTTCGCCTGAAGTTTCTTAGCAAGAAGGGACTGATTCCTGCCTTGTTTGAAGAAATGAAACAAGTGCCTGCCGAAGAAAAAAAGAAAGTCGGCAAGGTTCTTAATGAGTTAAAACAATTAGCGGAAGCTAAATTTAAAACCGCACAACTCGAACTGGAAACAGGTTCTGACGAAATAACTGAAGACATCGATCTCTCTTTGCCTGTTGTTTCCAGCAAGCTTGGCAACCAACATCCGCTTAGCCTAACACGCTATCGAATTATCGAAGTTTTTGAACGTCTTGGGTTTAACTTGGCAGATGGTCCCGAGATTGAAGACGATTGGCACAATTTTACTGCCTTGAATTTTCCGCCCAATCATCCGGCTCGCGAAATGCAAGACACTTTTTTTGTTGAGAAAAATCCGGATATCCTTCTGCGAACGCACACCTCGAACGTACAGATTCGGTTGATGAAACAACAGAAGCCACCCATCCGCGCGATCATGCCCGGACGCGTTTATCGCAATGAAGCAATCTCTGCGCGGGCCCATTGTTTCTTTCATCAGGTAGAAGGCTTATATATTGATAAGAATGTAGGCTTTGCTGACTTGAAGCAAACACTCTATCATTTTGCGCAAGAGATGTATGGTAAGGATATTAAAATAAGGTATCGTCCTTCATTTTTTCCCTTCACAGAACCAAGCGCGGAGATTGACATCTCTTGTCTTATCTGCAAAGGCAAAGGTTGCAATATTTGTAAACATAGCGGTTGGGTTGAAATAGCCGGATCAGGAATGGTACATCCTAATGTGTTGCGCAACTGCGGCATTGATCCGGAAGAGTACACTGGTTTTGCTTTTGGGATGGGCATTGAGCGCGTGACCCAGTTGCTTTTCCAGGTAAATGATCTTAGGCTGTATTCCGAAAATGACATCCGGTTCCTTAAGCAATTCAAAACGGTACTTTCGTGATTTCAATTAAAAAGATTGGTGTTGTAGGCGCAGGGTCAATGGGGCAAGGGATCGCCCAAGTTTGTGCTTCAGCGGGTTACACTATTTCGTTTTATGATGTGAATGCTGAAATTGTTGAAAAAGGGATTCAAAATATTGCAAGAAATTTAGATCAGGCAATTGCCAAGGGCAAGGCAACTGAAGAGTTGAAAAATTCAACGCTTCGAAATATTAAGGTAGCTTCTTTTGAAGACTTGAAAGTGGATTTGGTGATTGAGGCGGTGGTAGAAAAATTGGAGATTAAGAAGAAAATATTTGCAGAACTAGAACGCATCAATTCAGACAAAACCGTTTTTGCAAGCAATACTTCATCCCTTCCCATTTCGAAGATTGCAGAAACCTTAAAGATACCGGGTAGGTTTTTAGGGCTGCATTTTTTTAACCCCGCGCACCTCATGAAGTTGGTGGAAGTCATTGCTGGCGATAATACTGACCAAAACCTTGTTCAACCGATGGTAGAGTTTGTTCTTTCACTTAAAAAAAATCCAGTATTTGTAAAAGATTCTCCAGGTTTCATCGTTAACCGGGTGGCGCGCCTTTATTATTTGGAATCGCTCAAACTGCTGGAAGAAGGGGCTGCAGATATTGTCGCTGTTGATAAGTTGATGCGTTCCGCTGGTTTTAAGCTTGGGCCATTTGAATTAATGGATCTGATTGGTAATGATGTGAATTTAGAAGTAAGCAAACAGATGTATGAAGCGTTTGATCGCACCCCACGATTCAAGCCAAGTCCGATCCAAGAAGAAAAAGTGGGAAAAGGTGAATTAGGGAAGAAAACAGGTAAAGGGTATTACAATTATGAGAAAAAATAAAATCCAATGGGTATTCGGAATCATTTTAACATTGGTTTCGACTCAAGCTTATTCCCAGGTTTCCTTTGCAGAAATAACGGTAAACCTAAACTACCCTCAATATCAAAAGCTAAAAAATGATGAAGGCTATGTGTACATCGAGGGAGGTATGAAAGGAATTATCATCTATCATGAAGGTGAGAATTCATACATAGCTTACGAAAGAGCATGTCCTCACCACCCAACTTCAAATTGTGAAGTTCAGGTAGACGGTTCCTCGTTATTTTTTATCGATCACTGCTGTAATTCAACTTTTAGTTTGTTCAATGGCTCTCCCACGGGCGGACCAGCACAACGATCGCTCTTTCAGTACCATACCGAGTTGAGCGGTACGACCTTAAAAATCTCTGACGAAATTATCAACTAAAGCTTTTTTGGGTTTCGTAGGAGGCTATGTCGTTGGCTATAGCTAAAGTATACTACTAGACCAATAAGCAGCCAGGCAAAAGCGACCAACAAGGTATTTGCATCCAAGGCAATAATCATTGCTGAGCAAACAATCATCCCTAAAATAGGAACAAGTGGCACTAAAGGAGCACGAAAAGGTCGCTCCAATCCAGGGTTTGCTTTTCGCATTATCCAAATCCCAAGGCATACCACTACAAACGCGAAAAGGGTACCAATGCTGGTTAGGTCGCCCGTCACATTGCCTGGGATGAACCCGGCAAACCCTCCTACAAAAACTAACAAGATCAAATTCGCTTTATAGGGTGTGCGAAAAGTTGGGTGAAGATCAGAAAGAATTTTTGGTAAGAGGCCGTCATTAGACATAGAGAAGAACACCCTTGACTGGCCTAGTAACATCACTAAAATTACAGAAGAAAAACCGGCTAAAATGGCTACGCTCACCAAGGTGGCGAGCCAGGCATATCCAGGCATATAATTTTGAATAGCAAAGGCTACCGATGCCTCTTTACCTTCCTTAATAAAGTCTGTATAAGGTGCTACACCAGTTAGCACATGAGAAAACAAAATATAAAGTACAGTACAAATAACAAGTGAACCTAAAATGCCAATGGGCATATCCCGCTTTGGATTTTTTGTTTCCTGCGCTGCAGTTGACACTGCGTCAAATCCTATAAATGCAAAGAATACAATTGCAGCACCATGCAACACACCTCCCCAGCCATGGTCGAATATCGCTTTATAAGAATAAACTTGTCCGTTAGAAGCCGTAACATCAGGAGCATCAGGAGGAATCATGAAAGGGACATAGTTTGAGGGGTTGATAAACTTCCAGCCCACCGCAACGAAAACTAATACAATCGCTACTTTTATAAAAACAATGATGGCATTAACCACGGCCGATTCTTGTGTTCCTTTAATTAAAACAAGCGTGATAATAGTAAGAATAAGCAAAGCAGGAAGGTTGACCATGCCATGAGCGCCTGTGGCCGATATTTCCATTGGCGAATGACAAAATTCATAAGGGATAGACCCTCCGAGTAGATTGTTTAAGTACTCGCTCCAGGCGATTGAAACCGTGGCTGCTCCAAGTGCATATTCAAGCACCAATGCCCAACCAATAATCCAGGCTACAAATTCACCCATAGTAGCATAAGCATACGTGTAGGCACTACCTGCGATGGGTATCATAGAAGCAAATTCGGCATAGCAAAGCCCTGCAAAGGCACAACCTACCGCTGCAATGATGAAGGAAATTACCACCGCTGGTCCTGCGGCCTGGCCGGCTGCAGCAGCCGTACGTACAAATAAACCCGCGCCAATGATGGCACCAATGCCAAGCGCTACAAGATTGCCAGCGCCAAGGGTTCGCTTTAATCCATGCTCAGAGTCTTCCGCTTGGATCATTAATTCTTTGAGGGATTTCTTTACAAATAAACTCATGAACGTTAGTTTTAGATTTACGTAGCCCTAAAAGTAAAAATAATATTGGAAGTAGAAAGCACTTCTTTTCCTAAGAATGAAATTTACCTGCCCGATTTTGTGATATCAAATCGTAAGAAGACCCGAACAGAGGCTTCCATTGGGTGGCCATCTACTTTTGTGGGATTCCATTTTGGGCCTTCGTTAACGAGCCTAATGATTTCTTCTTCACAACCATAGCCAAGCTTTTTAATGATCCTAAAGTTACTCAAGCTTCCATCTTTATTCACTTTAAATTCGATGCCCGCCTTTCCTTTTACCTTATTTTCTTTTGCTTCTATCGGAATCGCTAAGTTAGATTCCAGATAGGCATCGTAAGCTTTTTTTCCCCCAAGAGGCTCGGCTAATATCGTGACAGGTTCTCCGTTGTTACTGGTTTTGTCACCTCGCGTGACCACTACTTCGCTAAGTTGGATTACTTCCTCTTTCATTGGCACATCCAAGTTTTCTTTTCCAATAGAATTCACTTCCTTTTGCTGAAAACCGATGAATGAAAATACAAGACGGCTATTATCATCCTTTACGGGAATAGAATAGTTTCCTTCCGAATCCGTAACAGTGCCCGTTGATGTTCCTTTGATTGTAATCGTCACTCCTGGCAAGGGAGCACCATCTTCAGCTGAAACCACTTTGCCCGAAATTGATCTTGCAGTTTTGATGTTCATCGGCTGTTCACTTCTCCTTGCCTGTGAAATGGCGAATGATTCTTTCTTCTTATCGAGAACCGCAGGTTTTGCAATCGCGGCTCTTTCTTCCTTTTCGGCTACATCATTTATTTTCTGGTCGTCCATATCGGCCTCTTCCGTCTTAATTTGCTTGTCGGCTGAAGCCAAACTTTCAATTGGCGGAGCTGCCTGGCCAGCGGCTGTTGGATTAGCAGGTGCAATTGGCTGGAGTTCGGATACTGGATTCTTGTCGCTAGATTCTTGATGCTGGATTCTAGCCGTTAATGTTTCGTGGCTTTTCAATTTGTCCTCCTCGCTTTGCAACTTTTCACTTTCAACACTCGACCTTTCACCTTCGTCCTTTTTGTTTTCCTCGCTTTTGCTTTCAGTCTTCTCTCTCGCTTTTGGTTTCTCCATTTTCAAAGCCAATGTTTCTGGCTTTGGCCTGAATTGGTAAATCAAGAAAATCGAACCAATAAGCAACAGGATTCCGGCCGCGATGCGAAGTGGTGTAAGCAGTACGATTTTCTTTTGGTGACTAATATTTTTGTTGATCGATGAAATATCTGCCGTTAAGTCTTCGGCAGAAATATTTTCAATACCGTCTAAAGCCTCTGCTAAAAACTTGTCAGAGAGCGCTTTCTTCTCCAGCGCGTGCATTTGCTCAGGGCTAAGCTCCCCTTTTTTGTATTTAATAATATCGTCTGAGAAATTATCCATTCTCTTCCATGCAAATTTTTAAATTCCTTTTACCGTTTTGAATAAAACTCTTCACTTTGTTCAGATCAAATTTGGTGAGCACTGAAATCTCTTTGTAACACCTTTCGTCCAAATAGAACAGTCTTACGCATTCTTTCTGTCCATCAATCAGTTTGTTAATACATTCTTCCATTTTTGCCAGGTCTTCCTCCAAACCATTTTCCTCGTCAGGATGCAGAAAGAACTGGTTTTCCATATCCAAAGTCGAAATTTCTTGCTTGAATTTACCCTTTTTGCTTCTGATCTGCATCAGGCAATGGTTGCGAGACGCAACGTAAAGCCAACTTTTGAAATTTTCAACTTCATGAATTTTCAGTGTTTCGATCAATTTTTCAAAAAGCTGCATGGAAGCATCTTTTGCCTCATCTCGATCTTTCAGGTATTTCAGGCACACCCCGTAAACCAAGGCCGTATAGCGCGTATACAATTCCCCAATTAAAGAAAGATTACCTGTCTTTTTGTAGAGGTAGAGGAGTTCGCTATCCGATTTTCGCACGGTCATTAAAAAACAAGTTAAAATTTTTTCTTCTGGTTTTATGGAAAATGGTTTTGGTCTGCATCCTAAGGCTAAAAACAATAAAACTATGAAAACAAAAATTTCAGTATTGCTGGTGTTGACAATCCTTCTCACCAGCTTTCGCCTGATGCCCGGGCGAACCATTATGGGCAAAGTAACTTCAAAAGAAGATGGAAGTGCTCTTCCCGGGGTAAATGTGCTGTTGAAAGGAACCACAACAGGCACAGTAACTGACACCCAGGGTAATTACCTTATTGCTGTTCCCGATAAGGGAGGGATTCTGGTGTTTTCTTTCATCGGTTTAAAAACCAAGGAAATAAAAATTGGAACAAAAAACCGAATCGATGTTACGCTCGAAGCGGAGGTACAGCAACTAAATGAAGTGGTTACCGAGGACGAGAAAAAGGAGAAACTTTATGACCAGGCTTATGCTGCGCCTAAAAGCGGGGAAGGTTACGCTATCCGCAGAGACATGGCGTATCAACCGTCTGTTTCACAAGCGTATGAAGCGGAACAGCCGTTTAATACGGAAGAATATGACGGCATCACAGAGAATATTTTTCATGATGCCATTCATAGCCCTTTGTCAACTTTTTCCATTGATGTAGATGCCGCCTCATACAGTAATGTTCGCAGGTTCATTCAAGGTGGCCAGCGCCCTCCCCAAGATGCGGTGCGGATCGAAGAGATGGTCAATTATTTTCACTACAATTACTCGCAACCTAAAGGCGAAGATCCATTTTCGATTAATACTGAAATATCAACCGCTCCCTGGAACGAAAAACATAAACTAGTATTGATTGGCTTGCAAGGAAAGAAAATCCCAACTGAAAAATTGCCTCCTTCAAATCTGGTTTTTCTGATCGATGTATCTGGCTCCATGATCGATGTCAACAAATTGCCTTTATTGAAATCGTCTTTCAAATTACTGGTTCAGCAACTGCGTGAACAAGATCATGTGGCCATCGTAGTGTATGCCGGGGCTGCCGGTGTCGTGTTACCTTCCACTTCCGGTACAGAAAAGAAAAAAATTATCGAAGCCCTTGACCATCTCGAAGCGGGCGGCTCTACGGCTGGAGGAACAGGCATTCAATTAGCGTATCAGCTAGCGAAAGAGAATTTTAACAAAGAAGGCAACAACCGGGTTATCCTTGCCACTGATGGCGACTTTAACATTGGCGAGTCGAGCAATAGTGCGATGGAACACTTGATCGAAGTTAAAAGACAAGATGGTGTATTCTTAACCGTAATGGGTTTTGGCATGGGCAACTACAAGGATTCAAAAATGGAAACGTTGGCCGATAAAGGCAATGGAAATTATTTGTACATCGATTCGATTTTCGAAGCACAGAAAGCGTTGGTCAACGAGTTTGGGGGAACCTTGTTCACCATTGCAAAAGATGTGAAATTACAAGTAGAATTTAATCCAGCTAAAGTTCAGGCTTATCGCTTGATCGGTTATGAAAACCGGATGCTGAAAAGCGAGGATTTCAACAACGACAAAAAAGATGCGGGCGAATTAGGATCCGGTCACACCGTGACGGCACTCTACGAGATCATCCCGATAGGCGTAGAAAGCAAATTCTTCAAAGTCGATGACTTGAAATACCAGACTACTAAGATCGACCCGAAAGCTTCTAAGACCAATGAATTGATGACCGTGAAATTTCGCTACAAAAAACCCGATGGCGATGCAAGCAAATTGATTGTGCACCCGATGATCGACAACAATATTTCGATCGAAAAGACTTCAGATAATTTCCGTTGGGCTGCTTCGGTTGCTTCGTTTGGAATGATGTTGCGTCATTCAGAATTTCTAAATGGCTTTTCAGAAGATGGAATTGTAAACCTTGCACAAGGCGCCAAAGGCGAAGACAAAGAAGGCTATCGCACAGAGTTTATCAGTCTTTTGAAGGCGGATAAGTTGGTGGCCAGTAAATAAAAATTGAATTCTACAAAGGAGGCTCAGAAAGTGGCCTCCTTTTTTTACAAATTAAAATATTCTTTATAATATGAAGCTGGTTTTATGTTAATCCAACTTGAACGATTCCTTTCAAAATCTTCATACGTAAAACGATTGATGTCATCTTGCGAAAAGGTGAGTTGACTTTCTGGTTTTCCCTTAGTGATGATCCCAAGCCCTTGGTCACAATCCAAAACAAACACATTAATGTCGTCTCTAAATGTCCTCAGGTGCATAATGGTCTTCCACACATCACCGTTCCACTGTCCCTTAAAATCTTTTGCCTTCCATTCTTGAAAAGTGCAGGCTTCTTCCTTGGTTACTGGGTTGCAATCATGCATCACGATCACCCCGTCATTCGAGAGGTATTTTAAGGTGTTCTCTACATCTCGCAAGGCAAAATCGTATTCATGCATTCCGTCAATCAGTGCCATTTCGCATGATTTTTTGGCGAAAAGCTGGGGGGCATCTTGATCAAAGAAATCATCGCCTTTCTTTTCAATAAAACGATTAAATACATTGTATGGATTGACCACTGTCTTACCAATTTTTCTGAAGGCATCAAAAGCGAAAGCCGGATCAACGGCAATTTTAAAAGTGCTTTTGATTCGGAAGAAAACCCTTCCGTTGAAAACGCCTATCTCAAGATAATTATTCAGCCTTTTCTTTTTCATCAATTCTTGAATGATGGTGATGCGATCCATGGGTAGTTAATTTTAGTTAGGTTAGAATTTTATCTTTATCGCATTATAAGCGCTGCAAACCCTTTAATGAAGTTTTTAACTTTGACATTAAATCCTATTGTTGGCTCGCCTAGGGAACCTGTGAATCGTTCTCCGCGGTGCAGGTACTTTGCTAAGGTGCTTGAGGTAATCCCCCATTTGGCAACAAACTTATTATAGCCCCTATTTTTCTTTACCCGATGAACGGATTTTGATCCAAAATGATAAACCCTGCTTTTGCTCACACCTTTGAATAGCCTAACTCCAATATGCCAAAGTTTCATAGAAAAATCAGGATCAGAGTACAATCCTGGCGAGAATTCAGCACTATAACCACCCACCAAATCCCAAACATCAATATGGATAATATTTGGCGGCCAAGTTGAGCCATTCCAATCATGCATGGGCAAACTTTCAAATTCGTTCAGCAGTTTTTCTTCATTAAAACTGTCGATTATGTTGCCATAATTTTTTTGAATTGCGCAGTTACTGCTGAAAACGGGTTCGATAGCAGTGGAAGAAAGAAAGAAGTATGGATGACCGATACCATCAATTTCCTCTTTTAAATGTTTATCCCAGTTCGGGCAAACGTACATATCATCGTTAAGGTATAGAATATAGGGTGTTTGCACGAGCGACCGGCATCCATTTAGGGCAAAGCAGATACCAATATTTTTATCGCTGTAAACATAGTCTACATCAGGCTGTTGTTTTAGCCACTCCAATGAACCGTCTTTGCCTTCGTTGAGGTGAACGATGATTTGGTGATCGAAAGTTGAGTTTTTGCGAATGCTCTCGACACATAACTTCAAATAAGGCAGATTATTCCAAGATGGAATGAGGATCGAAAAAACGCAATTCTCTGCGGTTTTATTTCTAACCTTGGTTATCGTAGAGTTGGTAATCATTATTTTTTCAAATCAACGAAATATCGGAAGCAATCTATAATATTAAGTTCTATTTTTAGGCGAACAAAACTGGATTGGCTATGGGCCAGCCGGGCCTCAATCTTAATTGCGAATGAAAATTGCAGTTCATATTACCTTCTTTTTCGTAGAATCCCGATTGCGCTATCTTCAGCAGGTGGTGGAAAACTTTGAGAAGTTACCCCATGAGGTTCATTTTTTTATTTACACCAATAGAAAATTGCCAAAACGGATGGTGTCAAAAAACATTCACATTAAAATTCATCCTTATCGAGGATCAGGCCTATTAGGTTATAACAATGGCCTTTGGAATAAACTAGGTTTGACAAGATTTGTTCATCCCTACTACCTTACTTGGGAAAACCGCAGGGTTGCCGAACAAATTATTGAGGATTTTGACGCTCAGGTTTACATTGAGGATGACCTTGCTTTCACAGTTGACAATTTTACCTATTGGCTAAAGTATAAAGATCTCTGTAAAGGGAATGGGTTCAATCTTGGGTTTTTGAGAGTTGAATATGATTCTTCAAATCAAGCGTACCTAACTGACCTACTTGAGTGGCCTCAAAAAACAATGGAGTTAAATGGACAACGTTTTATGTTTAATAGTTCAAGCCCTTATTGTGGCCTTTGGATTTATGACCGCTCAGAGCTTAAAGAGTTTATTAAATCAAAAGAATGGAAATTTAAATTCACGGGGCTGGGAATACGCGAAAAATCAGCCATTGGGTGGCATGGCACGATGATGGATCGGTATAAAGGAACTCTTCTACCCCTTCATAAAGCTTCGGATGGAGAATACCTGTTGTCCAAAGCCTGCATCATTCACCATATCCCTAACACCTATATCAACGATGCCGTCCATTGTCAATTAAAACTTCCTAAGGTCATCGAAATAATCTAACAATTATGAAAGTCACCGGCTTCACCATCATACGCAATGCCGTAAAATATGATTACCCCATCGTGGAGGCGATTACTTCTCTGCTTCCACTTTGCGATGAATTTGTTGTGGCCGTGGGAAATTCAGTTGATCATACAATGGATTTAATCCGCAATATCAATTCTCCGAAAATTAAAATTATAGAAACAGTTTGGGATGACAGTACACGCGAAGGGGGAAGAACGTTTGCTTTAGAAACAGACAAAGCCTTGCAAGCGATTTCCGCTGACACGGATTGGGCCTTTTACATTCAAGCCGATGAGGCGGTACATGAAAAATATTACCCTGTAATCCGTGAAGCGATGGAAAAATACAAAACCGACCTTTCGGTAGATGGTTTGCTTTTTCATTACAAGCATTTTTATGGCTCCTACGATTACGTGGGTGAGTCTTGGCGGTGGTATCGCAGAGAGATCAGAATCGTGCGGTATAATAAGAATGTATTCTCTTATCGTGATGCGCAGGGCTTCCGTAAAAAGCCCAACGAAAAATTAAAGGTGAAATTGATTGATGCATTTATCTATCATTATGGATGGGTGAAAGACCCGCGTGCTATGCAGTTTAAACAACAAGATTGGAACAAATTTTATCACGATGATCGCTGGATCGAAACGAATGTGGCGAAGGTTGAAGAGTTTGATTACAGCAATATTGATTCCCTGACTCTTTTTGAGGAAACCCATCCACAAGCCATGACAGCAAGAGTTCAGCTCAAAAATTGGAAATTCAATTACGACATTTCCAGGAAAAAATATTCGTTCAAAGAAAAGCTAAAACGCTTCATTTACTCCTTTACAGGCTACCGGATTGGGGAGTACAAGAATTACAAGATCATCTAATTGGGGTTTATAAAAGGGCTGGTTTTAACCCAGAACCCTGAAAAGACTCAAAAATACCTGTTTTTTGGCGTGGCATGATTTTAAAGACAAGGAAACGCATTACTTTTGCGATCCTTATTGTTGAACTATGCTTGTAAAAACGAAGAATTACCGATTAGAAAAGAAAATTTACATCCGCACCGCTTTTTTTAGTATTCTCAAAAAGCAATGGTGGGTAAGCCTTATCGTGCTGGCCATAGGCTGTGGTACAATTTGGATCCCCAGTTGGTGGTGGATATTTGGGGCACTACTGGGTGCCAGCTTGTTTTTGCTTTTTTGGTGGATCCAATTTTATGGAGTAACCCAACTTGAGCAAGGCAAAACACTGTTTGAACGGTTCTCCTATGAAATCAGCAGCCAGCAGATTTTAATGAAAATCAACCCACGGGAAGGCATGCCTATGAAATGGGACCAAATCAAAAGTGCCAAGATTGGCAAAGATCATTTTGTGCTATTCGTGAACAAAGCCCAACTCATTTACTGGCCTTTCAAAATCTTCAACTCTGATAACGAAAGAAAATTTGTAACCAGTATTTTGAAAAACAAAGGATTGGTGAAGTGAGGCTGGATTCTGGCTACTCGATTCCGGATCTTGGTAACTAGAAGCTGGTTTACTAGATACTGGATTCTGGTAACTGACTACCTGATTCTGAGTTTGAAAGTATTTAGAGGACTGGCTTATGAAACTTTATAAACGTACAAAACCTGACATCCAGAATCCAGAATCCAGAACCCAACACCCCGTAACCACCCAAGAAGCTTTAGCCAAAATTCTTCGTTACTGCGCTTATCAAGAGCGGTCGCACAAGGAAGTAAAAAATAAATTGTTTGAATACGGGTTGCGCACACACGAAGTGGATGAAATCCTCGCGCATCTGATTACCGAAGGTTTTCTAAACGAAGCTCGGTATGCCAAAGCTTTTGCGGGTGGCAAGTTCAGGATCATGAAATGGGGTAGATTAAAAATCCAGCGTGAATTGGAATGGGCTGGACTCACACAACGATGCATTAAGTTGGGACTTTCTGAAATTGATTCGTCCGATTACGCAAAGGCTGCCAAAAAACTAATCGAGAAGAAAGCCGCGGAGCTTAGTGAAGAAGACCCATTTAAAAAAAAGAACAAAATTGCCCAATTTCTGATCGGCAAGGGTTACGAACCAGAGCTCGTTTGGGGTTTTGTGAACGATTTGATAGAGTAAATTAGGTTTGTATCCTTTGCGACAATTTGCCGGAAAGATAAAACCGATCTTTGATCCAATCCGTATGTTAGTTCATGATGAAAAAATTGATATTTCTGGCACTGCTGTTTTCAACCCATTTATTGATGGGTCAAAATGAAAACGCACGAAAAAAGAATTATAACCTCAAAAAAAACATTGCGATTGAAAGCTACGACCCCGTAAGCTATTTTGAAGGGAAGCCCACAGAAGGCGAATCAAAATGGAGTTATGAGTACAAAGGCGTCTCCTACTTATTCAGTTCCAGGGTTAATCTCACCAAATTCAAAAACAGCCCTGATAAATATGAGCCTGCCTACGGTGGATGGTGCGCTTATGCAATGGGCGAATCGGGCGAAAAAGTGAAAATTGACCCCGAAACCTTCAAGATTATTGACGGAAAACTTTACATGTTCTATAATTTTTGGGGAAACAACACCCTCAATACATGGAACAAAAACGAGAAAACCCTAAAAACTAAAGCTGACAAAAATTGGAAGAAGTTTTTGCCTTAATTCAAACACTATTGATGTAACCCGAGATTTTTTTATCTTTATTTTTGAAAAACATATGAGTCAACTTATACGCGCCTGTAGTACCATTTTAGATCAACTCTCCAAAACCCTTCAGCAGCTAACAGAGGCCGAATTTACACGCCCTTCTACAACGTTAAGCGGATCGTCAATCGGTCAACACTTACGTCATACGCTTGAATTTTTTATCTGCCTGGAACAAGGATATGGAAAAGGGGTTGTCAATTATGACCAACGTGCACACGATAAGTTGATTGAGTCGGACAAGGAGGTGGCTTTAAATGGGATCGACCAGATCAAAAGATTTATCAACCGAAAAACCGTAGATAAATCGTTGGTATTGGAGGTAGCCTATGATTTGAACATGGCGGAAAACGTCCAAGTTCAAACAAATTATTTTCGAGAACTCACTTACAACATTGAACATGCCGTGCACCACATGGCCATTATGAAAATAGGTATTCGGGAAATCGCTCCGCACGTTTCCATTCCGGTGGACTTTGGTGTGGCGGCTTCTACGCTTCGCTACCGTGGAGAAATAATGACTGAAGCCCATTGATCTAAATGGCTCTTTCCGTACGGAGATTTTTCATCAAGCTTTTTCATTGGGAATTTTGGCCGTTTGGAGTCATCCAATTGCCGCTCTTTTTTATGTGGCTCTGGTATTCCATCCGGGAGCAATCCCTATTTTATTTTTCTGCTTCCAATCCGGGCATCCTCAGTGGCGGCATGATGGGCGAATCAAAATTTGATGTGCTCTCTCTGATCCCAGAAGAAGTTAAGCCGAAATCTATCTTCATAAAATTTCCTTCCTCAAAAGCTGAGATAGAAACAAAAATGGAAGAAGCCGGATTGAAATTTCCGGTGATCTTCAAACCTGATTTAGGCGAGCGCGGATGGATGGTGAGACGAATAAACGACACGAAGGAAATTGAAGGGTACTTAGCTGAAATTAAAACGGATTTCCTTATCCAAGAATTTGTTACTCTTCCTTTAGAATTTAGCGTTTATTATCTCCGTTTCCCGGGCGAAGAAAAAGGAATTGTCAATTCTATCACGGCAAAAGAATTTCTTTTCGTTGTCGGTGATGGAAAAAAATCGTTAGAAGAATTGATTTTGGAAAATGACCGGGCAGTCTTGCAATGGGAGTTGCTTAAAGTAAAATTTAATGATCGGCTCAATGAAATCCTGACCAACGGACAACGGCAAGAATTAGTTTCGATTGGCAATCATTGTCTAGGAACAAAATTTCTAAATCGCAACAGTTTGATTACGCCAGTACTTTCCGATTCGTTTGATCGGATTAGCAAGCGGGTAAATGGATTTTACTTTGGACGATATGATTTGCGCTGCGCCACTCTTGAAGATCTTGAAAAAGGGAATATAAAAGTCATGGAGCTCAACGGCTGTGGGGCAGAACCCTCACACATTTACCACCCGGGCGCTTCGTTGTGGAAAGGTGTCAGGGATTTAATCAGGCATTGGCAAAACATTTATCGCATAAGCAGTGAAAACCATAAACACGGAGTGGCTTATCTTTCGTTTCAGGAAGGCCGATTGATCTATAAAAAATTTAAGGCATCAAGAGCATAAAGAATTTGAATGGAATATTTCTACGTCTTTTTTCTTGGATTTATTTTCAGTTTCATTGGCTCGATACCTCCCGGCACGCTGAACGTCTCCATCTTACAAATGGCGCTGGAAGGAAAAATAAAAATAGCCACACGATTTGCCCTGGCTGTTGCGATAGTGGGGTATCCTTATGCCTGGATCGGGGTGCAATTTGAATATTGGCTGAGCTCGGCCCCCATGATGGTTGAAAATTTTCAATTAATTGCCGCAGTCGTAATGACCGGCCTTGGTGTGTTTAATCTGTTACCTTCGAAGCAACCTACTGACTTAGCAAAAAAATTTAGCGAAAGCGGATTTAGGCGCGGGCTCACGCTTAGTATTCTTAATCCTATGGCCATACCCTATTGGATGGGCTTTACCGCGTACATGAAAGCACAAGGCTGGATTAGCCTGCCCACTGCAGGTTTGCTCCATAGTTATGTATTCGGCACCTCAGTAGGAGCGATGGCTTTGCTTTCGCTCGTTATTTATTTTGCTCAACGGTTGGCTCCTTATGCGCAAGGGAGTAAATGGATAAAAATTATTCCGGTTTAATATTGTTAAGTTTAGGGATTTACGCCTTTTCAAAATATTATTTTAAATAAAAAAATCCCAGTAGGTGCTACCGGGATTTATAATTATCCTTTTTTCCCTATCGATTTTTCCAGTCGTCTAATTTTTTGATCTGCTCTTCTTTCAGATAAGGCTTCACTTGCAATCGAAGTGAGTCCAATACTATTTTTTCTTGTTTGCTATAGCTCGTTCTCAGTGCCTCTAACCTTTTTGAAGCATGGTCAACGGCTGGCTTCATTTTTGTCTTTTGAACACTATCGGCTTGGGTGATATGATAGACTCTGTCAGAGAGATTTCGTTTATCAGAATTTTCATGCCGATGCTTTCCATCATGAGAATCCCTATGCCTTCTATGGCGACCATCATCACCGTGTTGAGCAATTGCACCCACACTCACTAAAGTTGCCAATCCTAGACCCAGCAACCACTTCCAACTTTTTGCATTTGTTTTCATACGTTTTATGTTTTTCGTATTAGACAGTAGTTGATTCAATTCTATTCCTAGACCAATGGAAATAAAAGAGGTTGTTATAATTGATTTTACACAAGGGACTTAGTGTCTTTGTGACTTAGTGGCAAAACAAGCCAGCGTTCGCCACAAAGGCACAAAGCCAAAGATTCAAAAAGCTAAATGATTGCAGGGATATAGATGCGTAATAAATAAGGCTTCAAGCGGTCGGCACGACCCAGCGTGAAGCCTATGTTGCACGGAACCTTCGGTTGCGGTGAGGTTGAGTTTTTTCTATGGAGATTGAATGGATCGGAGCAGATCA
>DAHVFH010000107.1 GCA_027317105.1 Cytophagales bacterium
AATATGTTCTGACTCTGTCAATATGTGATCCGGAAAACGAAATGGCAAATCAAACTCCGCCATGATGGAGTGAATCTCCGCTTCGTTCTCCCCCGTCTTACCAAGGATTTCCATTACTTTCCCTTCCGGGCTCTTGTCACCTTCAGGCCAGCGCGTGACCTCAAATAAAACTTTGTCATTGGTTGTTGCCCCTTTGATGTTTTCAGGATAGACAAAAAAATCCTGATACAGTTTTTTGAAATCAGGAACGATGAAAGCATAATTTTTTGAAAGTTCCACCCTGCCCACAAACCGGTTGCGGCCACGCTGAATGACATTGATTACTTTGCCCTCTGGATTTTCACCGGTTCGCCTTCCCAACAGTTCTACCAATACTTTATCGCCATGCATGGCTGGCAAAAGATCTCGCGTTTTTACGTAAATATCTTTTTGGCCTTCAATGCCCGTGACGATGTAAGCAAATCGAGGATTTACGTGGTCTACGATTCCCTCAATGCCTTCTGCTTCAAATGCAGAAGCGAAACTTCCGTTGGCCAGTTGCTTGATCTTTCCGCCTGACTCCAGCTTTTCCAGCGCAGTGAAAATGGCCGAATTGGTAGCGTTATTTTTCGCTCCGATCTTTTTTGCAATTTGCTTAAAGTCATACGCACGTCCCGGATTGTCGTTGAGCAACCGAACTACTTCTTTAGAAATAGAATCTTTCTGTTCCTTTTCTTTTTTTGATTTTTTTTCTTTGAATTTTTTCTTTGACATAAATTTAATTTAACCTTCGCTTTCGCGTGTTTTGGTGTTCTATTGTTGTTTGTGCAAGTCCGTGAATCCATTTCAATATCCTTGCAAAATATTCTTCAAATTTCTCGCCTTGCTTTATCGGATTTTCATTGAGCTCATGGCTGAGTTTGTTGATCATTCCCGTCAGGGAAGCGAATTTTTCATGGAGCAAATTTTCATCACGTGTTTCCCAATAATGTCCCTCATCATTCAATTCAAAATGATCAAAATATTTTTTACTCAAATAATCTAGTAAATGAATGATTATTTTGTGAATTACTTCACCTGAAAATTGGGTTTTTACAGAAACGCCTTCACCTAACAATTCCTTGTCGGCCCCATGGTTTTTCATATATAATCGCCAAGACCAAAAGCCTATAAGTTTACCGTTTGACAAAAAGCAAAGACTTATGGTTTCGCAGGCAGGTGGAGTGACACAGATACCGTAGATGTTGTTGGTGTGCCTCTTTCTCCTAAATGAATTAATTGGTAGCTCCGTTTCAAACACTTCATAAGGCCATTGATAAATCTTTGCAACGTCAATTACTTCTTCAACTAATTTTGGAAGTGCTGCTTTATTGCGTAGGCTACCTCGATAATGAATGCTCAGCCCCATACCAAGGAATTTTTTGTTTTTGAAACCCGTACTATTTTCCTGAAGGATTGGAAAAAAAAAGAAAGGTGAGCGTAGTAACTTTCTTCGCGGGCATCGCCTTGCAAAGTCGTATCAGCAATCCTTTTTAAGTACTCGTGAAGCATTAATTACAATAAAGGTAGGCGAAAATTCTTAACAAGATCGTCATTGACAGGATCCCTTTACAGAGATTTAAAATTCTTTTTCAGAAGCCTGTCGGGTATCATGGATTTCCAGCAAATAAATTTTGTCTCTACGAACCTCGTAAAGTAATCGGTTATGCCTTGTAATAAGAAGTTTTCGGAGGTGAGGTTGTTTGGCAGAGCGTACCCCTAACGAAGGAAAACGGGAGAGAATAAAAAGTTTGCGATCAACAATTTCACTAAAATCCCTGGCTTGCTGTTCACTCCAATTTATCAGAAGAAAATCAATTACTTGCTTGTATTGGTCACGAGCTTCATTTTCTTAGCCATTGTTTAACTTCTTGCTGCACTTGCTCGTTGGGGATTACCTTGACTTCCTCAATCTGCTTTCTTGATAGGGCTACACTTTTCTTTTGAATAGGGGTCAGTCCATTCCAAAAGTCGAGACTTTCAGGCTGTCGCATTTCATCTACCAGTGCATTGAGCTCTTCCAGAATTTCCTGATTCGAAAATTCGTTGATTTTATTTACAAGGGTTGATTTTAGAGCCGTGATATCCATATTACAATCTGCTAACAAAACTAAGACAATTTAAAGTCACTTGTTATCAATATTTATTTCCTTAATCAACGGAAGATTCTTCATCTTCAAATACAATTGGGCGATAGCGACCACATCTCGGGTGCAATATTCTGCAATTTTTTTGAGTTCTTTTTCTTGATAATAGGCATGGTTAACTTTTGAGCCATCCATCTCGCCTTTGCTAGACGGGATATCAAACAAAGCGAGTAGTAAATCCAGTGAGGTGTAATGTTTATAGTCGCCAAACTTCCACATCTCCATGGTGTCGAGATGAGGGATTTCCCACGATTTTTTGCCGGACAAATTTAATAATGCCGGTAACGAAATTCCATGCACCAGCATTCTACGGCTGAGATAAGGAAAGTCAAACTCTTTACCGTTGTGGGCGCACAGCTTCGTTTTGGGGTCAACTTTATCCAAGGTCGCCTTAAATTCATCAAGGAGAATATTTTCATTGTCGTTGGCAAAATATTTTGTCTTCAAACCAAGTTCTCCGTTTTCGGTCTCCACATATTTGCCAATCGCCACGACTACGATTTTACCAAATTCCGCATAAATCCCAGCGCGTTCGTGGAACAAATCTTCGTCCGTTTGATTTTCTTCTCTTTTTAGAAAGGACGCTTTGCGTGCCCACTGAGCCTTAAAGCGCTCATTGAGTTGACTATGTTGCGCAACCATGCCAACTGTTTCAATATCAAGAAAAAGAATGTCCTTTAGCTCTGGTGCCATAATGAATTTCAAATTATAAATAAAAATGAAGACGAGGAATTATCTGATTGAAAAAATTGAAATTTAAAATTGCGTCAACGGTTCTTCAACTCCTTCATCGCTTTGCTGAATTTTTCTTTAATGGCTTGCCCTGATTGATGATGTTGGCCTTTTACAATCCACTGACCATTGACAATTGTACCCAATATTCTGCTGGAGTCAGAAGTATAGAGAATGGTTGCCAGTCTGTTCTTCTCAGAAGTTTCGGCAAGCAAATGTGATTTGGCATTGAACACCACTGCATCGAAAGGCTTACCTATTTCAAAATTATCTTTTGCATCTATACCCATCGCCTTCCTTCCAGAAGAAACCGATTCATTCACAAAATATTCAGCGGCATTTCCTTCCACGATATTTCGATGATTGGTAACCAAGCGTTGTCGGTAATCAATCATTCGAAATTCTTCTAAAGGATTAAGACCGATGTGGCTGTCAGTGCCAATGCTCCAACGTCCCTGCAATTTTACAAATTCCTTCATCCGAAAAATCCCATCACCAAGATTTCCCTCGGTGGAAGGACAAAGCACAACGCTAGCTTTTGATAAGGCCAGCTTTTTTAGTTCATCGTCATCAAGATGGGTGGAGTGAACCAAATGAAAGCGTTCATCCACCGGTAGGTTTTCAAGCAGCCATTGCATCGGTCGTTTCCCACAATAAGCAAGACAATCATTTATTTCTTTTTTCTGTTCCGCTACATGCAGATGAAAAGGTAAATCTTTAGGGCCTTGATGATAGGTGGATTTGATAACACTCAAATCCACTGCCCGAAGCGAATGAACACTAAACCCAAGGTGCGCATCCGCATAATTTTTTATCGCCTTTCGTGAAGCACCGAGTAACTGGAAATAATCTTCAACACTTTTTGAAATAAATCTGCGTTGCCGAGGTTGCGGATCGAGGCCGAAACCTCCTTTTTGATAAAAAACAGGAACGAGGGTAATTTTTATCCCTGCTGCTTTTGCTGCGTTTACCATACATTCACCCATCTCCGCAAGGTTGTCGTAAGGCTTTCCATCTTTGTCGTGATGGAGGTAATGAAATTCTGCCACGTGGGTATAACCTACCCTCACCATTTCAGCATAAAGCATTGCTGCGATCGCTTCCACCTGATCAGGGTTAACGGCAAGCGCACACTTATACATTTCTTCGCGCCAGGTCCAAAAGTCATCGTTCGTGCCAACCGGATGGTTTTCTGCCAAGCCTGCCATGGCATATTGAAAAGCATGCGAGTGCGCATTCTGAAATCCGGGCAGAGCGAAACCGTTAACTTCTTCCACATCAGTTCCACTGAATTCACCTGACAGGTAACAGATTATTCCGGATTTATCTACGCCTAGAAACACATTAGACAGCCAGCCTTCACGTTGAAGGAGCGAAGAGAAGTGAAAATATTTAAGTCCCTCCTCCAAGCTCAATTCTTCTTTTTCTTTTTAAATAGCCCCTGCAGTTTGTCTTGCAATACGTCTTGCGTTGTTTTGGCGCTATCCGATTTGGTTTTCGCGGTATCTTTCTTTCCACTCAATAGCGTACTCACCACATTTTGCACAGGCGTACTCTGACCAGCCTTTTGTTTGGTTGTGTCCTTTTTCCCACTCAAAATATTATTCACGATATCCTGCGGTTTTGCTCCTTGCACCGCTTGTTGTAGGGCGTCTTTTCCTTTCTGCTTCACCGCTTCCGTTACGGCCTGCTGAACTTGCTGCTTTTGCTCTTGAGAGGCCAACGTTATTTTAGGATTGGTAAAAGTTCCGCCTAAACCAATATTTAATGGAATATCAGAAGAGGAATTATTTGTTCCTGCATATTGATTGACGAGACCCTGAAATTGAGCCCCCAATTTACCTGCAGGCACATTCATTTTAAGAGCATAATCGATCACGCCATTTAAGGCTGTGCTACCTGAAACAGCCGTAGCGTAATCTCCGAATTTTACGTTAAATGGTTTTACCGTCAACTTTCCATCTGTAATCGTGGCCGACATCAACACATTTTTCAGTGTAACCTGATCGGTCTCGTTAAGTTTGGTAAGAGAGGTAATCCCCGATATTAATTTTGATTGTGTGACCGCAGCCTCTATAATTTTTATTAACCCATCGCCATTCACGGTATTCAATTTGGGAGTCATGTCTTGGGCAAGCTCACCATTGATTTTAAAGTCCATGCCAAATTTGCCCGTAGCCATACCTGCAATTGGCGCATATTTTTTTACCATTGAAAACGAGCTGGCGGCTTGCTGAATAGACATGTTGTCGATCTTCATGCCGAAATCATATTTTGGATGTTGAAGGTCCTTGGTATTGTAGGCACCATTTAACACAAAGGAACCCCCCAGCATGGTAAATTTCATGTTGCTGAAATCAGCCACCGAATTTTTTACAATAATATCACCGGAGGCATGGGTAATGACATAGTCCATCATTTTCACCTTCTTAATGTCGGAATGCATTATAAAATCGATATTGTCGGGCACGGGAATGACACTGAGCTTGGTGGTGTCCTTTTTATCCGCAGGCGCACTATCGGTCATGAATTCATTTAGGTCAAGCAGCGTAGAATTAAAATTCAAATTTCCGCTGATTGTCTCCCTACCAAAGACATAACCAATGTAGTTGCTTACCGCACCGTTTACGCTAAAATCACTTTTACCAATTTCCCCGTTTGTGTTTTTCAATTCTATTTTCTGAGGATTGAAAGTGGCTGTCGCCTGCGCAATCGAGACGGAATAGGGTAATGTTTTTGAGCTGAATTTAAAATCCTTCAACGAAGCGGATCCACTTGTGGGCAATTGCGCATAGCGCTTGGCAGTTACATCGGAGTATTTTCCTTTTGTTTGAATATCCGCTTTTAGCTTTCCCGCTAAAGTCATTCCGTCAACAGGAAAAATTTTCGTCATCTTTTCGATGTCGATGCCGCCATTTGCTTTTAAGTCCCAGGTGTAATCATCCAGATTTTGCAACAGCAAATCGGCAGTAAACTTCTCACCATCCATCATCATGGACAACCCACTAACGGTAATAAATGTCTCGGCCATCTTGCCAGAAGAATTTTTGACCGTGGAGCTAAACTTTACGTCCTCCAAGGGAAGGGGAAACTGAGCAGTTTTGGCAAAGCCATTATTGAGCGACATGGAAACATCAATCGCGGGGATTATTTTCTTGATGCTATCATACACTCCTTTGGCAGAAGCTGTCACCGAAAAATTACCCTTCATCTCAAGCCCATCCATAGGAAACATCTTGCTGAGTTCAGCCAGGTTTAACGAAGCTTTCAAATTGGCATCCATCCGGTAGTCTTTCAGGTTTTGAATGGTTGCCCTTGCATCAACCGGATTGGCGCCAAAATCAAGATGAAATTTCTTTAGGTCGATCACCGTATTATCAATTACACCCGTTTTATTGTCAACTACTAAATCCATATTGATATTGTTGACTGCGGTGGGCAAAGAAGGGTAGTGGAACATGGCATCAGCAACTTTCAAATCCATGTTGAAGGCTGGCATCTGTTTATCGCTATAAGTACCTTTCGCAAAACCATTGAAGGACAGTTCGCCCTTTGTCTCCACTTTATCAAAGCTTTTCGAATACATTCCAGGTACAAGCGACAACAAACTTTTAAATGAGGTGGCCGGGCTCTTGAAACTAATATCCATCGCGTAGTCCTTCTCATTCATTTTAAACCAACCATCAAACCCCAAAGCAAAATCATTCAACTTAGCCAGGTTATCTTTGAATGTATATTTGGTGTAGCCTTCGCTGATTCCGATAACCATATCTACCTCCGCACGCTTGTGCGACAGGTATTCCATTCCACCATACCTCACCGTAAGTGAATCGGCCACGGTCTTTGTAGAAAGATCAAATTCTCTTTCGTTGAAATTGCCACTCCCACTGTGGTTCAATCCCTTTAGCGACATATAAAATGGCATGGTGGCGTCATCATAGACCACTTCACCATTTTGTATGGTCCAATAATCGATGGCAAAAGAAAATTTACTGGGCTCAGTTGATTTCACAGTATCGGTTGAGGGATAGGTGATATTATAATTTGCGCTTCCATCTTTCAGCACCTTCACGTTGATCTGTGGCCCTACTAGGGTAATTCCTTTCACATGAAGTTGTTCCCCAAAGAGCACGTCTTTCAAGTTTATCTCTACATCAAAGCGCTCCACCACAAATAAAGGTACTCCTTCAAATGGAGCCCTGTTGAAAACACCAAGCTCTTTTATCTGTACCGTAATGTTTGGGAAATTCCGAAACACAGACAGGCTAAAGTTGTTCACATCAAAAATGACGTCCGCATTAATTGTCTTGGCGATCTCTTCGTCCACCTTGGTTTTTATCTTGTCTTTGAAAACGATAGGTAAAATAATTGCCGAGGCAACTACGAGCACAATTACAATTGATAGCCCGATAAGTAATTTTTTAACGATTCTCATAATAAACGATAGTTGAACTTACAAAAATAAGCGATGCCAGAGTATATTTTATCCCCCAATCTGATAACTGAGCCAGTCATTAATCATACTTGCGTCCAGTTTTCAATTTTGATAGCCGTTTACTCTCTAAATAAGGCTACAGAACCAGATTTCGCTGCAGTAATCTTTATTTTAATTAACTCTATTGCAGTTGACCTTCGATTTGACGATTTTTTCCCTAAACCTGATTTAAATATTTTTAGAATAAATGTTATTGGAAGGTCTACTGAAATCTTGACTGGATTGACCGAATGAACATCTTCATTCCTGTGGATTCAAAATCCTGAAAACAAAAGTTAATTCTCGAGAATCCGCAATTCTACGCGCCTGTTCATAGCATGCGCTTCTTCTGTATCCTCGCGTGAAAGTGGTTGTGTTCCTCCAAAAGCTTTTGTTTTGATGCTTTTCTTTTTTGCTCCCTTTGAAACGAGATAATTTCTTACCGCATCAGCTCGGTCTTGCGAAAGTTTCAAATTGAGCTGAGGATTACCTTTAGGCTCTGTATGCCCCTCCAGCTGAATGACCATTTTAGGATTATTGCCAAGCATCTTTACTACTCTATCTAGTTCTGCATATGATGAGGAATTGATTTTAGCTGTACCCAGGTCAAAGTTTAGATTCTCCAAGCGCATAACTTTGCCAGCCGTATGAGTTTCTTCTGCAATATTATTCGCACTACTTGGAAGGCCTAATTCAATATTTTTTATCACTTTATGGTCGCTATTGGCTTCGTCCGGATCGATTAAAAATTTTGAAGGTGCATAGCCTGGGGCTTCTACCACAATAGAATATTTATGTTTGTCAAACAAAGGAAAGCTAAAAGAGCTGCCTGAAAGGAAGCCCGCCATGCTTCCGTAGGGTTCACTTCTATAAGAGATCTTCGCTACGACTGCCGCTTTGGTTGCAAGGCTGATAATATTCCCTTCGGCATAAACGAGCGTATCGCCCTGACTAAAACTGTTTAAAAACATCGCCAAAAAAAAGACTTGAAAAATGAGCTTCTTCATGTTTCTACATCTTTATAATTTTAAATTCTACCCTTCTGTTTTTTGCGTTGCCAGTTTTAGTATTGGTTAAATCTATAAGCATGGTCTCCCCAAAGAATTTGATGGAAATACGTTCTGACGAAATGCCTTTATCTATAATATACTTCGCAACTGATTTAGCTCTTCGCTCAGACAAACCCATGTTGTAATCAGCCGGCCCAACAGGATCTGTATGGCCCGAAATCTCTACTTGCATCGACTGTTTTTCATTCATTAAAGTAACAATTCGGTTTAGTTCTGGAAAAGATTCCGGCTTTAATGTAGCCCAGTTGAAATCAAAGAATATATTGTTAAGTGTAATCTTCGCATTCTCTTCAATTTTCGCCACCTGTATCGGCTCGAGTTTCACGTTCTCTTGAATCGTACCAGGCTCTTTTAAGCTGCGCAAGTCAAGATTTTGATTCTCTGAAATATAATTCTTTGACTCTGCCCGGAAACCGTATAATTCCCCTCCAGGCAAATGAATTTCGTATTCACCGGTAGCAGGATCGGAATAGGCAACACCAACTTCCTTACCATCTCTTAAACGCTCATAAATTATTTTCGCGCCAATAGGCTGACCCGTTTTAGTATCTACCAATTTTCCTTTTACAATAATGATGGGTTCAGGATTTTTAAACATTGGCATTTTAACCCTGTATATATCGAAATTTTCTGGTGTGATGGCACGGGAAAAGTAGGCGTAATCACTAGTAGAGGGAATGTTAAAGAAAATATCGTCTGTTTTAGAGTTGATTTCTGATCCCATATTTTGGGGGTCAGACCAATTTGTCCAAGTATCGTCTTTTCGCTTCGACATGTAAATGTCACTGCCACCATATCCACTAAAGCCATTGGAAGAAAAATAAAGTGTTTTATCATCGGATGCTAGGAAGGGCGTGCTTTCATCACCCGCGGTGTTGATAACACCACCTAAGTTCAGTGGCTCAGACCAGACGCTGTCATTTTGCGAAAAACTCACATAAAGATCCCTTCCTCCATGGGTGTCTTCACGGTCAACCGACATTAATAAAACCTTCTGGGTATTTGATAAAAAATACTGAGCGCGTTCACTATAGTTGTAATCGTTTTTGATTTGAAGGGTCTTTGGTGGGCTCCATTTTCCACCAATATTATTACTTATTGAAACGCCAGAAACCATTTTTCCATTATCCTTATATTGGTTACCTAACACCAGCAAAACTGCTTTTCCATCGGGCGTAGCTGTGGTGACAGAATTGACAAAATTAGGATAGGCATTGTTTAAAACTAGCCCAGCATTCTTTGCCAATGTCCACTTTCCATCAGTACCTAACTCCGAATACCAAATGTCCTCCTTGTCTTTAACTCCTCCAACGTTCTCCGGATGATTCTGCCGACTGAAATACAATACTTTACCATCGGGCGAAAGCAACGCATTCAAATCATTAAACTCACTGTTTACGTTTTTATCCAAATGTTCGATGACCAGTCCACTCTCCAGCAACCCAGGTTTATCAATATTTGCAATAATTGGGTATTTAGAATCGGAAATTGCCACTGCATCAACAGAGAAATAATCAGGCAGTGCCTTGCCATCAAACTCCAGTTTAATAGCATTAACTTTGAAAGGGGTCTTTTCAAAAAATACTGTCTGCATGCGGGCTACAATTGGAATGGCTTGAGGATTATATGTTCCTACCAAATGCTCACCTCCGTTTTCGTCATAAATAGTAACTCTAAAAAGTGATCCGGGATTATACGACTCTGCAATTGCAACCTGTTGAATCTGCATTGGTGTTGCATATCCCAACTTAATAAATTCGGTTCGTTTTGGTTTGTCTGGCGTCCATGCATTAGGATTTTGGCCACCTGCAGGCAACACATTTGGTTTGCCTAACGCTTGTGATGCCGAATATTGAACGGGTGTGAGTTCAGAAGAAAACGCTATTACTTTTGAAGCCCATTGAATGGATTGACCAAAAGATAGGAAAGGGCACACAGAAAGGGCAAGAGCGAAGAAAAATCTATTCATGGGGCTAAAGTTCAAAGCAAATTAAGGGATAAACATAGCTAAAAAACCAAAATTGACGAAAAAAAGTACACGATTAGATTGAGTCGGAATTTCGCATAAGCTTTAAAAAATTATTGTCGGCTGGTTTTATTCTAAAGAGGTCTTGTTGAAAAGCAAAAAACCTACATGGAGAAGCACGCCTAACTGGTGCTTAGGATCATCGTAGTAGTTAAGGCTTAGGCTAATAGGGCCCACCGTACTATGCATTACCAGATCAGCCATTCCCGCAAAATATAGCTGTCCAATCTGTTGTTCAATTTTAGCATGCTGAGTAGCATCTTGCGCAATTGCCTGCAACGGCTTGAAGGCGTAAGCCTCCAGACGGAAATCAAGATTCTTACGGATTGCAAAAACATTTCTCCATCCAGCAGCCACATAATTAAATGCACGTAAATTTTGGAGCAGCAAAGTGCGGCTATCTTGCAATGGATTAAACGCAGGAGCATTGATAATCGTACCAAAATAGTTGGCGAAAGTGGGCTGGTTTGAAAACACCCCTTCAAATAAATAACCAGAACTATAAACTCCTTTTCTAAAATATTGCTCTAGGCTAAATTTTGCTTGAATCCAGCTTAGATTGGTTCGAGAGGCCTGTTTATTTAAAGAGGTATTCCCAGGGGCATATTCTTCAAGAAGAGAAAAATAATTGGCTGAAATGGAAAATGCTTCCCCTTCAGACGGATATTGTTTTCTGTTCATTGAGTTAAAAGTACTCCCAAACCCCAGGCGCAAACCTGATAAGTCAAGTTGATCAAGGGTATCTGTAGAAATTAAAACGTCTCGATTACTGTACTGATCCGTGTTAGCAAGATAAGCACCTTGTAAATAAGCTTTGATTTGGCGAGCCACGGGAATACCAATTTTCAATCCATATTTTCTATCTGTGCGCTTTAAAATAGTTGGGTTCGATTTTCCACCAATAAGATTATTACCTTGTAAAAAGTCCCAATTGTTGATAGTCGCCCCAGGTTCCAGAAAAAATTGACCCAGATTCGGGAAATCAAATCGTGCCTTTATTTGCCCCGATTTGTAAAAATCACCTGTTGCAAAATTCAATTGGGTGTGCGTAAGCACTTGCCCAAAGTAATAATAGTTAACACCTAAATAAATATTGCTAATGCTCCTAGAAGCAATTACCCCTCCAAAGTTTACTTGAAAATTATTAGGCTGCCCACGCGCCAATTTAAAATTATAATCTTTTGATTTTGGATTGAACGTAAAACTCGGATACACATTGTTGAAATAATCATCTGAAACTAATTTGAAATACCCGGTTTTGATATCATTGAAATATAAAGGTCGCTTCCCATTCTTAAAAAAGCGATTCATATACTTTTTTTGCCATTTATCGAAACCCTCATAGCTAATGCTATTGACTTTTATTGGGGTTGTCTTATCGTTGAAACGATTTCGGGCTTCCGCTACTTCTTCACAGGTTCTTCGCGCTGCAATTTTTGCCTTTATCTCTGGAATTTGTTTTATCGTTTGTGCATAGCCGCTATCAATCATTGCTTTCGCTTTGGCAAAATCAAATGCTGAATATTCCTTTAGGTTAGGCTGAAGGTAAACGCCTGTAGCTGGAATTTCACTTGGATCTGATTTATCCAATAGCATGTATAGCAAGGAGCGTGAAATCAATTTATCATCTTCTCCAAAAGGATATTTGTCATATACTTTAGAGGATACATTACACCCAATGATCACATCTGGATGAAATGATTTCTCAACTACATCGACTGGAAAATTATTGTACACACCACCGTCAAAAAGGTATTTTCCGTCAACGCGGATAGGGTTATAAAAAAAAGGAACCGTTTGTGTAGCCCTTAAGGCATCGCTCAATGCACCATGGTCAAGAATGACTTGTGTTTGTGTGAAAATATCAGCGGCCACTACCCGCAATGGCACAAACAAACTGTCAAAATTATTCTTGGCAATCGCAGCTGGTTGTGCTAGCTTTTCTGCCAAGGCAAAATTTAGAGAGAGATCGTTGGCAAGGCTCGTATTCAACAAAAAACTGAATGCAGAATCGAGGGATAAGTTAAGCTTTAAAAACGAAGGTTCATCTTCTTTTTTATAATAGTAATAATCGCTGCCTTTTTCAAAGCGACCATTCACCCAATCTAAAAAAGCCTTGGATGTAGCTATCTCTTCAATCTGGTCAGGACTTATCCCCGCAGCATAAAAGCCGGCAACAATGCCACCCATTGAAGTGCCTACCACATAATCGATGGGTATTTCATTTTGTTCAAGGGCTTTGAGCACACCAATGTGGGCAAGACCTTTCGCTGCTCCTCCGCTAAATACCAAGCCCACTTTTTGAGAGAAGCCAAAGGTATAGATAAATATCAAAAATAGTAAAGCTAGTACCCTCACGATCCTAATAGACGTTCATAGCCGTTGTTTTTTCAACCGTTCAAAAAATAGTTGTAAATAACGTAGTTATTTTGCAGATAAAGAAAAGGACATAACTAGCGAGCCGCAACAACGGGATTGTATGAATCCGTGAATGGTATTAATTGAAGGCGAAGTATTAGTTCTTTTTTCACCTCTTCAAATTCCGGCCAATATTTCTTTTCAATAGGCTTGGAAGGGGGAAGTTCCACCCGAAGCGCATCGACCTGAACCCCATTGCGCCAAAACCGATAACACAAATGAGGCCCGGTAGCCAGACCAGTGCTTCCTACGTAACCAATAGTTTGACCTTGCTTTACATGCGCCCCGGCAACTGCACCTGATGCGATCTTGGACATGTGGAGATAACCCGTAGTGTAAGTTCCGTTGTGGCGAATCTTCACATAGTTGCCATTATTGGCCGAGTACCTCGCCTCCAAAACAATGCCATCACCTACTGAACGTATTGGCGTACCGATGGCAGCCGCAAAATCGGTGCCCAAGTGGGCACGAAAAACTTTTGCAATGGGATGGAAACGGTTAAGGGAATATCGTGAACTGATCCGCGTAAATTCGATCGGATATTTCAACAATGCTTTCCGCAAGCTGTTTCCCTCTTCATCGAAATAATCCTCTCCATCACCCTGATCAAAAGGAAAGGCATAATAGCCATGGTCGAAGTGTTCAAAATAGATTCCGAGGATTCTGCCAATGCTATAGGGGGCTTCTTCTACAGAATTTTCTTCATAGATCAGTTTGAACCGATCTCCTTTTTGCAAGTGTTGGAAATCTACTTGCCATCCGAAAATATCTACAAATTTGTTGGTCAGCTCGGGTGATAGTTCTAGGGCGTCAATCGTTTCATACAAGGAGGAATTGATCGTGCCCGTAATAGATTTTTCTTCTGTCGTAATCTCTCTTTTGTGCGACTCAACCCATAAGGAGTCTTTCAAATTGAAAACTATATATTCCACAGGACTTGGCTCATACACAAATGCAACTGCCGACTTTAGCGAATCTTTTTGAAGGATAAGCGAATATTTTTTTCTTGCAGCTATTTTTCGGAAATCGAATACGCTTTTTGGTAGCACTTGAAGTTGTTGTAAAACAGCCGGAGCGATAAAACTCCCCTCTAACAGCTCAGCAAAAAGTTGGTCTCGTTTTACATAACCTTGCTTCACTTCCATTCCATTCACTGCCATGCCAAATTTAATAATTGGCTTTTCCGCTTTTACAAATTGAGAGGAGTCTACCTTTGTTTCGTACTCGGCCGGAAGAGTAAATACAGAAATGTCAGCAACAAAAAGAAAGATAGAAACGGATAGCAGCAAAGTCGCTCCAAGAACGAAGAGGTAGATTTTTTTACGTGAAGCCAACTTGATCATTAGAATCTGACCGCAAGTTTACCTCAAAATTTCCAGTTAATTAAGGGTTTTAAATTTTCCTTTTCCTTCATCCAAATATTTTACAAAATTTTCTACGTTCAAATCATAAGGCTTTGGCGAAACCAACACACGCTCATCGTTACCTACCAGCACATAAAAGGGTTGAGCATTGTTGTTCAAATTTGCGATCTGCAAATCGGCATTTTGCTTGCCAATGGTTTTCTTTACTTTGTTATCATAGCTAGAAGTGTACCATTGATTTTCGGGGAGTTCCGTTTTGTCGTCCACGTACAAAGCAACCACTACATAATCTTCTTTTAATCGCTTCAATACTTGTGGGTCACTCCAAACCCTCGCCTCCATTTCTCGGCAGTTGGTGCATCCATGTCCCGTAAAATCAATGAACAGTGGTTTGTGCTGTTGTCGGGCACAAGCTAAAGCTTGCTTGTAGTCAAAGTAACCATTGAGGCCATGCGGCAAGTGCAAAAAATCAGCATACTTAGGCACGTCACAAATTTTATTGGGATTCTCTTTATCATTGGCAGCAAGCAAATCAAAATCATGTGTTGCCATTGGCGGAAGATAGCCAGCCAGTGCTTTGAGTGGAGCACCCCACATACCAGGAACCAAATACACCACAAACGTAAACGTGATGATCGCTAACGAAACACGAAGCACGCTCACGGTCTTGTCTTCCGCATCTTTGCCATTATCTCCCGGCAAGCGAAAGCCTTTCATTAAATAAATTCCGATCAATGCGGCTATAACAATCCAAATGGCAAGGTTGATTTCGCGATCAAGGATATGCCAATGAAACGCCTGGTCGGCAATACTCAAAAATTTGAAGGCCAACGCAATTTCAATAAAGCCCAACACTACTTTTACGGTGTTAAGCCAACCGCCCGATTTAGGCAAAGACTTCAACCAGTTTGGAAAAAAGGCAAAAAGGGTAAACGGAATAGCGAAAGCCATTGAAAACGCAAACATTCCGATAATGGGTTTTAAAAATTCACCGCCAGCGGAGGAAACCAAAATGCTTCCAACCAATGGACCCGTGCAAGAAAACGAGACCAACACTAATGTAAATGCCATGAAGAACACCCCCAATAAGCCACCCTTTTCTGCCTGTTGATCTACTTTGTTGATGAACGTTCCGGGCAAAGTAATTTCGAATAGCCCTAAAAAAGAAAGTCCGAATACGATGAAAACCGAAAAGAAAATCAAATTTGGAATCCACTCGGTTGAAAGCTGGTTAGCCGTCTCAGGACCCATGAGTGGTGCCAGAACAGCGCCTATTACCGAATAGATCACCACGATAGAAAGACCGTACATCAATGCTTGAAACCTATTCCCTCTTCCGGTGAAAAAGCTTACGGTCATCGGTATCATCGGGAAAACACAAGGCGTGAGCAAGGCGGCAAGGCCGGCAAGAAATGCAAGAATAAAAAAACCCCACAGCGATTTTCCCGTCACATCTTTTTGAACCAAAGCTGGGTCAAGTTGAGGGCCTACGATGGTCGCTGGTGGTTGGTTGATCGTTGCAGGTGGTTGAGCACTTGTGCTATCAAGTGGCGCTTGAGGTTTGGGGCTTGGAACTTGAGGCTTGGAATCGGTAACCGGTAACTTTGAACCGGTAACTTTTATTTTATCAAACAAAAATTCCCCATCGCCCGGCACACATTGGCCAGTAAGCTCGGTACAAACCTGATATTCGTAAGTCCCTGAAATCCTCAAAGGCGAAGACAGTACTTTTATTTTCTGACGAAACTCTGCTGTTCCTTTAAAAATCTTTACATCACATTCAAAAATCTTATCGTGCTTATCAATCGGGTTGATCGCTACAATTCCACCGATCAATCCATAACTTTTATCCGGTTGAAAAGTGAAACTTGCTTTAATTGGGCCGTCCTCACAAGCAAATTCAGATGAATAGAGATACCAATTGTTTTCGATGGTGGCACGAAAGATCAATGTTACTTCATCTCCTGCATTCACGGCTGTGGCCGAAGTTTGTGTCGTCCATTTTGCTGGTCTCAAAACCTGCGCATAAAGAGGGCAAATCCCGATAAGATATAAAACGAGCAGGGTAACTAGATTTCGTAAAAGCATGATTCGTTTTTGAAAGTGCTAAAATAACAAAGCAAACGCGAAATAAGTTGAGTAAACAAAAAGAGACACGTCTTTTCCGCGACAAATCAAAGTGTTTTTATCGTTTTTCATTCTTGTTAGGAATTTTTAACAATCACCGGGAACTTGAATGTTAATGCTCTTTGTTTACTTTTGAAGTTCATTTAATTCTATGGATTTACTATACAAACCTTGGCCTTGGTACATTGCTGGCCCTATCATTGGGCTTACCGTCCCGGCCTTATTATGGATAGGCAATAAGCGATTAGGCATTTCCTCCACTTTGCGGCATATCTGTGCGGCTTGTGTTTCATTTGATATTCCGCTATTTCAATACAATTGGAAAAAAGAAAGCTGGAGTCTTTTCTTTGTAGGCGGCCTATTTTTAGGAGGCGTAATTGGCGGATGGCTATTCGCGAATCCCAATCCGGTTGAAATATCGTCAAAAACCATTGCCTATTTTTCTTCATTTGGCATCGCTCCTCAAAACGGATTAATGCCTGTTGAAATATTCAACTGGCAAGTGCTTCTTTCTTTGAAAGGTTTTTTGTTAATGATCGTTGGCGGCTTTTTGGTTGGATTTGGCACCCGATATGCTCAAGGATGTACCTCTGGTCACGGCATTTTAGGATTATCGGCATTGCAGTGGCCATCATTAGTTGCCACCGCATCTTTCTTCCTCGGAGGGATTCTATTTGCACACTTTGTGCTTCCTTACATTCTTGCTTTATGAAAAATCTAAGCTATTTATTGGTTGGAATTGTTTTTGGTTTAGCACTCACCAAAGGCGAAGCGATATCCTGGTTTCGAATACAAGAAATGTTTCGCTTCGAAGGGTTTCATATGTTTGGAATTTTCATGACCGCTATTCCTGTTGGGGCTATTTCGCTTTACATACTTCGAAAAGCAAACGTGAAAACGCTTGACGGTGAGCTAATAGAAAAGCCCGAAAAGCATTTTCATCCGGGCATCATCTTCGGTAGTTTGATTTTTGGATTTGGTTGGGCATTGACTGGAGCCTGTCCTGGGCCTTTATATTCTCAAATTGGAACAGGATCGCTTGTGACAATTGCAACCTTACTGTGCGCACTTTTAGGTACCTGGACATTTGGAAGAATTCAAAAATGGCTTCCTGGCATCTAAATGCAAACTATTTTAATTCACGTCTATAAAGCTGAATAGTATTTTCCAGACCCAAATAAAGTGCGTCACAAACAAGGGCGTGGCCAATTGATACCTCATCCAAATGCAGTAGGGATTGCTTCAAAAATCTCAAATTGCTCAAGTCAAGATCGTGGCCAGCGTTAACCCCCAAGCCGAGTTGGTTTGCAAATGCAGCAGCTTCAATATAAGGCTTAATTGCCTCTAATCGGTTGTAGTTATAGGATGAAGCATACGGTTCCGTATACAGTTCTATTCGGTCAGCTCCAATTTTTTTTGCGCCCTCTACCATCTCCATTTTTGGATCGACAAATACCGAAATTCGGGCACCCGTTTTTTTCAAGTCAGCGATGACTTCAAATAGAAAGCTTTCACTTTTCAATGTATTCCATCCCGCATTAGAGGTAATGGCATCTGGCTTATCCGGCACAAGGGTTGCCTGTGTTGGCTTTGTCTCCTTGATTAGGTTGATATACCGCTCATCCGGGTACCCTTCAATATTAAATTCCGTGGTCACAATTTCTTTCAATTGTACAACATCTGCATATCGGATATGTCGTTCATCAGGGCGGGGATGCACGGTAATTCCTTGCGCTCCGAAGCGCTCGCAATCTTTTGCCACTTTTATCACATCGGGATTATTGCCTCCCCGGGCGTTGCGCAATGTGGCAATCTTATTGATGTTTACTGAAAGACGTGTCATTATTCTTTAGTTCGTATTAATTTCGCAAAACAAATGTACAAACACCATGAGCCTGAAACTAAAAATTGACAATGACATCAAAGCCGCTATGTTGGCAAAAAACAAGGAAGAACTTGAAGCGCTACGCAGCATCAAATC
>DAHVFH010000128.1 GCA_027317105.1 Cytophagales bacterium
GATATCCTCTCCCGCATTCCTTCACATCCTGTTAATAAACTCCACGAACTACTCCCCAACAACTGGGTGCCACCTGCAAAGTAAATCCCGAATAAGAAATTTCTCGGATAAAAAGTAATTGTACTTCACCGTTCGCTTACTTTGCAAAGCATACTCTTTAAAAAAGACTGAACGTTCTTTCAGTCCTGTAGTTGTAAACTCTTCGTAACACATCTCAAGTAAGATTTTATCATTGAAGTAATAGTCACAGTAGTTGGCCTTGCAGGCAAAAGGATACTTCATCACTTTTTTTATATCAGTAAAAAAAAGATTCCCCTCAACTCCTGTTTTGCCAATCATTAGTATATTGTCATTTGGAGCATAAGGCGCCAAGCTAACTATGCTCTTATCTTCTGTCAAAAGGATGTTTCCTTTACTATTATAGACAAACAACCCACTATCTGGATTTACGATGTAATTTTTTCCTTCATTTGTAATGTAGAATTCAATAACATCAAATTTGTCAGGGGTGCGAAGCTTTTCAATAACTTTACCCGAGGGATCAATTTTATAGATTATATTATCTAACCGATTCGGGATGTAGAAATAGCCGTCTTTCTCATAAAAAGAGACCGGAACATAACCTCTGAAATCATCTAATGAATTTATCTTTTCATTATTTGAATTTACAAAAAAATCTGAAAGTTTAATTCTAAATAACACGCTACCTGTTATACTTTGTTTTTCGTGTAAAGTGTCAACCTTTGTTTTAGTATTTACCGTATCTTTAGTTTTTTCAGGCATACATGGCATGAAGAAAATACCAAGCAACAAGAGGGTCGGATAGAATCTATAAGAGAAGTTCATATTTTTTTGTTAAGGCCGTAAAGTAACAAAGCCGGTAACTTTGGCGCCTGTCCCACCAACCTCCATTTGCCGGCTAAATCAACAGTAAGCTTTGGCAAGTTAGTAACCTTATCTAATTTTCTGAGTTTGATTAGATTCAGAACTTGCCGCCCCCTTGTAGGCGCGTTTGTAACGCGAGCCCACCCATTATTACCGTGTCGTCAGGTCTTCCGACCTGACGTATTGCAACCCCAAGTTAGTGTTGGTCAGTTGTCGTTGTGTCGCCTGACCAACGACATGCTGCGTGAGTAGTTGATTCAAAGTTTTCTTTTCTTAATATCTTCGTGCGTAACATCAGTTCTTAATTTCGCTTGGTGCCGGGGCAAGAGCACTTTTCAAAATCTCAGCACGCAATAAACACAGGGCGTTGGTGGCAAGCCACCCATCTCCGTGGACAGAGGCGTTGAAACCGATTAAAATTCGACAAAAAAGACATTTTTTAAAGTTTCACTTTCGGGCAACTTTTCTTCTATTTGGCACGTGGATAAAAAGAAGAAACAGCGGACGATTATTTTCTATAAGAACTACTTTGACGGCTTCTTCAGAGAACAAAAGCAAAGGGTAAAAGATAAAATTATCAAATTATCTGGACTTTTGACTTGATTGAAGAACTTCAAAGAGTTCCCGAACTTTTGTAAAAAATGCAAAGCCAATGGTAGCCTCTTCCGTCAAGCTTTGGGAGGATTTAAAAGAATCAGCCTAGCAAGTTCGCATGCATAAGGCGGGAAAAATTAAACTGAAAACTGCTCAAGAACTTCTGAGTGAGTTATAATATAATTCTGACTTTTCGTTTTGAGAAAGAACTCAAGCGACTTGTGAGAAAACCTAAACCTTAAATAAATGACGCGAAAATATTTGCGTCCTTCTAAAATATCGAAATGCCACCATGCATTCCTACGGAACGAGTTTCCGATCATTACTTTTGATTTTACCCACCCAACGCTCCGATAGGAGCGAGTTGGTGGGTAGAAAAGAAGGAGGTAGTAAATTAACGTTCCGTAGGAACGTTTCGTGAGAAACTAAGATTTGGGAGGCGCTCCATCATTTTGATTGCTCGTAAATTCGTTGTGTTCTCAAGCACATTCCTTTTTACCTTTGGAAAAAGCAAACAGCCTTGGCTCCTCTCGAAGTTTTAAAAAAGTATTGGCACTATTCCGCGTTCCGTTCGCCACAGGAAGAAATTATATCTTCTTTTCTGGATGGCAAAGATGTGATGGCAATTCTACCCACTGGCGCGGGAAAGTCCGTATGCTTTCAGGTGGCATCGTTGATGAAAGAGGGCGTTTGTATTGTAGTTACTCCTCTTATTGCACTCATGCAAGACCAGGTGCAGCAACTAAAGAAGCGTGGCATTCAGGCTACAGCAGTTCATTCCGGTTTGAACCGAATGGCAATTGATATCGCCCTTGATAATTGTGTCTATGGCAAAGAGAAATTCCTCTATGTCTCCCCTGAACGTTTGCAGACTGAAATGTTTCAAGAAAGGTTTAAGAAAATGAATGTCAACCTGATTGCCATTGACGAAGCGCACTGCATTTCACAATGGGGCTATGACTTTCGCCCTCCGTATTTGTTGATTGCCGAGTTGCGCGAACTTAAACCAACTGTGCCGTTCATGGCAGTAACGGCTTCGGCAACCAAACAAGTTCGGGATGATATCATTGAAAAACTTCAACTAAAAAATCCATCCCTTTTTCAAAAAAGCTTTGCGCGTGAAAATCTCTCTCTGGTGGTTCGGAAGACTGAGACCAAGGAGAAGAAATTATTAGAAATTTTAAGGAAGGTGCCTGGCGCGGCTATCGTTTACGTGCGTTCGCGAAAAGCGACTGAGTCGATTGCCAAGCTTTTGATCCAAAACAAAATCCCAACCACTTTCTATCATGCAGGGTTAGATGCCGAAGAGCGATCGAAGCGACAGAAAGAGTGGATAGAGAATCATGTCCGTGCTATGGTCGCCACGAACGCCTTTGGCATGGGTATCGACAAGCCCGATGTTCGCACAGTAGTGCATCTCGACTTGCCGGAAAATATGGAATCCTATTATCAAGAGGCGGGTAGGGCAGGGCGCGATGGTAAGCGAAGTTACGCGACCATTATCTTTCATGAAGTGGATGTGCTGGGACTCAGAAATAAAACGGAGTTGGCACAACCCGGTCTCGACTATGTAAAGAAAATTTATCAGGCACTTGCAAATTTCTACCAGCTTGCCATTGGGAGCAGCCAGGGTGAGGCTTACGATTTTGATCTCGATTCATTTTCCAAGCAATTCAATTTGAAGCCAATGGCCGTTTATCCAGCATTAAAAAAAATGGAAGAGTTTGGATTGGTGCAATTAAATGAAGGTTTTCACCGACCTTCGCGGATTCATTTTACAATTGATAAAAAAAGGATTTATGAGTTTCAAGTAGCCAATGCTCGATTTGATCCGATCGTCAAGTCGCTCCTGCGATTGTATGGCGCTGAACTATTTTCTGATTTTGTAACTATTTCTGAAGGTCATCTGGCCAGTGCGTTAAAGCTGAGTTTGCCAGAAGTTAAATTAGAATTGGAAAAGCTCCACCGACTTCAACTTCTGATTTTCGAACCCACTTCCAATTCGCCCCAGATCGTCTTTGTGTTGCCTCGTCAAGATGCCGATCATCTTCCGATTGATAAAAAGGAAATGGATAGGCGGAGAACACTTCATTTCGACAAGATGGAAGCGATGATCAATTATACTGAACAAACGCACCGTTGCAGGATGCAAGTGATTCAGGAGTATTTTGACGAGATCACGTATGAAACCTGTGGAATATGTGATGTCTGCATCGATAAGAAAAAGAAAGATAATTTAAGTATGCTTAAGGACTATGGGGAGCAAATCCACTACCTCCTTAATAAAAAGCCTTTGCCGGTTGACGAATTAGAGAAGGCTGTCTCCCCAAAAGACAAAGAGTTGTTTATCGAAGTAGTACGGGAGCTGGTCGATGCCGGAACGATTTTCTATGATGAGCACTGGGTGTTGCATCGGAAATGATGCTGATTGCTGATATCCAGAATCCAAAAATGCGTAACTTTGAGTATTATAAAAATTTGGGCATCACAATAAAAAAGTTTACCGTAAAACCTTCATATTCGTCACCGGAAAAAATAATCGTTGATTTTATGATCGATTCTGGGGCGGTTTATAGTTTAGTGCCGAAGGTACAATTGGAAAAAATGGGCATAGTTCCGTATAAGACGATGGATTTTTATTTGACCGATGGCACTAAGATTACAAGGACAGTGGGAGATGCTTATTTTGAATATGAAGGCGAAGGAGGTTCTGCTCCTGTCGTTTTTGGTGAAGAAGGAGACGAGCCTTTGCTGGGTGCTACCGCACTGGAAAGTTGTGGACTCGTCCTGAATCCCTATCGAAGAGAAATATATCCGATGCGAATGTTGATGCTTTAAATTAAGACGGGTGACAATTAATACTTTAAAATCGCGTATATACTGCAATAGTTTAACCGAATATAGCCGCAGGAAAACTAGGGAGGTCATGATAGGTGATGTGCCGATGGGAGGCGATAACCCTATCCGCATCCAATCGATGACGACTATTGACACCATGGACACGATGGGTTCGGTTGAGCAGACGATCCGGATGGTAGAGGCAGGTTGTGAATACGTTCGTATAACAGCGCCAAGCATCAAGGAAGCGCAAAACCTTCAGGTAATCAAAGATGAACTAAGGAAAAGAGGCTACAAAGTGCCCCTGATAGCCGATATCCATTTTACCCCAAATGCAGCCGAACTCGCGGCTCGTATTGTTGAAAAAGTCAGGGTAAACCCAGGAAACTATGCCGATAAAAAAAGGTTTGAAGAAATTGAGTATACCGATGCATCTTACGATGAAGAACTCGAACGGATTCGAAAGAAGTTTACACCACTGGTAAAGATCTGTAAGGAATATGGCACAGCCATGCGCATAGGCACGAACCATGGCTCCCTTTCCGATCGCATCATGAGCCGCTATGGCGATACCCCACTTGGAATGGTGGAGAGTGCGCTAGAGTTTTTACGGATCTGTGAAGATTTAAATTATTATAATATTGTGCTCTCTATGAAAGCCAGCAACCCACTGGTGATGATCCAGGCGTATCGGTTGTTGGTGCAAAAGTTGGATGAAGAAAAGTTTCAACCCTATCCGCTGCATCTTGGTGTTACGGAGGCTGGCGATGGCGAAGACGGACGGATAAAATCTTCGGTGGGAATTGGCACTTTGCTGGAAGACGGACTAGGGGATACGATTCGGGTGTCGTTAACAGAGGAGCCCGAGGCCGAAGTTCCGGTGGCTCAACAATTGGCAGATCGGTATGTCAATAGAAAGGCAAGCCTGTTCATTCCTGAGCTAAAGCATTATCCCATTAATCCATTTGCTTACAACAGAAGACTTACCTATGAAGTAGTTAATATTGGTGGCCATCAGGTTCCAAGGGTAATAGCTAATCTCTCCAACAAGGAAAAAATTACCCCGGCTTCGCTTTTTTCCTTGGGCTATCATTACTCTGTTCCACTAGATAAATGGAACATTAGCGACATGGCCTGCGACTTTATTTTTGTGGGCGATCGAAATATAGATTTTGATATTCCAGGCACCCTTGGAATTATCTACAACTTTGGTTCGTGGCTCAACAATAAGAATAGCGAAAGGGCTTATCCTTTATTTACTGGTGTTCAATATTTAAATTCAAATGAAGTTTCTCCTCATTTGAATTTTGTTCAAGTTCAGTTGGCCGAGGTTACGAATGATTTGGTGACCAAACTTCAATCTGATACAACGGCAGTATTGATTATTTTGACAAGCAATGATCACGGCCTGGCCGAACTTCGAAGATTGTTCGTGGAGTTGATAGAGCGCTCCTGCAAGACACCGGTTATCATTAACCGCTCCTACAACATGCTTCTTATGGAGCAATTTCAACTATACGCTGCTACCGATGTCGGTGGATTATTGATTGACGGCCTGGGCGATGGTGTTATGCTTGATGTTTTAAATGGCGTTTCAGATAAGATCGTGAACGAAACAGCGTTTAATATTTTGCAGGCTACGCGGACCAGGATTTCGAAGACAGAATACATTTCGTGCCCATCGTGTGGCCGCACCCTTTTTGATTTGCAGGAGACGACCGCAAAGATTCGTTCGCGTACCAGTCACCTGAAGGGAATTAAAATCGGGATTATGGGTTGTATAGTAAATGGCCCGGGTGAGATGGCCGATGCTGACTATGGGTATGTCGGTTCTGGCCCTGGACGCATCACGTTATATCGTGGAAAAGAAGTAGTAAAACGAAATGTGCCTTCGGCTCAGGCGGTAGATCAACTGATCGATTTAATTAAAGAAGATAGCAATTGGATAGAACTTCAGGAGACTGTTAAAATTTAAGAGAATGGAAAATCAACAAAGTGAAAAGAAAAAATTATCGTTTAAAGAATTTTTCTCCTTAGGCGAAGTGGGTGGCTATTTTTTTAGAAAAAAAGATCCGAACCGTCCTTCCAATATCAACATAAAAATGATGCATGGGGTTAATAAAATCTCGATCGTTATTTTTTTGTTAGGTGTGATTTACATCATCCTTAAACGGTTGTTGTGAATCTTGAATCTTTTCGTGATTACTGCCTGAGTAAGAAGGGGGTAACCGAAGAGTTTCCTTTCGGAATTAACACCCTCGTCTATAAGGTTGCTGGAAAAATGTTTGCGCTCACCGATGTAGATAGTTTTGAAAGCATCAATCTTAAATGTTTGCCGGAAGAGGCCGTTCAACTTCGAGAGCACTATGAGGCGGTGCTACCTGGCTACCACATGAACAAGAAGCATTGGAATACCGTGGTTATGGATGGTAGCATTCCTGATCGTTCGCTAAAGGAGTGGATAGATCAATCGTACAATCTGGTGGCACTAAAGAGTGAACGAGGGAAATCAAAATCCAAGGTTAAGAAGTGACCCGGTTCTCAAAATGTTGTAATACCGTAGCATTTTTCACATCTTTCGGATTACTTAGGTTAATTTTTTACTTTTACAGATTGTGATCACCACATTGGAATGACTCGGGCTTTAGTCTTCTGTCTTGCGTGCGTCTTCGCGCTAATGGGCTGCAGTGTGCAGCGTACGATATGCCCTGCTTATCAAAGTGCCTTCATCTTCGATAAGTCGGTCGAGAAAAATACTTTTGTTTTATACAACGAGAACAACCAGCCGCAAGAAGTATTGGCGAGCAATAGCAAAAGCCTCACGTTGCCGGCACGTGATTCCAGTTGGGATAAAAGCGCAGTAATTCAAGCCCCGGCCCTGCCTTTCCAGAGGCGCGTAAAAAAGGGCAGGTACCTGCTGCTGTCGCCCAAAACCTATAAAAAAGCTTTGCGCGCGTTGCAAACCGTGCCGATGAAACCCGTTTATCCCAAGAAGGATCAAGATTCGTTGGACATCAAGAAAGCCCTTGATAGCGCAGCTCGAAGTATAACAGATACCCTAACCGTTTCCGCCACCCCGCGCGCAGAAGATCAAGGAGGAGATGGCGTGTATGTCATCAGCAAAGCAAAGGAAAAATTCAATGTCGACCAGGATAATTACATGTGGTATTTTCGCGATGTCTTAGTATTGCCTGATGTTCGGTTGGCCATGGAAGGCGCTGACGGAGAGAAGAAAGCCACAGCTGCTGCAGGAAAAGCGAAAGGAAACATTTTTCAAAAACTGTTTGGGATCTTTAAGAAAAAACCAAAGGTTAAAAGTGATTCATCCACTGTTGCCCGTCAGGAAGTTTCCCCTACCGATTCGACCACCACAAGTAATTCGCAGCCCCAAGTGAAAAAGAAAAAGGGAATTGGAGGGTTATTTAAAAAGAAAGCTAAAGTGAATCCACCACCTATAAAAAAAACAGAAGGGAAGAAGGAGGATGATGGCTTTTAAAATTCTTCTAAGTTGAGCACTTTCAAGCAACAGCCCCTGAGTCCAGCGACCAAAACTGAGCACTGATTTCCAACATTTATTTTAGACTTTACTTCACCGCAATAATTCTTACCTCAACTCTTCTTCCTTCTTCTTTCGAAACAGTCTCATCTTTGGTTGCGCCATAGCCCTTGGCAACAATCCTTCTACGCACAATACCTTGATGGTTGAAATAATCGAGTACAGCGATGGCTCGTTTGTTAGAAAGCTCACGGTTAGCCTCTTCCGTACCCTCAGCGGAGGCAAAACCAGAAATCTCTATACCGAGTTCGGGATTAGAATTAAGCTCCTTCAAAATATCATTAAGCTGAACATCGTATTGACCTTTCAAATCACTTTTGCCTTGGTCGAAAAATATTTTTACGAATTTGTCTAGTAAACCTTTATCGTGTGAAGCGGATTTGGCAATTGCACTCTTCTGTTGTTTTGCCTCTTCGGTGACTACCATGGTAGGCAATGAAAACACAGTCTTTCCTTCTACTTTTTTTTGTTCGAACTTACTTTCATCACTTTCATCATAATAGTAGGTTCGCGAGGCCACTTCAATTTTAGAATTTTCTTTTTCATTAAAGTTTACCGATTCAATAGGATTTTGTTGTTCAATTAAACTTACCAAATAGTTGATTCCTTCCTGATCATTGGCGGCCATCAGGTCGAGCATCATGTCATAGGGATCAACGTTTCCGCTTTTTACCAATTGCGACTCGTGTGTTTTACGTAAATCATTTTTTACGTTTTGTTGGGTATCGTAGAAAGCATTTTTTACAAGTACCTCTTGCCCGACCACAACATCAAATTGTTTGATGGTTTTCAAACTAATCTGTTGGAACAATTCATAGAAATAATCTTGATTGGGAATATTGACATTCAGTGTATAGGGTAGGAAGCCTTCCGATTCAATCACCACATCGTAGTTTTTGGCCGGGGGTAAGATGATCAAATAATCTCCGGTTTTCGGATCGGGATTGTAAACAAATTCTACTTGCTTTTTAGAGTCTTTGTCAATCACATACATTTTCGTTGGTATCGGCTTGCCGGTTTCTGCGTTGATGATTTTTCCTTTTAACAGGGTAAGCGGAACGGTGGTTGCGTTTTCAGGCATGTCAATATAATATATGTCCTGACTACCCTGCCCGCCTTTTCGATCTGAAGAAAAATATGCTCGCTTTCCATCGGCCAACAAGGTGAAGTAATTGTCGTTGGCAGTAGTATTTATAGGGTAACCCATATTTTCAGGCTTTGTCCACTTCCCATTTACCAAATTTGATTTGAAGACATCGTTGCCTCCCATGGTATTATGACCATCCGAAGTAAAAAATAAAGTCTTTTGGTCAGGGTGTATGAAAGGCGCATCTTCGTTAGCAGGGGAATTGATTTCGGGGCCTAGATTTAAAGGCGCACTCCACTTGCCATCGGCTTTTAGTTCAGTTTTCCAAATATCAAGCCCACCCTTGCCACCGTTTCGATTGCTAGCAAAATAAATTGTCTTTCCGTCAGGGGTAATGCTGCAAGTGGTTTCCAGCGCTGGTGAATTGATGCTTCCGGCAAGCAGGCTTGGTTTCGACCAGCCCTCTCCATCTTTCGTGATTTGATAAAGGCTGCCCGGGTCAGTTGTTCCACCAATGAAGATCAACATCTTTTGGCCGTCAGGCGAAATCCCTGCTGTTCCCACATTTTTGTCCGTTGAAATAGGAATGGCTACTGGGTTAGACCACGCGCCAGCTTTGTTGTACGAGACGTAGACTTCTTCGATGAACTTATCTGCTGAACGGGTGCGTCCGGTGTTGGGACGCAGAGCGGTAAAGGCAATTACACTTTCATCCGCAGAAACCGTTGGGTTATATTCTGTGTAAGCTGTATTTACAGAAGTGGAAAAGCTGTGCACCGTAAAATTACGAGGAACTCCCATAAGGGCAATGGCATTGTGACATTCTTCTATGGCCTTCTCAGCCTTAGCTTTTGCCTTAAGGTCGGCTTTTACCGAATTTTTGTAGGCCATAAATGTTTCCAAAGCTTTATCAAGTTGCTCATTCTTTAAATAGAGCTGACCCAAATCATAGGATAGAGATAGGGGTAGCCCCTTACCTTCTTTTGAAGCTTTTTCAAAATACGGAATCGCCTTCACTTGATCATCAATGCTTTGTGCTTTGTCATAGCAAGTTCCGGTTTGATAAAAAACGAGCGGATCATTCACACCCGATTGGAGGGTTTCCAAGAACAAGGGTAAGGCTTGATCAAATTTCTTGAACGAAAAAAGCTTCTGTGCTTCGGCCAATTTCTTGGTATCCTGAGCAAAAGCTGTTAGCGAAGCAAACAAAAAGGCAGCGCTAGATAAATAGATAGGGAGGGAGGTTATTTTCATTTTTTGCAAGAAAGATTATTGTGATCGCGAGAAAAATTCTATTTGTGTCAATTCCTTGCAATGCAAGGAATTTTCGACAAACGACAAAATTGATTATTAAATATTTAGTCGAAGTTATGAACAATTACCGAAAAACTATTTAATAAAGATATTTGGCTTTGTGTGTTTGATTTTCAAACATGTTATTATAATTTCACTTTTGTTGCTTTTTTCGGTAAATTGTTTAAACTTTAAAAGTTAAACCTAAAAACCAATGTTAAGCCGCGTGTGGAAAATGCTCGATGTAGAGCCCAATGAAACTGGGCCAGTGGGTTTATTGCTCATCATGAGTTTTTTAATGGGACTGTTTCTGGCCTGTTTTGCAGTTGCCGCCACTACGCTTTTACTGAACCTGCCCGACTTTAGCGAAAAGAATGACCTTCCAATTGTGCTGGTTTTTTCTGGGGTATTCGGGATCATCGCCACCGTATTATATAATTTTTTGCAAGGCCGGATTTCATTTTCTGCTTTGGCCATGTTCAACCTTATACTCGTGGTTGTTTTTACAGGGTTTATTGAGTACAGCCGCAATCTTGTTCAAGATGCTAAATTGCTTTACCAGTTTGGCTTTACCTTAATCTTGCCTTTTACTTTTCTTGTTCAACTCGTTTTTTGGGGTGCGTTTGGGAGGATGTTTAACGTTCGCGATGGGAAAAGACTTATTGGGAGTGTGGATGTGGGCACAGACATTGCTTCGCTTATTGCTTTTTTTACTATTCCGGTTTTACTGGCTTCAGGTGTAAAAGTTGAAACCCTTTACACGATTGCACTTTTTAGCATCATTGCCTATACCATTGTTTTTTTTATACTCAGTCGTAGGTATTTAGGTGAAAGCTCAACTGCCATTGCTGAATCCGAAATCAAAAAGCTTTCTATTGGTGAGTTCCTCACCAACAAATACATTATGGTATTGGCCGTTTTTATCATTGTTTCGCTGACCGCCCTTCGGTTTGTTGATTATTCCTTTTACAACGCAGTTACCGTTGAGTACCTTGATAATGATTCCCTTGCCAGTTTCCTTAGTCTTTTTGAAGGTACAATTGTGATCCTCAGCTTTGTCTTTACCACCTTTATCACCGATCGTATTGTGGAGGATTATGGATTGCGGGTGGCTATGATTATTAACCCGATGGTTTTGATTCTTTTTACAACTGCTGCATTTGCGCTAGGATCTTTCTTTGGCTTCGATGTATTGGTTTCAGGCAAAAGCGCAATAATTTACTTCTTCCTGGCCATTGCAATGAGCAAGCTTTTACTCAACTCATTGCGCGATGCCCTTGACACGCCAGTGTTTAAGTTTTTTTACGTGCCTATAGACAAGTCATTAAAAATTGACGTCCAAACGAAAATTGAAGGTTTTGTTTTTGCACTTGCCAGTACGGTGGCAGGAGGGTTGATCGTGGTGATCAATCAATTTCCCATTTTCAATCTGTTATCTGTTACTGCGTTTACCATTGGGTTGGTGATCATCTGGTATTTTGTGGCAAACCGAATGTATAGGGGCTATCGCGAAACCTTGCAATCTTCCTTAATCAAAAACAAGGAAGCCGTAGAGAAAGATATTGTAAAGGAGTATACCATGGATAGTGTGCTCGACAAAGAAGTAAAAAGCGATGCCGAAAGCAAAGTAATTTACGGCCTAAAATTAATGGAGAAATTGGAGCCTGCCCTTTTTGAATCCTCCATCGTTCAACTTTCCGAAAGTAAAATAAAAATGGTGCGTCAATTTGCGCTCGACAAGATTCAGGAACTGGGGCTGGTACCGGAAGAGAATAATGAGATAAGGGGTCTTGCCTCACAGGCTGCAGGGGCGGCCGAAGACAGCGATTTGCTTTCCATCTCGCCCGATAAATTAATGAAGCTGAGTAAGTCCATAAAACAAAGCGACCGGATGTTGGCGGCCAAATTCATGCGTAAACTGACGAACAACAAAACGATCTTCATTTTACTTGAATTAATGCGGGATGCTGATCCCAAAGTTCGTAATGAAGCGATTCTTACCGCTCGAAAAGTGAAACGTCAGGAGACTTGGAACGTGCTCACCGAGATGCTCTCCTCTCCAATCTATTCTCATCAGGCTGCCTCCGCGCTGAAAGAAGCAGGTTTACCAGTGTTAATACACCTCGATACGGCCTTTCATAAATCGGGACAAAGTGATCTGGTGATGGTTAAATTGATCCAGATCATGGGGCATATAGGAGGTAAAGAAGGCCTCCAAATGTTGTGGAAAAAAATTGATTACCCCGATAAGCGAATTGTTAAGCAAATTCTCTACGCCCTCCGGTTTATCAACTACCAGGCGACAGACCGCGAAGCACTTGCCGTGAAGGATTTATTGGATACGGAGATGAGCAAGACACTCTGGAACATTGCTGCATTGGATGAATTACCAGAAGAGCCGATCTATGAATATTTAAGGGATGCGCTGCGCGAGGAAATCAGAGACAATTATGAACACCTCACCCTCTTACTCTCCTTGTTGTATGATCCAGAGTCTGTTCAACTGGTAAAGGAAAATGTAGAAGTAGGAACCCCTGATAGCATCCAGTATGCATTAGAATTATTAGATTTATTTGTAGACAACGACCTGAAACCAAAACTTATCCCGTTGCTCGATGACTCTTCCACGGAAGATAAATTAGAAAAACTTCAAATTTATTTTCCCCGCGAAAGCTATAACCCTGTTCAGACTATTAATTACATCCTTAACCGCGATTTTAATTTTAATAATCGGTGGACAAAAGCTTGCGCGGTTCATGTAACCGCTTACGTGGATGGATTTAGGGTGAGCCGGGGACTGATTAGTCAGATGTTTAATCAGGACAAGTTGCTGCAAGAGACCACCGCTTGGGTAATTTATAATAAAGATAAGCAAGCCTATAACACCATTTCTGAAAGGCTTCCTTATAAAGACAAGAAATTCCTGGACTCAGCGATCGAAAACAATCAACTCCTGGACGGCTTGGACGATGGATTTTTCCTTTTTATTGAGATGGTGATGTTTATCAAGAAACTGCCTGCATTTAAAAATATAACAGGCAAAGTCTTAAGCGATCTCTCCGATAAAATCGTTCCGGTTACCCTAAAGACACGCGAAACTTTAAAGATCAATACGGATGATGCTCCAATCTTAATTGTAGCCTCAGGAGAAGTAAGATTGAAAAAGGACAAGGAAGAAATAGTCACGCTGAAAACCGATGATGTATTTGGTGATCTTTTTCAGGAAGGCCGGGTTTCTAAAATTACAGAAGTGGAAGCACTGGAGCGTTCGGTTCTCTTTAAGATTGAATTGATAGATTTTTATTTTGTCCTGGCAAGCCACCATGAGTTAGCGCAAGGACTTATTCATAATGTGACCGAAAAGAAAAAACAATTAGCCTAACGATTTCGCTATGACAGACATTGACGTATTGATCACTTTCGCTGAGAAGGATAATGAGACTGAAAAGAAAAGTGAGCAAGGATGGGTAACACAATTCAGGAAATTTTTGGAACTGATGCTTTTTCAAGTGTTGGGTACAAAACCTGTGATTGTGATCAAGTCAGAATTTGACACCGCCACCGCCCCAGCCATGGACAACGCTTCCATATTAGTGTCGGTGCTCACCAAGGATTTTGTTCAATCAGGCCGATGCCTTGATTTGGTGGAAACTTTTTATAAGAACACAGCGAACTCACCCGTTAACCAAGTTTTTAAAGTGTTGAAAGCCCCTCTGACTTTGCAAGAGCAACCACCGCGCCTTCGCGATTCCATAGGCTATGAGATGTATCAATTGGATGATGAAACAGGCGAAATGAAGGAATATTTAGATTTCTTCAGCCAGGAAGCGGAGAAACAATACTGGATGAAGCTGGTGGATTTGGCGTATGACATTCATGAATCATTAGTCACTTTGAAAGAAGGAGAAGGCAAAACTGCAGGCGTAAAAAATATTTATAAAAGAAAATCGATTTACCTCGCTGAGACCGGCCACGACCTATCCGTACAACGTAATATAATCAAGCGAGAATTACAGCGCCATGGCTTTATTGTTTTGCCTAACCACACGTTACCTACACGTCTTGCAGAGTTGGAAAGAGAAATTAGGAAAGACCTGAAAGATTGTTCGCTTTCAGTTCATTTGATTGGAAGTGCCTATGGTGAAATTCCGGATGGCGCAGATCGATCCATTGTGGATATTCAAAATAAATTGGCTGCAGAAACTGCCGTGGAGAAGCGGACAACAAAAGAAGAGTTTTCACGCCTGATTTGGATAGCGCAGAACTTGAAAAATGCAAGCGACCGTCAAAAGGCTTTCATCGAAACGATCAGGCGCGATACAGAAGCACAGGAAGGGGCAGAGATATTGCAAAACCCTCTTGAAGATTTTAAAAATATCATGCGCGAGGAACTGGTGGATGCCCAAGACCGGATGATACCAGAATCAGAAGCCAGCAAATCCATTTACCTGGTACACGACCGGATTGATCATACGGAAGTAGAACCGATCCGTCACGAACTGGAAAAGTCAGGCTTTAAAGTGCTCCTGCCAGCTTTTGATGGTGAACTACTTGAAGTACGCAAAAAACACATTGATAACCTTCGCAATTTCGATGGAGCGATTATCTATAAAGGAAAAGTGAACGACCAGTGGGTGCGCATGAAAATACTGGACTTACTGAAAGCACCGGGCTTTGGTCGCAACAAACCCATCAAGGGAAAAGCTTTGGTAGGTGTGGGAAACATTGAAAGTTATAAAAACCAGAATCTTACTTTAATAAACACCGACTCTAATAAGTCGATGGAGAATTTGAAGAGTTTTTTACAAGAATTTAAAGCATAAAAGTTATGAGCCAAACCGTAGATGAATTGCTAGGTGTTCCTTCCGCCATAGGAATTGACAATCCCTTTCCGGGTTTGCGTCCTTTCAAGGTCGAAGAAAGTCATCTCTTCTTTGGTCGCGAAGGCCAAAGTGATGAGGTACTACTCAAACTTTCTAAGAGCCGATTTGTAGGGGTGATAGGCCCTTCAGGAAGTGGTAAATCTTCTTTTATTTATTGTGGGGTATTGCCCATCCTGTATGGAGGATTCCTCACCGATGCCAGCCCCAATTGGGAGGTAGTTGTAACACGGCCAGGTGCTGGGCCAATCGAAAACCTTGCAGAGTCTTTACTCAAGACTTCCAAGGACTACAACTATGCCGATCCGGATGATAAGAAAATTAAGCGCACGATCGTTTCTACCTTGTTGCGAAGCAGCTCTTTAGGTTTAGTTGAAGCCATTCAACAATCGCGCAGGAGTGAGGATGTAAATTATCTTATTCTGGTTGACCAATTTGAGGAATTGTTCCGCTTCAAGGATAGTACTGACCCGGGTTCGGTCAATGAATCGTTAGCCTTCATCAACCTGTTAATGGAAGCAGTGAACTACGAAGATTCACCGATCTATGTGGCCATCACCATGCGCTCTGATTTTATTGGAGATTGTGCCCAGTTTCCTGAACTGACCCGCAAGATCAACGACAGCCACTACCTTATTCCACAAATGACCCGCGACCAAAAACGCAGGGCTATCGAAGGACCGGTTGCCGTAGGCAACGCAAAAATTGCTCCCCGGTTGACGCAACAATTGTTAAATGACTTAGGTGACAATCCTGATCAACTGCCCATTCTTCAACATGCGCTGATGCGCACATGGAGTTACTGGAGTCGTTATAAAGATTATGAAGATGAGTTGCTCGACCTGAAGCACTACGAGGCCATAGGCACAATGAGCGAAGCGCTCTCCATGCATGCCAATGAAGCCTATGATGAATTAGATGATGAGCAGAAGCGCATCTGCGAGATCATGTTTAAGGCGATCACAGAGAAACGAGGAGAAAATTTTGGAATAAGAAGGCCAACACGCCTTAATGAAATTGCTTCCATTGCTGATGTAAGCGAAGCCGATGTGATCGAAGTGATTGAGAAATTCCGTGAGCCAGGCCGTTCCTTATTGACACCTGGTCATGGACTGCCATTGGGCTCAAAATCCATGATCGATATTTCGCATGAAAGTTTGATGCGGATTTGGGTGCGGTTAAAAAACTGGGTGGATGACGAAGCCGATGCCGTACAAATGTATTTGCGACTGGCCGAAGCGGCCAACATGTATCAGGTAGGCAAGGCCGGCCTGTGGCGACCACCGGATTTACAGTTAGCCCTTAACTGGCAGGTCAAACACAAGCCCACATTAGTTTGGGGACAGCGCTACCATCCCGCCTTTGAGCGGACGATGATTTTCCTTGAATATTCGAAGAAAGAATTCGAGACCGAGCAACGGATCAAAGAACTTGAAGCCAAGCGCAAATTACAACGCGCCCGAACCACAGCCATCGTGTTTGGTGTTATGACCGTTTTATCCTTGATTTTCTTAGTTTATGCATTTGTGCAACAGGGAATTGCCCAAGAAAACCTACAACTGGCTATAAGTAATGAGGCTCTTGCAAAGAAGAATGAACTTAAAGCAACAGAGCAATCTGAAATTGCGAAAAAAGAAGCTGCGAATGCACGACTTGCAGAAAAGAAAGCGCGGGATGAGGCTATTGCTGCTGACAATGCTAGAAAAGATGCCGAGGAAAAGAAAATAAGGGCTGAAAAGGCAGAAGCGGATGCTAAAGCTGCCAAGATTAGAGCCGATATTAATGCAGAAATTGCTAATAAAAATAGAATCTTAGCTGAGAAGGCAACAGCAGAGGCTAATATCCAAAGGGACAAGGCAGAACGTGAGCGCTATTTGTCGGTAGCCAAGGCGATTGCACTAAAATCGAAGGAATTAAGCGATCCAGAGCAAGAAGGACTGTTGGCACAGCAGGCTTTTAACTTTAACGCAAAGTTTAATGGATATCCCTTTGACAACGATGTCTATAACGGGCTTTTTTCAGCGCTTAAAAAATATGATCATCCACTTACCCGAAGTTTGGAAGGCCATAATAAAGGGGCTGCACGCGCCCTTGTAACCAGACAAAGTAATGCTAATATTTACTCAGGCGGAAGCGATGGCAAAGTAATCCGCTGGAGTTTGCAAAATGGTGCCTGGAAAAGTGAACTGGTAAAGCAGTTTGCAGATTATCAGATTTACTCACTCGACATAAGTCCTGATGGCAATTTCCTTGCGGCTGGCGGGTTATTCCCTGCAGACCGAGATGCAAATTATATTCTACTTTTTAATCTTTCCGACAAAAGTGAGCCAAGGAAAATTACTGGGTATAAGTCTGATATTGAAAATATCAATTTCACACCGGATGGAAAGGGTTTTTATGCGAGATGTAATTCTGGTAAGAGCATTATGTATTCTGACTTGACCTCAGCAAAAGAGGTAATTGCCACCAAAGAGCGAATTACTTCTATTGATTTGAGCCCTGATGGAAACAAATTAGCAGGTGCGGGCATTGACGGTGATCTTTATGTTTGGGATATAAAAAATAATTTTGCTGTGTCAAAATACACTATCTTAAAAAATCAACACGATATATTGGCCGTCACATTTATGCCAGACAGTCGTGAGATTGTAGTTGGTGATGAATACGGCATCGTAAGGATTGTCGACACTGGAATTGTAAGGCGTGTGCTTTCTGGGCATACCTCCCAGATTGAACAAATTAAATTTAGTTTTTCAGGACTTTTTATGGCAACAGCCAGTAAAGACGGGTCTATACGCTTATGGAATCTAAAAGCGTTAAACGAACAGCCCCAAGTGCTGAGCGACCACGATTGGGTTTGGAGTGTAGCTTTTACACCGGATGATGAACAGCTTATGGCGGGCATTCACGCACGTGAGGAGACTGTGTCAGGCGTTAATCAAACCATACGAGCCTGGCCAACCAAGATCCCTACTATGTCGACACAACTTTGTTCACTGGTAAAACGCAACATGAGTAAAGATGAATGGGATTTGTATTGTGCGGGTTTGATTTATGAGAGTACTTGTTCTAATTTACCTGCAAACAATAAGTAAAGCATGAAGAGAATTTTAGTTGCACTCGTTATTTTTTTTTTAGCGAAAGGTGTCGATGCACAAATTTCAAGTTGTGCACAAACTTTGCGTCTGGCGCAGTCCACCTATGAACAGGGGCGATTACATGAGTTACCGGCTTTACTGGAAGGGTGTTTAAAAAATACGGGTTCGGATGGCTTCACAAAGGAGAATAGGGTTCGGGCATATACCTTATTGACCCTTGCCTATATCTACTTGGAAGAACCTGAAAAGGCCGATGAGGCCATGTTGAATTTACTTCATACCGATCCTTATTTCAAACCGAATCCGGATGTCGATCCAGCTGAATTCATTGGTTTGTACAAAACGTTCAGAACGCGGCCGGTCTACAGGTTGGGTGTAAATTTTGGCATCAACGAAACACAACCTAATGTTTCAAGTTATAACCCCATCAGCGATGGAACGGCAAAATATGCCTACAAGATTGGTATTGGCGGTGGGTTTGTGGCTGAAGTTCCGATTAACGACAAGCTTACGGCTGTAGCAAATCTGTTATTTCTGCAAAAGAAATTCACCAATACTTCATCATCTTTATTACTGACGAATTCCTATTCCACCAGTACAGGCACGGAAAGTCAAGGCTGGCTTTCGCTTCCCCTTCTGGTTCAATACCAGTTAGGCGATAAAAGAAAGTTTGAGAAGAGAAAAATTTTACCTTTTGTTGAAGGAGGAATTTCTACGGATTATCTACTTGGTTCTACGATACAAGGCACCCAAAAACGAATTGAAAATCAGGCCATCGATGTGAAAACATTTTCAATAATCGCACTGCGACAGAAAATTAATGTTTCGGCTATGTTGGGCGCAGGTTTTAAAACCAGAATGGCCGGAGGCTATTTTTTTGCTGAGGCTCGATACTCCTACGGCCTATTAAAAAACAATAACAAAGCCACACTATACAACAACCAAGCCCTTTTGTTTGATTATAAAATAATAGACGGAATATTCAGCCTGAACTCCCTTTATTTTAACGTTGGATACGTACATAATTTTTTTAATCCCAAAAAATTGATCCGAAAAAAATGACTCGAAAAATTGTTTTATTTTTTGTTTTTGCATCGTTGGTATTATCGTGTACGAATTTAGAAAATGCAAAACCGGCTAACTTAAACGCGTTCACTTATTTCTATGGCGGAACTGGAAATTACCAGGCAACGGCTGCTATTGAAGTTTCGGACGGTTATTTGGTAACCGGAAATAATGTCATAACCTATAGTTCTACCCTGTCAGATTATGGAATGGTGGTCATCAAAACTGATAGACATGGGGCGACCCAATGGCGAAAAACCTTTCCGCATTCAAAATGCAATTCAATACAAACAATTACCAATGGTTACATGATTTGTGGCAACAGTATCAAGATTGACCTTGCTCAAAGCCGAGACATTGATAAAATCAGAACAGAAATGCGCCTTATAATTCTTTCAGATGCAGATGGTTCAACGGTTAAAGACACTGGCTTTGGCGACACCACTAAGGCTGCCAATGATACTACAAGATTTGATGTGCAGGGAAGTGCAATAACCATCGATGCAAACCAAAATTATATAGCTACCAGTACCGTCAACTATCCAAACAGCCTAGTCAACGTGAATACCTATACTCAAGTGACTGCTTTTGATCCCCAATTAATACTGCTATGGACAAACAGCTACAATCAAGATAATACCTACAATTACGCCAATGGCAGGACGGTAACAACCACTCAGCTTGGAAATATTATTTGGGCTACTTCTGCAATAAAAAGTAATGCTACCAGTGCAACTGGATTTGTGCGGTTACCCGTATACTCATCTACAGGTGCCTTGGTAAATGGCGCCAATTATGGCCAGGATGATGGTGCCTATTATTCTGGCAATGATGTGAAAAGCAATGGGGTTGGATTTGGAATCGTTGGTACTTATCAGAATACGAGCGGTTTAGGAGCTAATGTTTTTTTTGTTCGAACGGATCCTTCCGGGAACGTTGACAATGGCAGTGCCTTGTTTTTTGATGGCCCAACTTGTAGTAATAATAAGCCCCTTTCGGACAAAACGGTATCTGCAGTTCAAGATCAGGGGATTGCGCTAACCGCAACCCAGGATGGAGGATTTCTTTTGGCTGGATACACCACTTCTACCACCGATGGAAAATGGGGCAACGGAGGGACAGATGTTTACTTGATCCGTCTCGATCCGTTTGGCAATATGCTATGGAATCACTTTTTGGGTGGCAGCGGAGATGAAGTTCCCAGTTCCGTAGTACAAACGAGCGATGGGGGTTTTTTGATTTCAGGAACTTTGACATTGGCTGGTCAGAGTTCGATGTTTATGATGAAGACAAATACTTTAGGCGAGTTGAAGAATTGATCAATTTGTGACTTGATAACTAATGCATCTATGAAGATTTCTACAAAATTTGGTTTTTTCATTTTCAGTACGGTCTTTGCATTTTACCAGCTTTCCTTTGAAAGTGCAAGAGGTCAATGTACGAGCAATCCGTCAGTTGTGGCTCCTACAAGCACTTCGATAACTACTACTACGGCTACTTTGGGTGGAACAGCCGCAAGTACCGGTGGTGGTACTTGCGCTATTTCAGATAGGGGAATTTATTGGACTACAACCACTGGACAGGAATTGACAGGAACAAAGGTTTCAGCGGGAGGCACTACAACAGGCACATTTTCAACCTCCTCGGTCTCTGGTTTGCCTCCAGGCACGAAGATTTATTACGTTGCTTATGCTACAAATAGTAATGGCACTGGTATTTCTGGTGAATCATTTTTCTATACTTTATCAAGTGCGCCATTAGCCCAACCGACATCTTTCTCAGTTTCTTCGGTTACAAACAATACGGTTAACCTCTCTTTTACTGCACCAAACAATGTTTCAGTTGCTGCGGCTGGCTATGCTATCTTTAGAATAGTAGGCACAACTCCGCCAAGCGTTACATCAGGAAACTTGCCCAATGCCAATACCCCGGCATCGGCAAGTCCCCTTCCTGACGGCAGCGTTTATGTCGGTTCTACTGCGAGTGCTTCATCATCTTCTTATGCCGATAACACAGTTTCTGCGGCAACACAGTATTCGTACGCACTTATTCCTTTTGGTTATGATGGAACTAATGCTGCCACGTACAACTACTTGATCACAAGTTACAAAACTGTGACTGCTCCGTACACTTTAAGCAACCCACCATCAGGTCAGCCTACTTCATTGTCTTCAGCAGCCGCAACCAGCACGCAAATTAACCTTACCATTAATTGGGGTGCAGTTACGGCAAGTGGATTCTTGATTTATAGAAATACCACAGGCACACCGGTCATTGCTGGCGGTGATTTTTCCAATGGGACACTCCCTCCCAATTCGTTGGCTGATGGTAGTTCTAAAGTTGCTTCCGTTTCTTCCTTGGCCACCTCATACAACGATGTGGGCCTTACTGCTGCTACCCAGTATTACTATGTGTTGGTTCCTTTTGGCTATGATGGGTCAAATGCCGCTACCTATAATTACAACACCACTTCGCCTAAAACAACAAACTCCTTTACATTTTATTCGCCTCCAAGTGGTCAGCCTACTTCATTGTCTTCAGCAGCCGCATCCAACACTCAAATTGACCTTACCATTAATTGGGGTGCAGTTACGGCAAGTGGATTCTTGATTTATAGAAATACCACAGGCACACCGGTCATTGCTGGCGGTGATTTTTCCAATGGGACACTCCCTCCCAATTCGTGGCTGATGGTAGTTCTAAAGTTGCTTCCGTTTCTTCCTTGGCCACCTCATAC
>DAHVFH010000007.1 GCA_027317105.1 Cytophagales bacterium
ATGCCAACTGTGTCGCCTTCAATCACCTCGAAGATTACTATGGCGATGGCGTGAAAGAGTTTAAAACGATGATTGCCAAACACAAAATTGACCTTCCGCAAGGCTTATCAAAAGACTGGACTGAAGAGCAAATTACGGCCATGGCAAAAGTAGCCTACAACCTCCCTCACATGTGGGCGCACGCCATAGGCCCAGATTGGAAAGAGAAGGTCAGTATTGAAAATATTAGCGAACTCTACAGAAGACTCTAAAAAGATCCAATACAAATTATTGGATCTGAGCTCGTCTAAGCAGAAGCTAATTCAACAGAATTGTGCTTTTTGCTTTCGGTTTTCCTTTTCAATTTACTGATCTTCTTAAGTTCCTTTTTCATTTGCTTGCCAACTAAAGCGGCTAGTTTCTTAGAACTTTTTGCAATCAGTTTTTCTGACTTTCTTTTTGGTTTGACTATTCCCAAGGTTTGAATAGTTTGGTGCATTGAATCAAGAAGATGCATCCTGATTTCCTTTTTACCTTTCACAACTAATTTTTCCATAAATAAATAAATAAATAATAAATAAGTGATTAGGCTGGAAAGCTATCAGGTTAAATTTTTATTATCAAGTATTTCCTAAAACTTAACATTGGGTGTTCCGTCAAATAAATCGATGTCTGGTGGACTTAAAGCTTAGTATTACTAAATAAATTAGTTTAAGTGCCGATTAGGGAAACTAACGGAAAGCCGTTGTAATGAAAAAGAGACAGTCTGTATCCGTGACTACAAAACTTACCAAAATGATATGAACGCAACATAGTCAATATCATCTTATTTGGTGTGAAGCTACTTTAACGTCCGGCCGGTCGTCTGATCGCCAACTCAAAAATTTTTAAAGCATGTTGGTCACACCAAGTAGCAAGTGTTTGTCTAAACTTATTTCCATTATTTGTTCGGGTTGCCATCAATAAATTCACCTGCTGGGCAACATTTCATTAAACAAACCTCCAAGGACATGATTGGGAAAAGTTGTTAAAATCACCAATAGTCAAAGCTATAAAGCTCACCGGCTCTTCGTTGTTCTTTTTTTAAGCGAAACGTTACGTTTTGTTCATCAATATCGTCTGTGTAGGATATGCGAATTGAATTCCTCGTTTCTCAAATTCCTCAAAAATTTTAAGGTTTATGTTCTGTTGAATATCCATGTATAAATTGTAGTCTGCACTTTCTACATAATACACAATCTCATAATTCAAACTGAAATTTCCGTAAGTCGCAAAATGAGCGCGGTCGAAAGTGATGGGCGTTGATTGTTCTATAATTTGCTTGATCAATTCAGGAATAGCTCTAACCTTTTCCAAGGGTGTTTCATATACAATACCAATGCTAAAGAGCACTCTCCTTCGTTGCATCTGTTTAAAATTATGAACACGTGATTTTGTGATGTCACTATTTGAGAGAATCAGTTGTTCACCGCTTAAGCATTTAATGCGGGTGGTTTTAATCCCAATATACTCCACCGTGCCTACCTTGTCATCGATCTTCAAAAAGTCACCGATTTCAAAGGGGCGATCGAAAAAGATGACAAAATAGTTGAACAAGTCACCCAAAATATTTTGAGCCGCCAGTGCCACAGCGATACCCCCCACGCCAAGCCCAGTGATAATGGCCGTTACATTGTAGCCTAGGTTATTAAATAGTAAGATAAGACCGACACACCAGATGATAATGTTGATAACGATCGTTATCCCACGAAGCTGTTTTGCCTTTTGTACCCCATTTTCTTGTTCCTGCACATAGGACAGTAAAGCCGTGCGTAGACTACTTGTAATTATACGGATGCCAAAATAGGTGATCACACATGCAGTCGCATATTCAACTACCTTTTCAGCACGCGGATCAAGAGTCAGGTAATTAACAGCGTAATAAAAGAGGATTAAATTTAAGATGGGCAGCATAAAGCGTTCTACGCCATTCACAAGCAGATCATCCAGTTTGGTCTCCGTTTTCTCGGCCCAGTGGCGCATTCGATTCAAAACAATATTTCTAAAAATGCGGATCACTAATATGCCCACAACAATAAATCCCGTTGCAATCAGGTAATCTTGTGTTGTGTTATTAAAATATTTTTCGTCTAAGTATTCTTGCATGATTGTCAACTATTTTAATCGATTAGTGAATCGCAAAAGTATAAAGGGTTTTCTCCAATCCAACAAAAATTTTTTTTTATTGTAAAAAAAGCAATGGTGTCATCACCTTTGCTTATGTGCCAAGAGCTCTCGACCCGTTCGATCTGCCAGCGTAGGCAGTAGGCCTTTCTTATTTTTATGATGAACAATATTTCCCTGTGTTCACCATGCCCACACGTTCTATCACCAATCGCCATCTGAGCCCGTGTTGGTATTCTTCACCAACACGCAACCTAAGCCTCACATTGACGCTACCCTCCAGAGTGTGTCAAAAAACGTCCAATCTTTCAAAACTTTAGCCATTGACAAACGATTCGCAATAGTCCATCTCAACTTGGAGATGAAATGATTTAAAGGGCTACTTCCAAAACCCATCTTCCAACTCTTCAAAAATTTTTTCAGTAGAGAATAACTTTTATAAAAATTTATTTAATCAAACCATCGAGCCAATATCTGATCCCATGGAAGGATAACTATAAACCATATTTCTAATATCAGCCACTTTTAATTTGGCTTTGATTGCCATAGCAAAAAGATTAATCATCTCCTCAGCATGCGGGCCAATAATATGACTTCCTAAAATATTTCCTTCCTTGTCTGAAATAACCTTGTAGGCATATGTTGACTCATTAATGCGTTTTGCATTGTACCAACCAGAAGCTGACGCGGATTTCACTTTGTATTCAATACCCGAAGCCTTAGCCTGTTTTTCAGTCATACCTACTGCAGCCAATGTAGGCAACGTAAACACTGCACTAGGCATTTCTGCGTAGTCTGGCTGCTTACTATTTCCTTTTATAATGTTAGCCGCTACCGCATGACCTTCCATTACAGCAACGGGTGTAAGGTTCAGTCCATCACTTGCTGCAGAATCGCCAGCTGCATAAATCCTTGGGTTGCTCACGCTCTGTAAAAATTCATTTACCTCAATACCTTTTTTGCTGTAGTTGATTTTTGCCTTTTCAAGTTGGAGTCCGTCCAACTCTGGCACTCTTCCCGCTGCATTTACAACCAAATCCGTATTGATTTTTTTCTCACGCCCATTCGATTGCGCTGATACAACGTAACCATTTGCAGTCTTTTCAATGGCCATCACATCGAATTCAAGATGAAGGTCAACTCCAAGTTCTTCAGTAGCTTTCACCAGGTGCTTAACTATATCTTCTTCAAAATTTTCCAAGGGGAGTTTCCCACGATGGAAGACCGACACTTTGCTGCCTGCTCTTGCTGCCAAGTGTGCAAACTCCATGGCAATGTAACCACCGCCTATAAAAGTGATGTGCTTTGGTAATTCTGCTAAATCTAAAAATCCACTACTGTTAATAGGAAGATCGCCTCCGGGAATACTAAGTGTAACAGGTCTAGCCCCCGTGGAGATCACAATTTTTTCAGCTTCTAATAGTTTATCTCCAACCTTGATGGTGTTCTCTGATTGAAAGCTGGCTGATCCGTGGTACATATCCACACCAGATTTTTCATATCCTTTTTCTACACCCTTCGGCATTCTGGCAACAAACTCATTTTTGTAAGCCATAAGTGCTTTCCAGTCGATACCTATATCCCCAATAATTCCAATGTTTTTCATTTTGTGGGCACGGTCGATGATTTCAGTTGCGCCCACCAATATCTTTTTAGGATCGCAACCCCTCAAAGCACATGTACCACCATAGGGGCGTGAATCTGTGACGGCAGTTTTAAGTCCCTTGCCTGCACATTTATTAGCAATGGTCATCCCGGCCATACCGGAGCCAATAACGATTACATCATATTTTTTCATTGAAGTAGATTTTAAACTTTTTAGCTTCTTTCTTTTTCTAAAGCCTCAGGTTATAAGCGTTAACCATCTTTTTAGCTTGCGCAACAGCTCAATTTTGAAACGTCTTTCCCGAATGTGATCGCTGCCAATTTTATTCCTTCACCTAATGTCAAGTAAGGATAAAAACTGTCTGCCAAATCTTTTACAGCAATGCCATGTTTGATGGCCATACTCAATTGCTGGATCAGTTCACCACCTTCGGAAGCCACTACCCGCGCTCCAATTAGCTTGTCCGTTTCTGTGTTGCGGATAAGTTTAATAAATCCTCTTGTGTCATTGGCTGCTAAAGCACGAGGCACATTGTCGAGTGTTAACTTGGATATTTCAAATGGAATCTTTTGTGCTTCGGCTTGTGCTTCATCAAGTCCTGCTCCCGCAATTTGCGGATCGGTAAATACCACCCATGGCAATGAGGAATAATCTGCTTTTTTTCCAGCACTGCTAAATGCGTTTTCAACAGCTATCTTTCCCTCATAGGCTGCCGTGTAAACAAACGCGGGTGTGTTGGTTACGTCTCCCACCGCATAGATGTTTGGAAGATTAGTTTCCATTTTTTCGTTAACCAAAATATGCCCTTTATCACCAAGTGATAAATTGATAGTATCAAGACCCAGCTTTTGAGAATTTGGTTTCGTGCCTGTGGCAATCACTACCTTCCCCTTTTCTGTTATCTTAGTGAGCGAACCGTCAGGGCATTTGCAATGGATAATTGTAGCATCTCCGTCTTTTTCAAATTTTACCGCACGGAAGTTGGGAAGTATTTCAATTCCCTCACTTTTCATTTGCTTCTCTAACTCCTCACTGATGTCAGGCGTTTGGGTGCGAAGTACACGATCTGTAAATTCAATAATGCGAACTTTTACACCAAGTCTATTGTAGGCCATGGCAATTTCTAACCCAATATATCCGGCACCCATGATAGTGATGCTTTCGAGTTTTTCTTCGAGCTCAAATAAACTCACATTGGTCAGATATCCGATGTCATCCAGTCCTTCGATTTCCGGAACATTAGTAGTGGCCCCGGTAGCGATAATAAATTTGATAGCAGTGTATTTGTCCTTGCCGTTCACCAAAATGGTTTTGTGGTCCAAAAATTCTGCCCAACCCTCGATCATTTGCAGGCTCTCAAAATCACCTACCACATCCATGTATTTCTTTTCCTGTAAGGTGGCAACAAGTTGCTTTTTATCTTTGATCACCCGTGCAAAATCAATGTCAGCACCTTTTGGTTTGATGCCTGCAAAATTTGAATGTTTGGCATGATAGACGGTTTCTGCTGCCCGAATCAATGTTTTGGAAGGCACACAACCCACGTTTACACAGGTGCCGCCAAACGGCAATCCTGCATTTACCATCAAGGTCGATAGTCCTAATTCCTCTGCTTTAATGGCGGCAGAAAAAGCGGCCGACCCACCACCGATAATAATCAAGTCGAAATTATTTTTTCCTGATCCGTTTTCCGTACCGTTACCAACAACACGATAACTTTTTGAGGTGTTGATCGTATCAATGATTTCTTCTTTTGTAATCAGGGAAGGATCGTAGGTGAATTCGCCACGCTTCTTGCCGTAGCTAACCTCTCTTTTCGATATTCCTTTCTTGCCATCAAATCTTTTTGCTATTGACATGGCACAGTGGTCGCAGGTCATACCTTCAATGTTGAGTGTTACCTTTGAAATATCTGTATTGTTTTTAATTTCTTCCATTCTATTTGTTTTGAGAAAAAAGTTAATTAATCATTAATTCGTTTTTTTAGGAGCGCAACAAGAAGGAGTTGTAGTAGTAGTATTTGGCTGACTACAAGTTGCTCCTTTACAGCCCTCATGATTGCAATCTTTCTTATCACTTGAACAGACGCTCCACAATGTTTCGAGGGATGGCATATTGTTGGGCCCCAATAAACCGTCACCAAAAGATATGATGTCGGCCAGCTTTGCCTTGTACACTTGAGGATCACTTAACTCGGATAGCGATTGATAGTTTACGAACAAGTCATAAAAAGAAGTGTTAATTTTATCACGAAGCTTCTGCTCATTTAAACTATTTAATTTCGTTTTTTCTTTGATGGATTTTAAAAGACGATCGGCCATGATAGAAGCTTCTTCTTTACTTAGCTTATTAATATCCAATCCCCTTAACCAATTTTCCTTTTTTTGAAATGATTCATTGTTCAAGGCATATTCGTCCATCAAAAGTTGGGTTGCGTTTAGCTGGTGACGGTTGAATATTGTGGATGCAATTAATTGTTGATTTTTCTGATCAGTTCCTATTTTCCAAACAACTGCGATAACTGTCCCACTGCGATTTAGCCAGGCCTCTTCAATCGCTGGTGAGTTTTCAAAATCAGAAAGGACGGGCTTTGCGCGACTGCCGCATCCAATTGAAGGAACGGCTGCACATACCAGGGGAACCTGATAAAAGGAAAGAAGACCATTACTTTTGGTATTGGCTTTGGCGTCTTTTCCTTCAAGCTCTTTTGCTTGCGTTCCATGTGATTCTGCTTTGTATCCTGCTGATGCAATGGTTTGGATAATTTCAGTTTCGTTTGTTTTGGCAGGATCATATGTAACACTGGTTGAATTTGAAGCAAAGTGTATATCTGATTTTAAAATTCCATCATGTTTTGAAAGGGCCTGCGATACATGGTCGGCACAACCCTGACAGGTCATGCCAGTAACCGTCAGTTCAACGGCTTTGGTTTTAGCTGTACCAAATGGTTTTCCAGGTGTTTGCCCAAAGGCGGTTTTACAAGAGCAACCGCAAACTAATGTGGCTACCAAAAGGGAAATCATAGTTGTTTTCATCGTTGTATGAATTTAATTTTCTAATTCTTTTGTTTCTGTTACTGTGTAGCCTGTAGCATCTACCGCTCCCACCAGTTTTTCTTTCGTTGCCTTGCTCGCATCAAATTTCACAAGACTTGTACCTTGCTCATAGGATGTAATGTGTCCCAAAACTCCCGGCACTCCGTCTAGGGCGTGATTTACATGCTCCGAACAACTCTGGCATGTCATGCCTGAAATTTTCAGCTCTACTTGTTGGATGTTATTCTCTTTTACGATCACCACATTAGCAACTGGGCTCTTCGGATAAAATATATGTGCGTAATGTGGAAATGAAATCATCAATGCAGCAAACACTGTGATGATAGCGAGAAAAGTTTTGCTTTGCCAGAAGGAAGGCTTTTCGTCCGTTTCGCATTCACAATCTATTTCGTCCTGCTTGCGAGGCTTTAACTTTTGATACCAGGCGAAGCCAAATACGAGGAAGGTTGCCCCAATGAGATAAGGGCGATAAGGCTCAATCCATGAAAAAGAGGCAGCCATTCCGCTGACACCACCTAACAAGGCTAGTACAGGCGTAATACAACACAAGGATGCACCCACGGCAGCGGCCGCACCTAATATCCAACTTTTTTGATTTTCTGTTTTCATATTTCTACTGGTTTTCGATTCATTTGATCGATAGCTTTAAAAAAGGTTCTTAGAATTTTAAGGTGCTCAGACCGAAGCGAGTAAAAAATTGTCTGGCCGACTTTCCGTGTTTCCACTATTCTGCCATCCTTGAGTTTTCGTAAGTGTTGGGAAATAGCAGGTACGCTCATGCCCAAAATGTCGCTGATGTCGCAGGGGCAAAGCTCATTTTCTTCTTCGAGCAGATAGAGGATTTTAAGTCTCACTTCATTGCCTGCAAGAGAAAGAATACCACCCAATTGGGTGAAAGAATTGTTATTCGCCAAGACCTTCTCACGACATTGCTCGATTTGGTTCTGGTCAGCGAAAACGCGTATACAAGTGTTTTTTTCCATATTTTCAATTGGTTGTAATGAGTTAATTGTGTAAAGTTAATAATTATTTACTTATTTAAGCAAATAATTAAATTAAAATTTCTGACGCATATCAAATAAGAGTGTGCGGGGTGGGATTGGGCTCTTGCTAGCACGTTGGCATTCGAAGAAGTTCACAATGCCGTCCATCGGGAAGCGTTGGTGGTGATGTATCGTTAATCCTATTTCGTCAGCAGTTTGTTTTGAAATTTACTCTTCGCGCTGGTGGTCGCCAAGCATTTGCCCGATGAGATGGAAATGGTTATTCATGATCACAAAAGCGTATATAGTTACTCGCTTTTGTGTGGCCAAAAAGTGAAGCTGAATATACCGGAGCGTTTGACCCCTATGTACCGATAATGGTTTGACCCCACCCATTCGTACTAAAATTTGATGGCGTAAAGGTATTAGATTTTCTTTGAGTTAGTAGTTGATTTTTTACGTAGTGATTCTCCCTTTAATTCAATGCGGTTTGCGTTGGTTAAAAGTCGGTCCATTATCGCATCAGCCAAGGTGACCGCGTGTTGCGCTGGCGTGGGCTACCGTAAAACTTGCATCCACAAGTTGCCCTTCGTTGAATATCAATCCCTTCGATTCCAAATATTTTTTGAATTGATCGAAGACTTCTTCCACAAGCCCTGTGCGTGTGAGGTTCTCCCGGAATGCCCATACTGTTTTTTTCGTCAGGGGCTTTGTCGTCTGTGTCAAGGTCAAGGAATTTTTTGAAACTTGCCCGGTCTATTATTTGATAATCAAATAGTTAAATTATAGAACCTCCCTATTGCAAATTTTGGATCTATCACACTCATCACTTATGGTACCAGCTGAATAAGCGGTTGAAGAAATGGGTTAAGTGGGAGAAGCGGCTTTATAAATTCGCATCTGTGCGGTGGCTTAAGAAGAAGTATGAAGAAAGGCCGAACTTATTCGCACACTGGAAATTGGTATATCCAAAATGTAGAAATACATTTGTGATTGAACAGGAAGAGCCGTATGAAGGGAGACTTTCACGTACGGTTGTGTGAGAACCTAAGGGTGAAACTCCCTAGGGTGACTCGACTAGCAGTATTAGGGCCCGGACAATTTAGTCATCTAACGGGGTGACACTCTACTAACAAAGATTTCCCACATGACAAGTGAACTTCTTCAGGACAACTTGGACTAGAAAAAATAGTAACGTTTAGCTGTGCCAGCCAGAGGACAAATATGTTTTCAAAATGCGCACCAAGCACATTTGATTTTTGCCAACATACTAAGCCAAAAATAAATAATAAAAGAATTTAAACTTTGCCAACACTCAAAATGAATTGAGTAATTTAAATTTAGAATAGAATAATGTAAACGAATAAAGAGCCGAGATGACAGATTTTTTTAAACACTTAATGCACGAATTTGAACTGCCACTGGGAAATCCAGTACTGATATTTTCTTTAATCCTGTTTATCATTCTGTTATCCCCCATTCTCCTGAGAAGATTAAATATTCCCGGAATCATTGGATTAATTATAGCAGGAGTAATTATCGGTCCGCATGGATTTAACATCCTTGCAAAAAACTCTGCAATTGAATTATTTTCAACTATCGGACTTCTTTATATCATGTTCATTGCAGGGCTTGAGCTGGACATGAACGAATTTAAATCGTACCGAAACAAGAGTCTTATGTTTGGGCTTTTTACATTTATTTTTCCATTAGGAATAGGATTTCCAGTATGTTATTACTTGCTCGGATATGACTTTAATGCCAGTTTTCTTACGGCCAGTATGTTTGCAACGCACACGCTTGTTGCTTATCCGATTGTCAGTAAATTAGGTATCTCAAAAAATCAGGCGGTTGCCATTACCGTTGGAGGGACAATCTTAACCGATACGGCAGTTCTTATCATTCTGGCTGTAATTATGGGAAACAGCCAAGGTAATTTAAATCAGGAATTTTGGATAAGACTGGGAGTTTCATTAGCCATTTTCTCAGCTATTATGTTTTTTATAATTCCAAGAATTGCCAAATGGTTTTTTAGGAAAATGGAAAGCGAAAAACACTCCCACTATATTTTTGTCCTTGCTGTAGTGTTCTTTGCAGCATTTTTGGCAGAAATAGCAGGTGTTGAACCAATAATAGGTGCTTTCGTTGCAGGGTTAGCCCTAAATAAACTCATTCCGCATTCATCTGCATTGATGAACCGAATTGAATTTATAGGCAACTCATTATTCATTCCGTTTTTCCTCATAAGCGTAGGCATGTTGGTTGATATGAGCATAATTTTAAGTGGTCCTATGGCTCTTATTGTAGCAGGAACACTTTCTGTTGTGGCTTTGTTTGGGAAATGGTTTGCTGCATTCTTTACGCAACTTGTGTTCAAATATTCCAAAGCACAACGACAACTTATTTTTGGACTTAGCAGCGCTCATGCCGCAGCGACTCTAGCAGTAATTTTAGTCGGTTACAAAGCTGAGATACTGGACGAGAATATCCTGAACGGAACCATCATACTAATTCTAATAACTTGCATAGTTGCTTCATTTGCTACAGAAAAAGCCGCTAAAAAGATTGTGATTGAATCCGAAGATAATACAGACAGTCTTGTAAAAGCAAATGGCGGGCACAATGAACACATCCTTTTGCCAATTGCAAATGCTTCAAATATAGAAAAGCTTCTCGAACTTGCTATTTTCATTAAGGACAAGAAATCAGTAAGCCCTATATCAATTCTTTCAGTGGTCTCTAATAACAGTGAAGCCGAAATTAATATTCTGAAGACGAGAAACAAGCTGGAAGAATTTGTAAGGCAAGCCTCAGCGTCCGAAACAAAAGTAAACATCATCACAACCATTGACCATAATGCAGCAAGTGGGATAGCTCGTATTTCACGAGAAATTATGGCCGACATCATTGTTTTGGGGTGGCCTCAACGTACAGGCTTCATTGATAAATTAATTGGCGAGAAAGTAGACAGTATATTAAGCAATACTGATAAGACCACCTTTATTTGTCACTTGGCAAAACCATTGGTATTGCACAAAAGAATTGTTATTGCAGCGCCACCCTTGACAGAACATGAAAACGGTTTCGGGTTGTGGGTAACCAAGATAGCTAAACTGGCTCAGGAACTGAGTATTCCAGTTCTGCTTTACTGCAATGAAGCAACGGAGAAAGCAATTGAGAAGTTATTCAAAAAGACAAAACTGATAGCATCAATTACAGTTACAAGATTTTCGGAATGGGAAGATTTTCTGGTGCTTTCACGAAATGTTCAGGATGAAGATTTGTTTATACTGGTTTCTGCCAGAAAAGGAGCTACTTATTTAGGAGTACTTGACAACTTGCCTGTTAAACTTGAAAAACACTTTGCGGTTAACAGCAGGTTCGTAATCTATCCTCAGCAATATGCTGACAACATAAGTAGCGAGCAGTATAGTAACTTTTCAGCAGAATCATTGAACAAGGGAATTGAAGCAGTGCAGAAAATTGGCAAAAGCATAAGTTCTATTTTTAAGAAAAAAAACAATGAATAAGTTAAAGTTAGATTTTATCAAATTAGCCTCACGTTAACTAATTTGTCAAAATGTTTCTTCAATCTGAAGCCATCAGTGGTACAAATTCTACCTTAGTTAAAACGAAAAGTGAGAACCAACCGTTTGGGACAAAAAATTGAGCTACGAATGAAGCGAGGAGAAGGGCCCTACTACTGCCAATCGAGTAGCCCGCCCCACTAGCGGATGCTAGCGGGGAGAGGCTCTCACACCACCTTTAGACTTGCAGAACAATAATTTAAAAGATATAATAGTAGTAATAGTACTTTTTCTTTTTTGGTTCTTTTTTCTTTTTGTGAATAGTGTGAATTTGTGGACAACATACAGAAGTCCTAGTTTGGCAAAGAAAAATAGAAAGTAGCACCTTCGTCGGGTTTTCCCTCTGCCCAAACCCTTCCTCCATGTTTACTAATGATACGTTTAACGATGGCCAATCCAATACCTGTCCCTTCAAATTCTGAAGTCGTATGCAATCGCTGAAATACACCAAATAGTTTGTCGGAGTATTTCATGTTGAATCCCGCGCCATTGTCTTTAACACTATAGACTGTTTCGCCTCCCTGTTTGATACAGTTGATTTCTATTTGGGGGCTCTCCTTTTTGGTGGAATACTTAATCGCATTGGATAAGAGATTTATCCAAACCTGGGTAAGCAAAGAATGATCCGCATTGACAGGCAACAACGGATTCAATATGATTCTAGCACTGTGGTGTATAGCACTGCCGATCTCGCTAATGATATTTTGTACAAGTCTCGCAACGTCAATTTCTGATTTCTCGACCTGCTGCCTTCCCAACTTCGAAAGCCTAAGTAGATCATCAATGAGGTTATTCATTTTATTGACATTACCCTGAATACTACCCAGCAGCCTTTTAGCTTCATCATCTAACCTGTCCCCATAATCTTCCAAAAGGATACCCGAATGGCCTTTCAAAATTCGGAGGGGAGCCCTCAAATCATGTGAGACAGAATAAGAAAATGATTCGAGTTCCCTATTAGTGGTTTCCAATTGCGTCAGATTCTTCTGCAATTCTGAATTTAGCTCTTTGATTTGTCTATCCGCTTTTTCTAGGGATAGGTTTTTTTCGATCAGCTCCTTTCTTTGCAATTGGATCTTAAGAAAGACAGCAACCTTGGCCTTTGTAACTTCGGGGTCGAGTGGTTTAGAAAGGTAATCTATAGCGCCTTCCTCAAATCCTTTCATAATGAAATGACGCTCTTTCTTTTCGGCCGATGCAAAAATGATTGGGACATCCTTCGTTCGCTTGTTCGACTTCAATATTTTGGCCACTTCAAATCCATCTATCTCGGGCATTTGTACATCCAGGATGATCAGATCAATCATTTGGTCAAGCGCAATCTTCAAACCATCCTTTCCGTTTTGTGCACTCAAAAAAAGCCTTTCCGGCCTCTCCAATAATTTTTCTAAGGCATAAATATTCGCAGGTTTGTCATCGATTATTAGTATTACCATCTTGCTTTCCATAATTATTTGCACCTGATGTATATCTTTTCCTTCCTATCAATCACATCAAACTTTTCTTTCTGGCCAGAAAATAAAAGCGATTCTTTATCACCAAGGCCTAGAAAGCCAAAAGGACACATACTGTTGTAAAAGAGATCAACCACTTTATCCTGTAGGCGTTGATTAAAATACATCAGCACGTTGCGGCAAATGATCAATTGGAATTCATTGAATGATTTATCGGTTGCAAGGTTGTGGGGCGAGAACAAAATATTCTGGCTTAACGATTTTTCGAATAAAACAGAATTGTATTTTGCGGTATAATATTCCGAAAAAGCATTCTTTCCACCGGCATTTAGATAATTTTTGGTATAGGTCTTCATTGCCGCTAGGGAGTAAACCCCCTGCTTGGCGACTTTCAATGATTTTTGGTTGATGTCAGTGGCATATATTATCGATTTTTCTAATAGCCCTTCTTCCCTTAACAAGATTGCAACTGAATAGGCTTCTTCACCCGTTGCACAACCAGCCAACCATATTTTTATTACTGGATACGTGGCCAATCTCTTCACCACCTTCTCCCTCATACTTTTATAAAAGGAAGGATCCCGAAACATTTCGGTCACCGTTATTGAAAGGTCCTGAACGAACTCTTCAAAGATGCCTTCATCTTTAAGGAGGAGCTTTCCAAGCTTATCAAGTGTGCCAAGCCCTTTGTTCTTCATGAAATTAATTATCCTTCTTTTTACAGACGGTTCGGCATAATCTGTAAAATCATATCCATATATAAATCGGATAGACTCCAGAAGTTCCTTGTATTCGGCCGTTCCGATAAAGGGTCCCATCATTCAAGGTGTTATCGGTAAAGCCAAACACGCATCAGTGAAAGCAGTTGCTCCACATTAACAGGCTTTGAAATATAGTCCGACATGCCCACGGTTAAGCATTTTTCTTTGTCCCCTTTCATCGCTTTAGCTGTTAACGCGATAATAGGAAGCTTAGTGAATTCAGCCATTTTCCTGATCTCAGCGGTGGCCTCATACCCATCCATCACAGGCATCATTACATCCATCAAAACCAGATCGATCGTTGGATTTCCTTTGAGGGTTTCTAACGCAGCGATCCCGTTTTCAGCCGTTATACAATACAAGCCCTCATCTTCAAGTGCATTTGTTAAAGAGTAGATGTTCCGGATGTCGTCATCCACAAGAAGTATTTTTTTACCCTTTAATATTTCATCGACCTTGTGCAGTTTTCTGATTATTGCTTGTTTTTCTTTCGGTAGCCGTGACTCCACACGGTGAAGGAACAATATGGTCTCATCCAGCAAACGCTCATGGGAGTCAGCCGTTTTTAGCACTACAGTGTCGGCAAGCTTGCTGAGACGGTCGTTATCTTCTTTTTTTAGATCCTTGCCTGTATAAACAACAATCGGAATATGGTTCAGCCTATTGTTCGCTTTTATCCTTTCAAGCAATTCAAATCCTGACATATCGGGCAGGCCCAAGTCAACAATAATACAATCAAAAGTATCTTTCTCTAATTTTTCATAGGCCTCTATTCCCCTGAAGGCAGAGAAACATCTCACATCACCATTTCCGATCAATTCCCTTATGGCAGTGTTCTGCATTTCATTGTCCTCAACAATCAATAGGTTCTTGAGTTTTCGATTGGTGAACTGGTGTATGTTGTCAAACACCCTTTGCAAACCTGCCATTGTCACAGGCTTATTGATGTAATCGAATGCCCCTAATTTTAGCCCTTCTTTTTTTTGATCGTAAGCGGATATAATCTGAACAGGGATATGCCTCAAATCGGGATCATTTTTTATTTGTTTCAGTACCTGGATCCCATCCATAACAGGCATCTTCATATCGAGAAGGATTGCATCGGGTTTGTAATGCCGCGCATAACTTATACCGGTATTTCCCTGAGGTGCAATAATCCCTTTATAGTTACGACCCCTGACAAAATCGAGAAGCACGTTTGCAAATTGTTCATCATCTTCTATGATTAATACGACCCTGTCATTCTCCTGAATATGTTTACGGTCATCATGCGCATCGGTTTCATCGGTTTGTTCCGTATGGATTATTGTTGGTTTCTTCTCAAGTGTTTTCTCTATTACTTCAATTTGTTTATCTGATACGACAACAAACGAAGGATCAAAATCGATGGGCAGGTACAGCGTAAAGGTGCTTCCCTTTCCTTCTTGGCTCTCCAGTTGAATTTCGCCCCCTAACACTAGCGCAAGCTCCCGGCTTATCGATAAACCCAGTCCAGTTCCACCGTATTTTCTTTTCGTAGAACCGTCCACTTGCTGAAATGCTTCGAATATGACATTGCGCTTATCTTCAGGGATACCTATTCCTGTGTCGGAAACTGCGAAAGCAACAATATTTGTGGTTGAACTTAGGTATTTGCTTTTGAACGATACACTTGAAGATGGTTTATTAATTCTTAAAGTGACTTTGCCACCATCACTGGTGAATTTGAAAGCATTGGATAGCAAGTTTCTAAGGATTTGCTCGATTCGCTGTAAGTCCGTTTTCATCGAAGGAGGAAGAGCCTTCTCATTTAGGTCTATTTCAAATTCGACAGACTTGCTTTTTGCCACTTCGGAAAACATTAATGAAAGATTCGAGGTGATGTGCTGGAACAGGGCCTCGCCAATGTCCAATTGCATCTTTCCCGCCTCAACTTTTGAGAGGTCAAGGATTTCATTTATTAAATTGAGCAGATCGTTTCCAGAATTGTAAATGTTCTTCGCGAACTCTACCTCTTTTTGCCCCAGTGTATTGTTCTTGTTTTCTGAAATAAGTTGTGCCAGAATTAGGATGCTGTTCAAAGGGGTGCGAAGTTCATGGGACATGTTGGCAAGAAACTCGGATTTGTACTTGCTGGTGATTTCAATCTGCCGGGCTTTGATCTCAATTTCAGTTTTTGCGCTCTCCAACGTATCTTTTTGCTCTTCCAGAAGATTGGCTTTTTCTTCTAACTCATCGTTGGTCTGCCTCAATTCTTCCTGTTGGGCTTTTAGCTCCAATTCTGACTTTTCGAGAAGTTCCGTCTTGGCATGTAGTTCCTCATTGGATTGTTTCAATTCCTCCTGTTGGGCTTCCAGTTCTTCCGCTTGCCGCTGGGTTTCCTCCAACAACTCCTTCATCTTTTCCCGTGATTGCGCTGATATGATGGCAATGGCAATGCTGTCCACAACGATCGGCAAGTATTGTTTTTGCAGCTCGGTAAATCCATGAAGGCTGCCCAGCTCAATAACACCAACCACACGATCCTCAAAAACAATAGGACAAGCTACAATGCTTTTCGGTGAAGCTTCCCCAAAACTTGAATTAATGGTAAAATAGTCCACAGGAATATCGTTGAGAAAAATAGATCTTTTCTCCACAGCAGCTTGCCCGACTATCCCTTCGCCAAACTGGACAACTGGAAATTCCTTTTTGGATTTATCAATTGAATGGGCACCCACCAACTTCAGAATGCTACTCGCCTCTTCCGTGATGTAGATCGCTCCAATGTGGGCGCTAAGGTAGGTTGCCAGTTGATTGATAATTGTTTGCGACAGCTCGGCTAATGACTTGTTGCCCTGCATGCCCTTTATTAACTCTCCACTCCCCGACAAGTTCCAGTTCTTATTGGCTGTTTCTGATTCAGCTCTTCGAAGTGCTTTAAGGTTGGCCCTGATAAGGAAGTAGACGACAAGCAGTACCAAGACAATTGCCGATAACAAAACAATAAATATGAGATTGAAATTGTTCGCATCGCCCTCACTCGCCCGCCTTCTTTCTGCCAGTAGCGTTCGTTCAATTCCTTTTGCTGAATCAATCATTTTTCTGATTTCATCCTCGATACGTTTGCCTTCTCCGTTGGCATCGAATTCTTTTGCACTCTCGAAATCCATTTTTCGCAGCTCAATTATTTTATTGAGATAGTCAAGATGGGCAACCACTAATTTTTCAAGACTGTTAACGTTTTCCTGCTGCAAAGGATTGTCTTTTGTCAATTCTCTTACTTTTTTAATGTGCTCAAGTAGCTTTGATTTTGAATTACTAAAGGGTTCAAGGTAATTTTCACCTCCCGCAATGACAAACCCCCTAGCGCCTGTTTCAGCGTCAACCGAACTAACAAGTATCTGGTCAAATTCGGAGAGTACCGTGTGCGTGTGGTTTACCCATTGATTTGAGTCCATGAATTTTTCGCTGTTATTGAAGGAAATCACAGCGACTGCAAGCAGCACTACTGTGCAACAAACAAAGCCTATGAGTATTTTTTTGTCCAGTGTCATTTTTACAAGATTTCAAGTTTCTTGGCAAGGGGAAAAACCTAATGGCAATGTCCAAAAATATTCTTTTAATTGGGATTTAATGGATGTTTTATGGGATTAACTCCTATTAAATTAAATGACCCAACCAGGGGCCTCCAGCGCTACCAGAACCAGCGAGGACTTTCCTACAACCAGTCGCTGGAAACGGTGACCGTTACAGGTTCCCCGCTGCAGATCGACAACCTCGCCTACACCTACGCCTCAGGGAACCAGTTGAGCAAAGTGGCCGATGCTTCCGGCAACACGGCCGGCTTTAACGATGGGGCCAACACAACGACCGAATACAATTATGGAACCCTTGGCAACCTGACGGCAGACCAGAATAAAGGCATCAGCGGGGTCACCTACAATATTCTGGGCAAACCCCAACAGGTAACCTTCACCAGCGGCACCACCGTGGCTTATACCTATGATGCCACTGGCGCAAAACTCAGGGCTGCCACAACGGTGAGCGGTGTGACAACGACAACGGATTATGTGAACGGGTTTGTTTATACCAACAATGCAATAAGTTTCTTCTCCTCTCCTGAAGGGCGCGTGGCAAAAAATGCCACGGGCTACGAATACCAATATGCCATCACCGACCACCAGGGGAACACACGTGTGCTTTTCACCAGCGCTCCGCAGACGGCAATATCCGTAACGGCCACTTTTGAGTCCGCAGTCCAGACAACCGAGGCAACAAAATTTTTAAATTATCCTACTGGCTCCCACCTCAACGGAGTGGCGACCAACGCGCACACCGGCACCTACTCGGAATACCTGAACGGTGCTGCATCTGGGGGTCAGGTTGGGGTGGCCAATAACTACACCGTGATGCCGGGTGACAAGCTGCAGATAACAGCGTATGCCAAGTACTATGCGCCATCACAAACAGCGAGCAACCTCGTGGGCTTTGCGGCTGCTTTGCTCGGGGCATTTAATCTCCCTGCCCCTGGCCAGGGTGAACTCGGGACGCCTTCGGCCGGGATCAATACCTTTGGGAGCATGGAAGCGGGCGCGTTCGGGGACGGAACAAAAGACAACACCGACCCCAAAGCTTTTGCAACAATCCTTATCTTTGACAAAAACTATAACTTCTTGGACGTGGCCTACTCGCAGTTGACTTCATCGGGAACCATGACGGCAAACTACACCGTGAAAGAGGCGGGCTATGCCTACATGTACATCAGCAATGAACAGCAATTTCAGACCGACATCTACTTCGATGACGTGACGATGGGCTACACGCCAAGCCCCATCCTCCAGCAAAACGAGTACTACCCCTTCGGCCTGCAGACAACCAATAGTTGGACACGAACAGGCACCGTGGCCAATGAATTTTTGGGCAACGGTGGGACGGAATTAAATCCTGTTACAGGCGTCTACGACCTCGACTTCCGAAACTACGACCCGGCCCTGGGCCGCATGAACCAGGTCGACCCAATGGCGCACAAGTATGCCTCGCATACACCGTACAATTATTCGTTCAACTCGCCCGTGGTGATGAACGATGTCAACGGGGCGGACCCACTGCCGACCGGGGGCTGTGGTGAATACAACCAGATCAATGACAAGTACTCAACCTATTACGAGAACATGATGGCGCAGGGCGCCTTCCGGCCTGCAGCCACTACCCAGTACAATAATAATTACGGGGGCGGGTATTCCACGCTTTCAACCATGTTTTTAGCGCCAAGCCAATGGGATGAAAATCAGGATTTAATATCGAATTATTGGGAGTTTGGTGGCGGTACCAGAGACGGTTATAGTTCACTGTCGCAGACCCAGATAAAACAAACAGGTGGGTACTGGGCTCGTTTTACCCATTACTACCAGACGACAACTGGGATTAAAGATGAGAAGGGCAATTGGATGCTAGAAGGCTTGTCGGTGGTAAATTCCTCGGAGTCAGAATATTATTACGTTGATGATCTAACGCAAGGAGGGAGAGAAATTACAGGTGCTGATATAACGGCATTGTCCAATCAATTTGGAAAATTTACAAATGGTCAACAGGTACTCAACTTTATCAATTCTTTTATCAATGCCAACCCCAATGCGTATGTGAAGGGTTCCACTTTAAGTAAGAGCGTCCGAAACATCACCGATCAAGCACGTGATGCATTGAAGGGCATTAACGCGGCAACGTTGAGTGATAACCAAATCGCAATATCCACTATTGATGCTGAGAAAATTAAGATTAACATATTTCCGGGGCTTAACCTTAAGATTTCGGACGGGGCCACTTTTGACATAAGTACATTAGGCCCTAACCAAGCTGTCATCGATGTAAGTGGGGTAAAAGTAGGGCTTTTCAATTTTAACCAAGTTGTCATCAATCCTGGCTCTGTGACTATTAACATTGCTGGAGTGAGTAAGACTTTTGATTTGAATAAGTAGTCGTTATGTGCAAATCACTAAGTTTGATACTTGCCTTTTTGCTTATTCCATTGATAGGTATTTGTCAATCGAAGCCTGAAAGAATTCACACTCAATCCACATTTGCGACTTTCGGTGATTTCAATTCCCAAAACGGCTATATGCTTTTTAGTGCCACTGATGTAGACACAATTTCGAAAAAACTAATAGGGACATCGGTCAGGTTAAAGAATATGTCCACTGAAGAAGAGATAATCATTCAGAGGAACACACTACTTCCTGCTATAGGATGGTTAGATTCTTCGCACGTCCTAATAGAGGCAGTCACTTCAATTGGTGAACAAAAAGTGTTTGGCGATTGGAAAGGATATCTGATCAAGCACAATATTTTTACTCATCAACAGGATACCCTACCAAGTTCTTGGTATACTTCATATAATAGCGTGGAGAATTTTTTAACCTCAAGTAATAAGCTTTTTTATTCGATTGCTTATGGATCAGAGGAAATGAAGACTACTCACTGGGTTGAGTATCTGATTGGAACAGGGGAAAGCAAGATTATTAAGAAATACGATAATCATAGTTTCTCAATTCTAACATATCAGTACACGCCTGATAATGACGAGATAATTTACATTAAGGGAAAGGGTGGCAAAAAAGAGCTCGTCAGTTTATCGGTTTCAACAGGAACAGAAAGGCTTATTAAAACATTACCCTATCAAAACTTTGGAGAATCTTCCGCTGTCATCAATGGAAAGTTTTACTTCGTAGTCAGAGACTTCCCAAAAGACAATTCCAATCACACGAATTGGAAGAAGGTCAGTTATTTTTTAAAATCACTTGATTTAAAAACAGGTTTGATCTCTAATATATATATATCGAAAAGCGAGATTACCAAAGTTTCATCTTTCCAAAAAGGAATGATATTGTTATCGATTCAGGGAAGTTCAAGTGACAGCAATGTAAAGAAATCCTTTGATTTAAAGGCGGGCGGTGAAGTTGCTGTTGGCCTTGATGCCACGAGCTATCTCTATACATTAAAACTAAAAAATTAAGTTAGTAGCAGAAAAAGATATACCTATGACAAGTATGAAGGAGTTCTGACACCAGATGGGCCAACTCCAGCTTGGGATTTAAATGGTGACGGCATGTTAAGCCATAAGGAAGCACAAAATTGGTACAGGAATGGAAACGGTTTGCCGATTGTAGTCGATGCGAGTAAAATAAATTTAACCTACATCAATCCTAGCATTTTTGCGAACAGCAAAACTCAGTCGGTGAGCCTTTTGGGCTACGGTGATTTTGTTCAGGGAACTGTTTACGGTGTGTTGGATTTAACCTATCATGATAATGGGTTTGTGTCAATCGATAGAAATACTTACGACTTCGACTTTGAAAATCATCCCTGGTTTGGAGGCCAATTTTGGAGAAATGTGGCCACAGCTCTGGGATCTTTTAACGATGGGGCGGGATATCCAAATGCCCAGCCATTTGACATCATATTCAGTGGACAATCATACATTGGACTCCCCAGCAACGCCTACGACCTTTTGATAACCCTGTGTTCGGAATACCGACAGGAAGTAAATTTAGCTTTTTCGATTTCTTCTGCAAGGATTGATTTAGAATTTAAGGTAGGATATGGGGCAAAAAAA
>DAHVFH010000136.1 GCA_027317105.1 Cytophagales bacterium
CCGGAGCTCCATTTCTTCCGCGCAGACTGTAAGGCGACACAATACTTTGGCCGGAGCGGATTCTGTAAATATCAATCAACACCCGACCTTTGCGTGCCTCTTTTTTGATGTGGAGTGTAGTGGTAGAAGAATTCTTTTCAACAAATGGAGTGGCAATCAACTGGGCGGCTTCAAACACGGCATGAAAGTCAGCCTTCGGTTCGAGCGGACAACAGATGTGCACTCCTTTCCCTCCGGTGGTTTTCACAAACGCGGTGTAGCCGAATTCCTCCACGTACAATTTTAAATCATACGCGATTTCAGTGATTTTAGAGAAAGTATATCCCTCGGGTGGATCGAGATCAAATACCATGTAATCAGGAAAAGCGTAAAGTGGTTTTCGGCTATGAAGTTGGTGCAATTCAAGTGCGGCAAGGTTGGCAAGCCATACGAGCGAAGCGGGCTCAGTCGCGATGATGTAGTCTTTCTTTTCTTTGCCCAGCACTTCAAACTCAATCCAATCAGGAGCCCACTCCGGTCTGTTTTTTTGATAAAACATTTCGCCACCCACGCCATCGGGAAAACGAATCAACGTGAGCGCACGGCCTTTAACATGGGTTAATAGGGTAGGGGCGATCTTCAAATAATATTCAATCACCTCCGCTTTGACAATACCATCTTCCGGGAACAGCACTTTCTCCAGATTAGAGAGTTCTATCTTCCGTTTTCCGATGGTGGTCCAGGTAGATTTTTTTGCCACTATGGAAATCGTTTATAAATATCTTTTCGATGGTCAAGTATTAAAAATTCGACTATTCCTTTGGTAATGGCTATGCCAACGACCCAATCGAATTCTAAAGAAATCTTTGTGCCCCTTTAATTTTTTGAGTTGAGGTATCTCATGGAGATTGGGAGCCTGTTGAGTAAGTTTGATAATATCAAAGACGGCTTGCTTTAGGTTCTTGTTTTTGATTCTTGAGATGTCTTTGTCAAATGTTTTGCTAATCTTAACGATCATAGTTGAGATTTCAGCTTGACCAGAAAATCTTCTGTGTCAATAAAGCCAGATTTGCGAGCCCGTAACATTCGTTTTACCATTTTTGAATCTTCGTCAAGATCTTTTATTGGAGAATGATGGATCTTGACACCATTTTCCTTCTTGGCTAAATCTTTCAAAAGTGTCATCGCTCTTCTTCCTAGAGCTTTCTTTTTGTCAATTTCAATCAAAAATTTCATGATGTTGAATTAATACATTAAAAGTACCAAAAAAATGTAAGTTCAGTCAATGATCTCTGCGCTTTTCTTATTACTCAAGAAAATCATCCCAACAATAAAACAAACTCCGGCCACAATGATTGGATACCACAGTCCGGCAATCGGATCACCAGCCGGATTAGATTCCGTTTTGCTGAATTCATAAAGGCTGGTGGCAATCAAAGGTACAAGCCCTCCAAAAATTCCGTTGCCAATATGGTAGGGCAAGGACATGGAGGTGTATCGTATCTTGGTATGAAACAATTCCACCAAAAAGGCTGCAATGGGACCGTATACCATCGTCACAAAAATGACTTGAATGGTAATCAACGCCACCATCCACCAATACGTGTTACCTGATAGCAGCGTTTCTTTTTTGATTTCTTCGGTAATGATATTGGTTTTTGTCACCATGCGTTTTTTCGTTTCCATCAGAATGGTCTTATCTGAATACAAATGATTCAATGTACTTTTGACAACGGTGTCGCCTGCTGCCGTAAATGATCTTGTTCGTTCGATGGACATTGAGCTTTGAAATTCCGTCTTCTTACTAAGATCCGTCAGGTCAAACATTTTTTGGTAAATCGGACGATAACATACCACACCCAAAAACATTCCCGCCATAATGATGTATTTCCGTCCCACACGGTCGCTCCACCATCCGAAGAAAATAAACAAAGGCGTAGCAATCACCAAGGCTGTGGCAATGATGTAATTCGATTGAACAAATTCAATGTTGCAGGTCTTTTGAATAAAGGATAGTGCATAAAATTGCCCGGTATACCATATCACTCCCTGGCCTGCAGTAGCACCGAACAAAGCAATTAAGACAATCTTCAAATTCTCTTTTTTACCGAAACTTTCCCTGATCGGGTTTTTAGAAAGTTTTCCCTCGGCCTTTATCTTCGCAAACAAAGGTGACTCCCCCATTTGCATCCGAATGTAAATGGAGATGGCTACCAAAATTGCGGAAGCTAAAAAAGGAATTCGCCAGCCGAAACTATTGAATGCTTCCGGCTCCATGGATTGGCGAACGGAAAGGATCACGCCAAGGGACACAAACAAACCAAGCGTAGCGGTGGTCTGAATAAAACTGGTATAAAATCCGCGTTGGTTTGCAGGCGCATGTTCTGCGACATACGTAGCGGCTCCACCGTATTCTCCTCCGAGAGCAAGCCCTTGCACTAACCGAAGAATCAATACTAAAAGCGGGGCGAACAAACCAATCGTTTCATAGTTAGGCACCAGCCCAATCAGGAACGTGGAACTTCCCATCAAAATCAACGTCAACAAAAAGGTGTGCTTACGTCCGGCTTTGTCTCCTAATCTTCCGAAAACCAACGCCCCAAAAGGTCGCACTACAAAGCCCGCTGCAAAAGTTGCCAAGGTAAAAAGCAACGCAGCGGTTGGGTTTGATTTAGGAAAAAATTGTAAGGAGATTACCGTAGAAAGACTTCCAAAAATGTAAAAGTCGTACCATTCGATAAGTGTACCAACCGAAGATGCGGTGATTATGGAGGAAAGGCTTTTGGCCTTAATGGAATCGCTCATGGTCTAGGATTAAATTTTGGATAGCCAAATTCAAGGCACAAAGTATGAATAATTTTAGTTTATAACTTGAGAATAATCAATCCATCATTTGGGGAGTGAGTTGTTGGTCATTGAAAGATAGTATGATTGAAATGCAATAATGACTTCAAATTATGGCTGGAATCAATAGACGGAAAGCCTGTTCTTATTAAACCTCTTCCAAATTAAACGGTAAGACCCTGATCCGTTTTTTCGTGAGATCAAAAATAGCATTGGTCAAGGAGGGCGCCACATTAGCTAGACCTGATTCGCCTGCCCCTTCGGGAGGCTCAGTGCTTTTGATGACGTGCACTTCAATCTCCGGACATTCTTCAATACCTAACATTTTATAAGTATCGAAATTCTTTTCAACGACACTTCCTTTTTCAAAGGTGATGGCACTTTTGTAGGTAGCTGTTAATCCCATGATGATGGAACCTTCAGTCTGTGCTTTTACAATTTCGGGATTAACATAAGTACCACAATCAATGGCGGCCGTAATCTTCACCGGCTTTACTTTTCCAGCCATCCGTTGTATTTCAATCACCAACGCTACAAAAGCCCCGGAACGCTCAACGATAGACACACCTTTGCCCGTATCTTTTTTGCGCGGGCTATACCAGTCCGTTTTTTCGGCAACCGTTTTCAGTACTTGGGTGTATCTTTTGTGATCGGTTAACATTTCAAGCCTGAAATCAATCGGGTCTTTCTTGGCCGCATAGGCCATCTCATCAATGAATGACTCATGCGCGAAGCAATTAGTGGAATGATACACCGACCGCCAGTAGCTAATGGGAATATAGAATTTTCTTAGCACACCTTTCACTGAAAAATTAGGGATGGCATATTCTGTATTCACTCCGCCCATAATTCCACGGGTGGCCTTCATGTCGTTGCCCGATTGGTTTCGGATATCCTGGCAAATTATTTTATGTTCTATAGCAACCGGGTTACCTTTATTATCAAGTTTTCCTTTGCACACATTGAGTGAACAGGCGCGGTAAGGACCTTGTGTGGTATCATCTTCCCGACTCCAAATCACTTTTACAGGAGCTCCGGTTTGTTTGGAAAGGTCAGCCGCTTCCTCGGCCACATCGGTCATTGATCTTCTACCGAAACCACCCCCCATAAAGGTATAATTGATAGTTACCTTTTCTTCTTGCAGATTGTATTTCTTAGCCAAAAAGGAGCGCACACCATTTGGATTTTGAGTTGATCCCCAAAATTCGCACTTGTCTTTTTCAACTTGCACGATGCAGTTCATTGGTTCCATGGGTGCATGCGATTGGTACGGAGTTTCGTAAGCTGCTTCAATCACATTTCCATTTAACTCTTTTTCTGGTGCACCTTTCTCATATAAATTTTCTCCTGGTTGACTGGACGCAGCTTTGTAGTTTTCTTTTATTTTTTGTGTTGACCATTTTTCCAGATCACCGTTGTTCCAGGTAATCTTTAATGCCTTTCTCCCTTGCGTAGCAGCCCAATAACTGTCGGCCACTACGGCTATTCCTTCTCGTACTTTCCCGAATACCTCTCTACTTGTTTTTAGGACATGCTTTACACCAGAAACTGCCTTGGCAGCTGTGTCATCAATGCTTACTATTTTACCAAGAAAAACAGGAGAACGTTCAATTGAGGCATAAAGCATTCCGGGAACGGAAAAGTCGATGCCATATTTTGCGGAACCGTCAATCTTGGTGGCCACATCTCTTCGCGGCATGGGTTGACCGATAATTTTATATTCCTTTGGATCTTTCAGTTTCAGACTTGCAGGAGGCGCAAGTTGACCGGCATCCTCCACTAATTCACCATAACTGAATTTTGCATTAGTTTTTCTGTTTATCACCGTTCCCAGTTCCGCATAACAATCATCAATGGGTGTTTTCCATTTTTTGGCAGCCGCTTGCACCAACATTTCTCTGGCCGAAGCGCCCATCTTCCGCATCAGATCAAAATTACCTTGAATACTTCTACTGCCAACCACCATCTGATCGCCATATTTTTGACGGTCTGCTGGCGATTGTTGAATGATCACGCTATCCAAATTAACTTCAAGTTCCTCTGCCAGAATCATGGGGATAGACGTAAAGGTCCCCTGACCCATCTCGGGCCTATGATTAAAAAGCGTAACTACTCCAGCGGTGTCAATAAAAATATATTGATTCACCGCGGTGCCCAGATTTTCGTCTTCGAGCGATAGATTTTTGATCTCTAGGTCATTGCCAGAAGTGGGAACGCAGCCAAGAAAAAGCCCGGTGCCAGAAAGCACCGAAAGCTTGATGAAATCCCTGCGTTTTACTCTTATGTTTGCTTTCATACCAAACTGAAATTAAATAAGGCATTGAGAACTGAATGTGATAAAATTCAAGCAACAAATGAAGACGGTTTAATATTTTAGTAGGAAAAGTTAAACTAAAAATCCCTAAAGCCTTCATTAAAGATGAATAAGCAATCGTGTACTTCAACACTCAATATAAAGGTAGGCAAAAATCAATCACTGAAATTGGTAAAGAGTGCAGGAATTGTGGAGGCTTAAGGAAACACGCCTTATCTATAGAATTATGGTTTCAATAAGTATAAAAAATTCGGCCCTAAATTTAATTCGCTATGCCTCATTTTGGAGATACGCCTCCCTTACCAGGTTGCAATGGTGGCATTGAAAATATCGATCATAATTTGGTCGAGAATTTTTTTCTCAAGCCCTTCCTGCAAGGAAAAGAAGTCTCCTTGCGTATTATCAAAATCAGCATAAAAGCTGAAATTTCGGTCTTTGAAGTTATTTTTTGGGTCAGCCGAATCTACATAATTTACTTTTACGGCAATCGTCAAGCGAGTTTGGGCGCCATAGTTTGGTGTCGTAGCCGTGCCCGTTCCTGTACTGGCCTGTGGGGCGATTGGTGCGGTGGCGTACGTTACAATAGTGCCATCAATCTGTAGTTCTCCGTTTGTTGGGACTACCTGTAAACTTGAGTTCTGTTGAAAGTAATCTTTAACACGGTTAGTGAACGTTTGGCCAAAATTAGCAGCAGCAAGCTCAGTATTATTATAAAATGGATCGACTTGGATGCTTTTGGCATTGGTAGAAGCCCCTGAAAGGGAATATTTTATGCATCCTGATAAGATAATTAGGAGGCCTGTCAATAGGGCGAAAGTATAGAGGGAGATCTTCTTCATTGCTATTTCTCGAGATCGTATTCTTTTATTTTTCGATAAAGGGTTCTTTCGGAGATCCCCAAATCTCGTGCCGCATATTTTCGCTTGTTCTTATTTTTGCTCAATGCTTTTACAATCAATTCTTTCTCTTTTTTTTGAATGGAGAGCGAATCGTCTTCCGCTTCATGGGAGATATCCTGTACTTCTTCCTCTTCTGTCTCGGTTTGGTTTTGTGCAGCCTTGATATTTAAAACCACAGCATGATCGGGTGGCGTTTTAGTTTCCTGAAGGCCTTCAAACAAATGGGTGTTGTTCTTCAAAATTTGCTGGGCCTGGCCTGGATCAGAAAGGATTTCTAGCACCATCTTCTTTACTTCTGTTACATCTTTTTTCAAATCGAATAAGACTTTGTACAAGATGTCGCGTTCAGAGAGGTCTTTTCCGTGCTGCCCATTAATAACAGCCGGTAAGTTTGATTCTTTGGGAATGTAATGGGAGAGGGTAGTGGCATCTATTTCCTTTTGTTCGGGCGAAAGAACAGAAATTTGCTCAACTAAATTTTTGAGTTGGCGGATGTTTCCCGGAAAACGGTATTTCAATAATACAACCTTGGCCTCTTCCGTCAGGGCAATTGGTTTTACCTTGTATTTTTCTGCGAAGTCGGTGGCAAATTTTCTAAAAAGCAATTCCACGTCTTTATCACGTTCGCGCAAAGGAGGAACATAAATGGGCACAGAATTTAGCCGGTAATAAAGATCTTCGCGAAAGCGACCTTCAGAAACTTTATTCATCAGGTTCACATTGGTGGCCGCAACTACGCGCACATCAGTCTTCATAACTTTTGATGCGCCCACTTTGATAAACTCACCATATTCAAGTACACGCAAAAGCCGAGCTTGGGTACTCAAAGGCATCTCGCCAATTTCATCTAAAAATAAGGTGCCCCCATTGGTTACTTCAAAGTATCCTTTGCGAGCCTCGTGAGCGCCTGTAAATGAACCTTTTTCATGCCCAAATAATTCCGAGTCGATTGTTCCTTCTGGTATCGAACCACAATTGATAGCAATGAACTGGCCGTGTTTACGGTGGCTAAGGTTATGTATAATTTTCGAAAAAGATTCTTTGCCGCTGCCGCTTTCGCCATTGATCAACACGGACATGTCCGTGGGCGCCACTTGCATGGCCACTCTCACCGCATGGTTAAGAAGGGGCGCATTGCCGATGATGCCAAATCGTTGCTTTATATTTTGTACTTCTGTTTCTGTGCTCGTCATAATCAGTTTACCATCTTTCCGAATAACGTACCTTGGGTTGAACGTTCTACCAATACATTGACGTACTCGCCTTTGCTTTTATTTTCCTTTGGAAAAATCACAACCTTGTTAGCCGTGTTTCGTCCTTGCAAAAAATCTTCAGAGCGCTTGGAAGTTCCTTCAATCAAAACTTTATGGATTTTGTTTGTGTCTTGACCATACCGAAAACGTGAAATCTCCGATTGCTTTTTGATGATCTCATCGAGCCGTCTTTTTTTAGTTTCCAGAGAAATATCATCCGGATATTTTTTAGCGGCAAGCGTTCCCGGCCGTTCAGAGTAATAGAACATAAAAGAGTAATCGTATTTTACTTCGTCCATTATCGAAAGTGTTTCGCGATGGTCTTCTTCAGTTTCGGTACAGAATCCGGCAATCATATCGGAGGTGATTCCACAATCTTCTCCAAGAATTTGACGAATGTTCTTGACACGATCCAAATACCATTCTCGAGAGTAACCGCGATTCATTAATTCAAGCACGCGGCTGCTTCCGCTTTGGATGGGTAGGTGAATATTTTTGCAAATGTTTTCATGCCGCGCCATGGTATGCAACACTTCATTCGTAATGTCTTTAGGGTGGGAGGTAGAAAACCGAACGCGCAAATCCGGATGAACCAAGGCGACCATTTCTAGAAGACCTGCGAAATTCACCACGCTGCTGATCTCCTTCTTTTCCAATCGCGCTTTGTTATTTTCTTCTTGGCTCCATTTGTAAGAATCCACATTTTGGCCCAACAAGGTTACTTCGCGATATCCCTTTGCAAATAAATCTTCCGCTTCCTTGATAATCGAATGAGGGTTGCGGCTACGTTCACGTCCACGTGTAAAAGGCACCACGCAAAACGCGCACATGTTGTCGCACCCACGCATGATGGAGATGAAAGCAGTAACGCCATTAGAATTCAACCGAATTGGGCTAATATCCGCATAGGTCTCTTCTTTTGATAAAAAGGTATTCACGGCTTTTGCCCCCTCATCAACTTTAGAAATCAGATGAGGTAGATCGCGATAGGAATCAGGGCCGGCCACCAGGTCAACAATTTTTTCCTCTTCTAGCAATTTGGTTTTCAATCGTTCGGCCATGCAACCGAGTACCCCAACGATTAGCTCGGGTTTTTTCTTTTTAAAACCATTGATATGGTTGAGCCGGAAGCGAACAGTTTGTTCAGCTTTTTCGCGGATTGAACACGTGTTCAAAAAGACCAAATCTGCTTGCGTAATATCAGCGGTAGTATCATAGCCTTCACCTTGTAAAATAGAGGCTACGATTTCGCTGTCAGAAAAATTCATCTGGCAGCCATAGCTTTCAATGTACAGCTTTCTTTTGTTTCCTTTATGAGAATCCTGAGTCGTTTTGACTTCCTCGGTATGCTCAACAGTACTGCCTAAAATATCCAAGTCTTCGATCAAATTCTGCATCTCCTTAATAAACGGACTGCAAATTTAATAAAAAATACAAACTTAGTGACAGATTGGCAGTTTAAGTTGAATTATAGCAGATCTAAAATGGGTGTCCAAGTGTGGAAGACAGGAAGGATGAGCGCACAATGGTCGTTTGTTCGGGTGACTCTTCGCCCATTTCTTCAGGCGGAATGTTTCTCCTACCGAAACAAATATGAACGGCATTAACCATTGCGAAAGCCGAAGGTCACGATGGTATAATTGCGGGTTGCACATACAAGTGTTATGAACGGAATATCTTCCAACCGAATTTAGATCGCTTACTTTTTCTTCTTTGTAGCCTTTTTTGCAACCTTCTTCGCTGATTTTTTAATCGCCTTTTTCGCGGACGATTTCTTAGCGGTTTTTTTCACGACTTTCTTAGCTACTTTTTTCTTGATCTTTGTAGCAGGAATTTTTGCTACTGGCTTCGCTCTTTTCGCAGCTAATTTTTTCGTTGGTGCTTTCTTGGCAACTTTAGGTTTCATTTTCGCCATGGCATTCAAAGCAGAGCCGGCCTTGAACCATTCGATCTGATTTTTATTATAAGTATGATTAACTAAAATCCTTTCGATCTTTCCATCGCTGTGATGAATGACTACCGTAAGTTGTTTTTCAGGAGCAAAACTCATCAAACCTGTGATATCAAAGATATCGTCTTCTCGAATTTTATCGTAATCCGCTTTGTCTGCAAAAGTTAATGCCAACATTCCCTGTTTTTTTAAATTTGTTTCGTGAATGCGCGCAAATGATTTTACCAAAATAGCCCGTACGCCAAGGTGGCGCGGCTCCATTGCGGCATGTTCGCGCGATGACCCTTCTCCGTAATTTTCGTCTCCTACTACGATTGCTCCAATCCCCGCAGCCTTATAGGCCCTTTGTACGATGGGCACTTCATCGTAATGACCGGTAAGGCCATTGCGCACACTATTGATTTTCTCATTATAAAAATTGGTAGCTCCAATTAATAAATTATTTGAAATGTTGTCGAGGTGGCCTCTGTATTTCAGCCATTTTCCGGCCATGGAAATATGATCGGTAGTACATTTACCTTTTGCTTTGATGAGTAGCCTTAGGCGAGTTAAATCCGTTTTTTCCCAAGCCTTGAAAGGTTCAAGCAATTGTAATCGATCAGAACCTGGATCCACTTTCACTTCAACCTTGCTTCCGTCTTTTGCAGGAGCGATGAACCCAGGATCTTTCACATCAAAGCCTTTCGTAGGCAACTCATCCCCAGTAGGAGGATTGAGTTTCACTTGCTGGCCTTGCTCATTCGTGAGCATGTCGGTAATTGGATTAAAGCCCAAGTTTCCTGCGATAGCAATGGCCGTTACGATTTCTGGGGATGCTACAAATGCACATGTATTTGGGTTTCCATCATTGCGTGATTGGAAATTTCTATTAAAAGAATGAATAATCGTATTCCGCTCTTTACGCTCTGCGCCAACACGGCTCCACATACCGATGCATGGCCCACAGGCATTAGCAAAAACTTTTGCCCCGATTTTATTGAATGTCTCAATAAAACCATCGCGCTCAATGGTGTATCTTACTTGTTCAGAACCTGGAGTTATTGTGAACATTGCCTTGGTTTTCAGGCCTTTATCGGCTACTTGTTTAGCTAAACTTGCAGCACGAGAAATATCTTCATAGGAGGAGTTTGTACAGGAGCCTATCAACCCTACCTCTACCTTTAAAGGCCAGCCATTTTTCTCGGCCGCTTCTTTCATTTTAGAGATGGGTGTTGCCAAATCCGGGGTAAATGGACCATTGATGTATGGCTCTAATTCTGAAAGGTTGATTTCGATGACTTGGTCAAAATACTTTTCAGGATTTTTATAGACTTCGGGGTCTCCCGTCAAATGTTCTTTGATTTTATTGGCTAATTTGGCCACTTCCCCTCTTCCTGTGGCTGTGAGGTAACGCTCCATTGAACGATCATAACCAAAGGTGGAAGTGGTCGCGCCAATTTCAGCACCCATGTTACAAATGGTGCCTTTGCCCGTGCAACTCATTGACGTTGCCCCCTCTCCAAAATATTCCACAATGGCACCTGTTCCACCCTTCACGGTAAGTATTCCGGCTACTTTCAGAATCACATCTTTGGCTGCAGTCCAGCCATTAAGTTTTCCGGTCAGTTTTATCCCGATTAGTTTTGGGAATCTCAGTTCCCATGGCATATCGCTCATAACATCAACAGCATCTGCTCCGCCTACACCAATGGCTACCATACCCAAACCTCCTGCATTCACTGTGTGGGAGTCAGTGCCAATCATCATCCCTCCGGGGAAAGCATAATTTTCAAGTACGACCTGGTGAATAATCCCAGCACCTGGTTTCCAGAAGCCAAGACCATATTTTGTAGATACGGAAGAAAGAAAATCAAAAACTTCCCTGCTTTCTGAGTTGGCGATTTGCAAATCGTTTTGGGCATCAACTTTAGCTACAATAAGGTGGTCACAATGAACCGTGGATGGGACCGCCACTTTTGGTATTCCAGCAGACATAAACTGCAATAACGCCATTTGAGCAGTTGCATCTTGCATCGCAACTCGGTCAGGCGAAAAATCCACATATGATTTCCCCCTTCCAAAATTCTCAAGCTTCTGGTCTGTATGAAGGTGAGTATACAATATCTTTTCTGAAAGCGTCAGTGGCTTATTCACCACTTTTCTTGCCTTAGCAATGCGACCTGGAATGGCAGCATATAGCTTTTTGATCATTTCTAAATCGAATACCATAAAAGTTAGCAATAAGAAGTTAAAGTGCTAAACTAATACTTTATTACAGGATTTTATCAGGATTAACCAAATTTTCGTGATGACTTTATTACTTTCTGATTTTGAGTTGGTTACGGAAAAATGTATTTATTGATTAACTGCCCCTCTTTTAAAGAAGGTCATAGCCTTCATGCTTGCCGCATCTCAGCGTTTATATTAATAATGTCCTTTAGTGCATCAAGTGCAATTTTTTCCGATTCCTCTACCTTACCATCCGCATTGATGATATCATACATTTCGGTGTAGACTTTGTATTTCTGGGCAAATGTTATCTTTTCAAAAAATTTGAATGAATCATGAATTACCTCCATGGCCATCGATTGTTCTAAATCTCGGTACTCTGCCACTGCCAAATCATACTTCTTTTTTGGATCGTTTTCCTGGGGAAACAACTTAGTCATTTTTTCAAGAATAACTTTTTCTTCGCTCGGATGAAGGATAGTATCAGCCAAGGCCATGTGGATATACAGGAACAGGATGAAATCTTGAAAGTTTTTATGTAATACCATGCGTTTTTATTTGTATCCTCAAATTTAAAAAAAAGGCTTTACGTTTCCGTAAAGCCTTCTTATATAAATATGACAGAGGAATTACATCATTCCGCCCATGCCGCCTCCGGGAGGCATAGCTGGTGCTGAATCCTTTTCTTCCTGGATTTCACTCACAACCGCTTCGGTCGTCAAAAGCAGTCCAGCGATAGAAGCTGCATTTTCCAAAGCAAGACGAGCTACTTTAGTAGGGTCAATGATACCCGCTGCAAAAAACTCTTCAAATTTGTTGTCGCTGGCATTGTATCCGAAGTCTTTTTTGCCATCACGAACTTTGTTGACGATTACAGAGCCTTCTTGGCCTGCATTTTCAGCAATAGTACGGAGTGGAGATTCTAAGGCAAGGCGAACAATATTTACACCTGTTGACTGATCTTCGTTGTCAGTTTTCAAGTCTTTCAACGCTTCAATAGCGCGAATGTATGCTACACCACCACCAGGGATAATTCCTTCCTGAACAGCGGCACGGGTTGCATGCAATGCATCGTCAACGCGATCTTTCTTTTCTTTCATTTCCACTTCAGTGGCTGCTCCAATGTAAAGGATCGCAACACCGCCAGAAATTTTTGCCAGACGCTCTTGCAATTTTTCCTTGTCGTAATCAGAAGTAGTGGTTTCGATTTGAGCCTTGATCTGGCTGACACGGCCAGTGATCTCTGATTTCTTGCCAGCACCGTTTACAATGGTTGTGTTGTCTTTGTCGATGCTGATTTTTTCAGCGCGGCCAAGGTATTCCAACTTTGCGTCTTCGAGTTTCATACCTGTTTCTTCTGAGATCACTTTACCACCTGTAAGGATGGCAATGTCTTCCAACATCGCTTTTCTGCGATCGCCAAATCCAGGGGCTTTTACAGCAGCCACACGGAGTGCGCCACGGATCTTATTAACCACCAGTGTGGCCAATGCTTCGCCTTCTATTTCTTCTGCAATAATTAACAGTGGTTTTCCGGTTTGCACAGATGCTTCCAGGATTGGAAGTAATTCCTTCATCGAAGTGATTTTCTTGTCGTAGATCAGGATGTAAGGATTCTCAAGCTCCGCTTCCATTTTCTCTGTGTTGGTCACAAAATAGGGAGAGAGGTAACCGCGATCGAATTGCATGCCTTCAACAGTCTTTACTTCTGTTTCGGTTCCTTTCGCTTCTTCCACAGTGATTACTCCGTCTTTACCCACTTTTTCCATGGCAGTGGCAATCATTTTGCCAATTTCATGATCATTGTTGGAAGAGATGGTAGCTACTTGTGTGATTTCTTGAGATCCTTTGATGTTCTTGGATTGTTTTTTAAGACTTTCGACAACGGCTGTTACGGCCTTTTCGATGCCCCTTTTCAAATCCATCGGATTAGCGCCAGCGGCCACGTTCTTAATTCCGTGAGCATAGATGGATTGTGCTAACACCGTTGCGGTAGTAGTACCATCCCCGGCTGCATCTGCAGTTTTAGAAGCTACCTCTTTCACGAGCTGCGCGCCCATGTTTTCGATAGGATCTTTCAATTCAATTTCCTTAGCAACAGACACACCATCTTTGGTAACAGTTGGGGCACCAAATTTTTTGTCGAGGATTACGTTACGACCTTTTGGTCCGAGGGTAACCTTTACGGCATTTGCCAATTTATCCACACCCTTTTTTATTCTATCGCGGGCATTGGTATCGAATGTTATTTCTTTAGCCATTGTATTTATAAGTTAGAGTTGTTAAAAAAAAAATTAAACTGTTCCGAAGATGTCGGAATTGCGCATGATCAAATATTCTTTGCCTTCGATCGTGATCTCGGTGCCGGAGTATTTTCCATAAAGGACTTTGTCTCCTACTTTCACTGTAACCGGTTTGTCTTTGATTCCATCGCCAATTGCGATTACCTTGCCCTGCACGGGTTTTTCCTTTGCCGTATCGGGGATGTATAGCCCACTTGAGGTCTTAGTTTCTGCGGCCGCAGCCTCTACAAGCACCCGGTCTTCATTGGGTTTAAAGTTGATTTTTGCCATAGTAAATAATTGAGATTTGGTTTAACATTTATGTCGTGAACCCCGTTGCGAAAATAGTGCCATTCCGATTTTTGGTGATTCGATAGCCAGTTTTGCTTAAAAAGGCGGACAAAGATGAAAAATAATGACATAACCGGCAGAAACGAAATTTGAAAATGGCAATTTGGCAGGAACATTCTCAGTCACTTGGTGGTTAAATGGTTTTTAAAATCTAATAAACCCACCAAAAAAATGATACTTGTAAAAGGTTACGCAGCACAAAATGCCAAATCACCCTTGGCACCCTTCAATTTTCAGCGTAGAGAGCCAGGGCCCACTGATGTTCAAATCGATATTTTATATTGTGGCGTTTGCCACTCTGATCTTCATCAGATCAGGGATGAATGGGGCGGATCTATTTTTCCCATGGTTCCAGGCCATGAAATTGTCGGAAAAGTTTCAAAGGTAGGAAGTGAAGTTAAAAACTTTAAAATTGGCGATATGGTTGGAGTTGGATGCCTTGTTGATTCATGTCGTAGTTGTTCCAATTGTAAAGCTGACTTGGAGCAATTTTGTGAAGTGCACTCGGTGGCTACGTATAATAGTCTCGAGATGGATCGGAAGACGCCCACTTATGGAGGCTATTCCAATCAAATTGTAGTCGATGAAAAATTTACCCTAAAGGTTTCTGACAAACTGAAACTTGAAGGCGTAGCTCCTTTATTATGTGCCGGCATTACCACCTATTCGCCCCTTCGCCATTGGAAAGTTGGAAAAGGACATAAGGTGGCTGTAGTTGGATTAGGCGGCCTTGGGCACATGGCAGTGAAATTCGCGGCTTCATTTGGTGCTGAGGTTACGGTGTTAAGCACAACCGCTTCCAAAGAAAAAGACGCTAAAAAGTTAGGCGCCCATCATTTTGTGGTAACCAAAGACGAAGGGCAAATAAAAAAGGTGAAAGAGAGTTTTGATTTTATTCTCAATACAATTTCTGCCCAGCATGATTATAATTTCTTTCTGAATTTATTAAGAGTCAATGGCACTATGGTATTGGTAGGTGTACCTCCGGAGGCGGTACCTGTTCGTGCGTTCAGCCTTATTGGTGGGAGGAGGTCGCTCGCGGGATCTCTTATTGGTGGACTAAAGGAAACACAGGAGATGCTTGACTATTGCGCCACTCATAATATCACTTCTGAAATTGAAATCATCCCCATCAAAGAAATTGAAAATGCCTATGTAAGAATGGTAAAAGGGGATGTTCGGTATCGATTTGTTATTGATATGGCTACTTTGTAGAAAACTTTGTGCTGTAAATGTTGTCCACAATAGTTAACGTATTAAAACAAATTATGCTTGTTGTGATTTGATTATCAGATTTATATGAAAAGCATTTTGCGTTAACCGCTGTAATTGCCTGTAAATATTGGGGTTCAGGAGCATGGCATTATGTAATAATGGCCTCAAAATAATTTGATGGGCTGAAAAAGCCTCTATCTTTGCCGGCTGAAATCTAAACCACAAATTCAACAAACATTATGAACAAAGCAGAACTAGTAAGCAAAATTGCCGAAGATGCAGAGATCACTAAAGTACAAGCCGCAGCGGCATTGGATTCTTTTATGACTGGCGTAACCAAAACATTAAAGTCTGGTGGTAAGCTGATCTTAGTTGGATTCGGAACATTCTCTGTTGCCAAAAGAGCAGCTCGTAACGGTCGCAATCCGGCCACCGGAGCAACCATCAAAATCAAAGCTAAGAAAGTAGCAAAATTCAAAGCAAGCAAAGAACTTTCAGGCAAATTATAAGGCCGAAAGTCCAGTTAGTATTAAAGCCCTTGTTCAAAGCAAGGGCTTTTTTGCTTAAAGCCTTATAACGTTTTACAAACGATTGATTTATTTGATTAAAATTTATCTTGCGAAAGTTCTATTAATCAATAAAAATAGCTGAAATTTGGCTGTATTTATTTGACTTATGGATAATTCGAGTTTAGTACAATATCTTCCTATTGGATTAATGTTTTTGGTTGCCCTCGGTTTTGTAGGGACAACCATTCTGGGTACGCACTTGCTCGGCCCCATGCGGAAGACTAAAATAAAATTAGATGCCTTTGAGTGCGGCATCGAGTCGAAAGGCAATGCCCGCCTTCCTTTCAATATTAAATATTTTTTAGTAGCGATACTTTTTGTGTTGTTTGATGTCGAAGTAATTTTTATGTACCCTTGGGCAGTGAACTTTAAGTCATTGGGCAAGGTTGGTTTCATTGAAATGATTTTGTTTATTGGATTTCTATTAATCGGTTTTTTCTATTTATTGAAGAAGGGGGCGTTGAAATGGGAGGATTAAAACTATGGAAGCTATAGCGAAAATTAATGTTGGTGAAAAACCGGATGGCCACGAAGGGCCAGGCTTTTTTGCTACCCGGTTAGATAAAGTAATTGGTCTGGCTAGAAAAAATTCCATCTGGCCCTTGCCCTTTGCCACGTCATGCTGTGGCATTGAGTTCATGGCAACCATGGGAGCAAATTATGATCTGGCTAGGTTTGGGTCTGAGCGATTGAGCTTCTCACCACGACAAGCAGACTTACTCATGGTAATGGGAACGATTGCCAAAAAAATGGGGCCTGTTTTACGTCAGGTTTATGAACAAATGGCTGAGCCTCGTTGGGTAATATCAGTTGGTGCATGTGCCTCTAGTGGAGGTATTTTTGATACTTACAGTGTATTACAAGGAATTGACAGAATAATCCCCGTTGACGTGTATGTGCCAGGGTGTCCTCCGCGCCCCGAACAAATAATTGATGGGTTTATGAAAATACAGCATTTGGTTGAGACCGAATCGTTAAGAAGGCGTGATTCGGCAGAATACAAGGCGATGTTGAACAAATTCGGCATCGAATGATGGAAGCAGCCGCACAAGAGAAAATCCTCTCTGCCATCAACGATAAATTTGAGGGGGAGGTGATCGAAGCTGGAATGATCAAGGATTTCTTCACGATCATATTAAAAAAAGAGAAAATTGTTGAAGTCATTAGCCTTCTCTACCATCACGAAGAGACTAAATTTCAATACCTTACTACGCTCTGTGGAATTCATTACCCCGACCAAAACCAAATCGCGGTGATGTACCAACTCCACAACCTTTCCACGAACCAACGCATTCGACTAAAAATATTTTTGCCTGCTGAGAAACCAGAGGTAAATACCCTTACTCCAGTCTTCTCTGCAGCGAACTGGCCCGAGCGAGAAACCTATGATTTTTTTGGTGTTATTTTCGAAGGCCATCCAAATCTGAAAAGAATTTTGAATGTCGAAGACATGCTGATATTCCCGCTGCGAAAAGAATATCCGCTCGAAGACCAGACCCGTGAAGATAAAAACGACTTAATGTTTGGACGATGATGGATGTAACTGATGAGATAGCGCCAAAAATTGAAAAGGAAGAAAAGCAATATTCTTACCTTAACCTCGGTCCAACACATCCTGCTACGCATGGCATCTTTCAAAATGTGCTGAAGATGGATGGTGAGGTGATTGTAGATTCGGAACCAACCATTGGGTATATTCACCGTGCTTTTGAAAAGCTGGCTGAGCACCGGCCTTATAACCAGATCACACCTATTACTGACCGGATGAACTATTGTTCATCGCCACTTAACAATATTGGTTGGCACATGGCGGTAGAAAAATTATTGGATGTTGAAATCCCAAAAAGAGTTCAATATCTGCGTGTGATCATCATGGAATTGGCTCGCATTTCTGACCATATTATTTGCAATACAGTTATCGGAGTGGATACGGGAGCGGCCACCGGCTATTTTTATGTGTTTCAACAGCGCGAAAAGATTTACGAGATTTATGAGGAAATTTGTGGCGCTCGTCTTACAACAAACATTGATCGGATCGGGGGTTTCGAACGGGATTTTTCTCCAAAGGTGTGGGAGAAGATCAATACATTTTTAGTTGAGTTTCCGGTCGTTTTAAAAGAATTGGAAAACTTACTTAGCCGTAATCGAATTTTCATGGATCGCACCATTGGGTGTGGAGGTATCAGTGCCGAACGTGCTTTAAATTATAGCTTTTCTGGCCCGAATCTTCGTGCTGCCGGTATTGATTATGATGTGCGCGTGATGAATCCCTATTCTTCCTACGAAGATTTTGACTTTGTTATTCCGGTAGGAAAAAATGGAGATGTATACGATCGCTTCATGGTACGCAATGAAGAAATGTGGCAGAGTTTGAGTATTATCAAGCAGGCCATAAAAAAATTGCCGAAAGGCCCTTTCCACGCGAACGTACCTGAATTTTATTTGCCTCCAAAGGAAGCTGTCTATAATAATATGGAGGCACTTATTTATCATTTTAAAATTGTAATGGGTGAGTCGGATATCCCTAAGGGTGAAATCTATCATTGTATAGAGGGGGGCAATGGAGAGTTGGGATTTTATTTGATCAGCGATGGAGGCCGCACACCATTCCGGTTGCATCTTCGCAGACCTTGCTTTATTTATTATCAGGCTTACCCAGAAATAATTCAAGGCTCAATGTTGTCGGACGCGATCTTGACAATGAGTAGTATGAACGTGATTGCAGGAGAACTTGATGCGTAGAAGAGTTAATAGTAAATGGTTAATAGTTATTTAACAGGTGGTACCATGATTAACTATTAACGAATAACAGAACGAATAATGGAAATAAAATTTTCGGAACAAGCATTGACAAGGGCAAATAAAATCATTGCCCGTTACCCGCAAGGGAAGCAGAAGTCGGCATTGCTCCCTTTACTACATTTAGCGCAATCTGAATTTGATGGATGGCTTAGTCAAGCGGTGATGGATTATGTCGCTTCTTTATTAACAATTAAACCCATTGAGGTTTATGAAGTAGCCACTTTTTATTCGATGTACAACATGAAACCTGTGGGGAAATGTTTGATTGAAGTTTGCCAAACTAGCTCTTGCTGGTTACGGGGATCGGAAGAGATTGTTCAGCACATAAAAGAAAAATTAAATATCGAAGTAGGGGAGACTACATCGGATGGCATGTTCACATTAAAAACCGTAGAATGTCTGGGGTCTTGTGGAACGGCACCGATGCTGCAGTGTGGGGCAAATTTTTACGAAAATCTGACAACCGATAAAGTGGACGAGTTGATTGAAAAACTAAGAACAAATGGGGAGTCAAGTTCATACCTGAGGTCACTTGAAGTAAATCTTGAATCTTGAATTTCCAATTTTGAATTAAAAGGCATGGGAAGAAAATTGCTTTTAGAACATATTGACGTACCCGGCATTGAAACCTTTGAGGTCTATCGGAAGAAAGGTGGATATGCTTCTGTGGAGAAAGCCTTGAAGACAATGACACCTGATGCAGTGACTGACGAAGTCAAAAGGTCTGGAATGCGCGGGAGAGGTGGAGCTGGTTTTCCAACAGGTATGAAATGGAGTTTCCTTGATAGGAAATCGACTAAACCAAGATACATGGTTTGCAATGCTGACGAGAGCGAACCGGGAACTTTTAAGGATCGGTATTTGATGGAGAAAATTCCTCACCTCTTGATAGAGGGGATGATTACTTCAAGTTATGCACTTGGTGCCAATACTTCTTTTATCTACATCAGGGGTGAGTACATGTATGTTCTTCAGATTTTGGAGAAAGCTATTGATGAAGCTTATGCAAAAGGCTTTCTCGGAAAAAATATTTTAGGAACAGATTTTTCATTGGATTTGTATGTTCATCCTGGCGCTGGAGCTTACATCTGCGGTGAAGAAACTGCGTTGCTGGAATCGCTCGAAGGTAAACGCGGAAATCCCAGGTTGAAGCCTCCTTTCCCGGCCATAGCTGGATTATATGCTTCTCCTACAGTGGTGAACAATGTGGAAACAATTGCTGCAGTTGTCCCAATAGTAAACATGGGTGGCGATGAATATGCTAAGATTGGAATTGGAAAGAGCACAGGCACTAAGTTAATCTCGGCCAGTGGGCATATTAATAAGCCTGGTGTTTATGAAATCGAATTGGGGTTACCCGTTGAAGAGTTTATATTTTCCGAAGAGTATTGTGGCGGAGTTTGGAAAGATAGGCGTTTGAAAGCTGTTGTTGCTGGAGGTTCATCGGTACCCATATTACCAACGGAATTGATTTTGACCACGGCCAAAGGTGAACCGCGCTTAATGAGTTATGAATCTTTATCCGATGGTGGTTTTGCAACAGGCACAATGCTCGGCTCGGGAGGATTTATTGTGATGGACGAGACAACAGACATCGTAAAAAATCTTTACACTTTTGCCCGGTTTTATCATCATGAATCGTGCGGACAGTGCAGCCCTTGCCGTGAGGGTACAGGTTGGATGGAAAAGATATTACATCGCTTGCATCATGGGCATGGCAAGAAAGAAGACATTGATATTTTGGTAGATGTGGCAAAGAAAATTGAAGGTAATACTATTTGCCCTTTAGGAGATGCAGCGGCTTGGCCAGTGGCCAGTGCGGTAAGGCATTTTAGGAAAGAGTTTGAGGAGGCGGTGGTGCAGGAGTCGTTATTAGTTAATGGTTAATAGTTAATAGTTAATAGTGAGATGAAAAGTTTTGAAGAACTTAATTGCTGGAAGAAAACTGCTTCGCTGAGAAGGAGGATTTCGGCTTTAGTTAAAACTTTTCCCGCTGAAGAAAAATATAGATTAACGGATCAAAGGAGTCGTTCATCAAGATCCGCACCGGCACAAATAGCCGAAGGATTTGGCAGATTCCACTATCAAGAAAATATTCAATATTGTAGACAAGCAAGAGGATCAATCTTTGAATTGATTGATCCTCTTATTTCTGCTAAAGAAGAAATGTATATTTCTGATGATGTGTTTAATGACGTTAGGAATGAAATAGATGATTCCCTCGCGATGCTCAATGGTTATATAAACTATTTAGTAAAGGCTAAATCATCTAAAGTTGAAGAACCTTCCGAGGTCTACGCTCGATTAACTGATAACTATTAACGGATAACAATTAACTATTAACGATTTAAAGTGGCTAAGTTAACTATAGACGGAGTTGAAGTAGAAGTACCAGACGGTACATCGATCTTAAATGCAGCACGGCAGATCGGTGGTGCTTTGGTGCCGCCCGCTATGTGCTATTATTCTTCCCTGAAAGAGACAGGGGGGAAATGTAGAGTATGCTTAGTTAAAGTGGCTCAAGGTTCTACGAAAGACCCCCGACCTATGCCCAAGCTGGTGGCCTCGTGCCGCACACCTGTTGGCGATGGCATGGTGGTTCAGAATTTAACCTCGCCTGAAGTTTTAGAAGCGAGAAAAGGGGTGGTAGAATTTTTGCTTTTAAATCATCCGCTCGATTGCCCTATATGCGATCAGGCGGGAGAATGCGATCTGCAAAACTTAGCCTACGAACACGGTGCCTCGACTACTCGCTACGAAGGAGAACGGAGGACTTTTGAAAAAATTGATATTGGAGATAAGATTAAATTGCACATGACCCGTTGCATTTTGTGCTACCGGTGCACGTATGTGGCTGACCAACTCACCAATGAACGTGTGCATGGCGTGATTGGCCGAGGGGACCGTGCTGAGATCAGCACCTACATTCAAAAAGCAGTGGACAATGATTTCTCTGGTAACATGATAGATGTTTGTCCGGTGGGCGCTTTAACAGATAGAACTTTCCGGTTCAAAAGCCGGGTCTGGTTTACCGATCCAAAAGATGCGCATCGCAATTGTACCAAATGTTCTGGCAAGGTTGTGTTGTGGATGAAAGGCGATGAAGTACTCCGTGTCACTGCGCGAAAAGATCAATATGGTGAAGTAAAAGAATATATTTGCAACGAATGCCGTTTTGAGCATAAGAAGGTGAGCGATTGGACAGTGGAAGGCCCGAGGCATATTGACCGGCATTCAGTTATCGCCCAAAACCATTACGAAAAAATTGATCTTCAAAAATTAAAAAAAGAAGTGGAGCGGCAACTTGAATTTCAAAGAGGAAAACAATTGCCCGAGAATGAAATTCATAGTTAATGGTTATTAGTGAATAGAAACGCCAATTGACTTTTAACGATTAACTTTTAACTAAAAAATGATCGCATTTCTAACGTACAAGGGAATTTTAGTTTTGGTGATTTTCATAATCACGTTGGCAGTAGCCGCCTATTCTACTTATGCCGAAAGAAAAGTAGCGGCCTTTTTACAAGATCGAATCGGCCCCGATCGAGCAGGTCCATTTGGACTGCTTCAACCCTTAGCCGATGGTGCGAAATTCTTTTTTAAAGAAGAGATCATTCCCAATGTCTCGAATAAAGTACTGTTCGTTCTTGGCCCTTGCATTGCCATGCTTACCGCGTTGATGGCAGGTGTTGTAATTCCATGGGGCAACACGGTCTTTTTAGGAGGCAAAGAATATGCTCTTCAGATTGCCGATCTCAACATCGGGATACTTTATGTATTTGGTGTGGTGTCGATTGGCGTTTATGGAATTATGATTGGTGGCTGGTCTTCGAATAATAAATTTTCATTGTTAGGCGCCATTCGCGCGTCAGCGCAGATGATCAGCTACGAAATTGCTATGGGGCTTTCAATTATCGCGTTGATCTTAATGACTGGGACGCTGAGTCTCAGGGAAATCACGTTACAACAAGCGGGTGGAATCGGCAGCCATTGGAATTTTTGGAACGTAGTTTATCAGCCTCTTGGTTTTATCATTTTTTTGGTTTGCGCTTTCGCGGAATGTAACCGCACACCTTTTGATCTACCTGAATGCGAAACTGAATTGGTGGGCGGATACCACACGGAATACAGCAGTATGAAACTGGGTCTGTATCTTTTTTCCGAATATATCAATATGTTTATTTCGTCTGCCGTTATTTCCACACTCTATTTTGGAGGGTTTAATTTTCCGTTCATGAATAATGTTGGATTAAGCCACAACTGGATTACCGTGTTAGGGTCGGCATTTTTCTTTGGTAAAGTGGTATTTTTTATCTTCTTCTTCATGTGGATTCGATGGACCATTCCACGATTCCGCTATGATCAGCTAATGAATTTGGGATGGAAGATACTTTTGCCGCTGGCAATTTTTAATATTGCCTTGACCGGACTTGTGTCTTTGCTTTTTAGTAGGTAAGTGAATACTGTATTTTGAATTTTTGATATTTAATTTTGAATTAAATAAATGCTAACGAATAGATCCAAGGTTGTTGTCAAGAAGGAAATGAATTTCTGGGAGCGGATATATCTTCCAGCGATTTTGGGCGGGATCATTATTACGATAAAACATTTGTTTCGAAGAAAAGCAACCGTTCGATACCCTGAGACAAAAAGGTACATTAGCGATATTTGGCGTGGCGAACATGTCCTTAAGCGCGATGAACACGGAGCGGAACGCTGCACGGCTTGTGGTTTATGCGCAGTTGCTTGTCCGGCCGAAGCTATTACGATGACGGCCGCTGAACGAAAGAAGGGAGAGGAAGGATTGTATCGCGAAGAGAAATATGCTTCGGTTTATGAAATCAACATGTTGCGTTGTATTTTTTGCGGACTGTGCGAAGAGGCCTGCCCGAAAGAAGCGATTTTCTTAACAAACCGGATTGTAACTACCGATTATGACCGTGAGAGTTTTATCTATGGAAAAGACAAACTGGTGGAGCCTGTGGATAATCGCATTGATGTAACGGTGCGGCAAACTCAAGCTGTGCAAGAATTTAAGCAACATAAATCATTTAGCCATAACCGATAAGCCGTGACACTTTACGCCTTCTATTTTCTCTCTTTTGTCGCCATTTTTTCTGCCTTATTGGTGGTCTTTTCGAAAAATCCGGTATACAGTGTTTTGTATTTGATCATTACCTTTTTTGCAATCGCTGGGCATTACATATTGTTAAATGCCCAATTTCTCGCAGTAGTTCATGTGATTGTTTATGCAGGGGCAATTATGGTGCTCTTCCTCTATGTCATCATGTTGCTAAACCTTAATGAAGAAAGTGAGCCCCATAAAAACACAATGGTTAAGATTGCCGCGGTATTCTCTTCTGGACTTCTATTATTGGTTTTAATTGGTTCATTGCGCGGGGCTTCTCAGCTTGTTCATAAGACAGGAGGCGAAATTGGATTGGTACAGAATTTAGGTCAGGTGCTTTTTGGTGAATTTTTATTTCCTTTTGAAGTAGCTTCGATTTTGCTTTTGGCGGCCATGGTAGGGGTGGTGATGGTGGGGAAAGACGAAGAGAAAAATGCCAATGATTAGCCCTATTGGTAATTGCTGATGACGGGAATTAATTATATGCACAAACAACTGATAACGGATTAACCGATAACGAAAAGATGATTCCTATTGAAAATTATATTTGGTTAAGCACAGCCCTTTTTACGATTGGAGTGTTAGGTGTGCTTTTCCGCAGAAATGCAATTATTGTTTTTGCTTGCATTGAATTGATGCTGAACGCAGTGAATTTATTGATGGTTGCTTTCTCGAGTTACCTCAATGATGCGACAGGCCAAGTTTTTGTGTTTTTTATCATGGCAGTAGCAGCGGCCGAAGTGGCCGTTGGGTTGGCTATTTTGGTAATGATGTATCGAAACACAAAATCGGTTGATATTGATATTTTGAATCGTTTGAAAGGATGAGTTATAGTTTAATTATAAGCCTGATTCCAATACTTCCCTTACTGGGATTTGTTCTCATTGCCCTTACTGGAAAACGGTTAGTGCGGGGGTTTGCCTCTTTGGTAGCCTGTGGATCTGTGTTTGTTTCTTTCTGTTTTTCACTGGCCCTGTTTATTAAATTAGTGAATGGCGGAGATGCTTTTAATGTTGTGTTATTTAATTGGATCAGTGCAGGGAATTTCAATGCTACCATTGGATTTTTAATTGACCCACTTTCTTCGCTGATGTTGCTGATTATAACGGGCGTTGGTTTTCTGATCCACGTTTATTCAATAGGCTACATGCATGACGATGCTGGTTACAACCGTTTTTTCTCCTACCTGAATTTGTTCGTGTTCTTCATGTTGCTTTTGGTCATGGGAAACAATTATCTGCTCATGTTTGTAGGTTGGGAAGGTGTAGGCTTATGCTCTTATTTGTTAATTGGCTTCTGGTTTAAAAATCAAGATTACAACGATGCCGCCAATAAAGCATTTATCATGAATCGTATTGGCGACCTAGGCTTGATTATCGGTGTGATTTTGATATTTGCTCATTTTGGAAGTGTCAACTACATGGATGTATTCGCAAAGGCTGATACGGTTGGAACTTCTACTTTAACCTTTATTACCATCTTACTATTTATTGGTGCCATGGGCAAGAGCGCACAGATTCCCCTCTATACCTGGCTTCCTGATGCGATGGCCGGCCCAACTCCGGTATCGGCATTGATCCACGCGGCCACCATGGTTACGGCTGGCGTGTATATGGTCGCACGTAATAATATTCTATATACCCTTTCCCCAGTTTCGCAGGAACTAGTTTTGATTATCGGATCAGCAACCGCTTTGTTTGCGGCAACAATTGCGATCACCCAAAATGATATTAAGAAGGTGTTGGCCTATTCTACGGTGAGCCAGCTCGGGTTGATGTTCGTGGCGCTGGGCGTGGGTGCTTATGCCACAGGTATCTTTCACATGGCTACGCACGCCTTCTTCAAGGCGTTGTTATTCTTGGGAGCAGGTAGTGTGATTCATGCGTTGCATGGTGAGCAGGATATGAGGCGAATGGGCGGCCTTAAAAAATATATTCCCATTACCTATCTCACTTTCTTCATTGGTGTGTTGGCCATTTCGGGTATCCCGCCATTTGCTGGATTTTTTTCCAAAGATGCTATTCTCTCCAGTGCATTTGAAATTAGCCCTACAGCCTGGGCGATTGCGGTCATCGCATCATTACTTACCGTATTTTATATGTTTCGCTTGTTATTCCTTGTATTCTTTGGAAAAGAAAGGGCCACGGAAGACAAAATGCATCACATCCACGAATCCCCTTCAAGTATCACCATTCCTTTGATCATTCTTGCAGGTTTCAGCGCGGTCGGTGGCTTTATGGGCGTCCCTGAAATCTTTTCTGGGGGCAATTGGCTTGGAAGATTCTTGGAACCTGTGTTTTCAAAATCACTTGAATTAAAATCTGAACACCATCTAAGTCATGGTACTGAATATGTACTGATGGCTACGATCGTTGGTTTTACGCTAGTGGTTATTGCATGGGCTTATGCCAAATATGTGAGCAAAGCCGAAGTGCCTGTGGCAGAAGGGGTAGAGTTAAGTGGATTGAACCAGACCCTTTATCATAAGTATTATATTGATGAGCTGTATGAGGCGGTGATTGTGAAGCCATTGTACTGGGTATCTAAGTTGTTTGACATCGTAGTTGAAAAGTCAGGGATTGATAAGATGGTCAACTTGGCAGGCGATGTCGTCACAGACTGGAGCAAAATTTTCAGATTACTGCAAAATGGAAGCTTAGGATATTACATTTTTGTGATGGTGATTGGTGTGATTTTAATTATAGCATTTTCTTACACTCGTTGATTTGATCTTATGCTAACCGTACTCTTGATATTTCTTCCCTTACTTGCTTCCGCAACGGTTCTCCTAGTAAAACAACCCCTATCTAAGTTTCTGGCTTTTGTCGTGGCGCTGGCGGAACTCGTGATTTCGATAATCATGGCATTTGGTTTTGATAAAACACAAACGGCAGCCCAGTTCAGTGTTCATTGGCAGTGGATAAGTTCCTTGGGCGTTAATTTTTCAGTCGGCATTGACGGCATTAGTATGCTTTTAGTTTTGCTTACTACGGTATTGATGCCGGGTATTATCCTTTCTTCCTTAAATAATACAACCAAACCTCCTTCGTTTTATGCTCTGATGTTATTGATGCAATCGGCATTGATTGGAGTTTTTACAGCCATGGACGGATTTCTTTTCTACATTTTTTGGGAAGTCGCACTTATTCCGGTCTATTTTATTTGCCTTGTCTGGGGCGGAGAAAACCGAGGAAGGATTACCCTTAAATTCTTTATCTATACACTCACCGGAAGTTTGTTCATGCTAGTGGCGTTGATTTTCCTTTATTTTCACACGGCAGGAAAACACTCATTTGATATTCAATCCTTATATCTTGCGGGCAGAGGTTTGGGTGAATCGCAGCAGGTTTTTGTTTTTTGTGCCTTCTTCCTAGCCTTCGCTATTAAGATGCCGGTATTTCCATTTCACACCTGGCAACCGGATACGTATACGGTAGCCCCTTTGCAAGGAACAATGTTGCTCAGCGCAATCATGTTAAAGATGGGAATTTATGGCGTTATCAGGTGGCTAATTCCTGTAGTACCGGTTGCTGTAAATAAATGGGGCGAAGTGGCGATGATACTTGCCGTCATTGGCATTGTGTATGCTTCGTGCATCGCCATTGTGCAAAAAGACTTTAAACGACTTATAGCGTATTCGTCTATCGCCCACGTGGGCTTGATCGCGGCTGGATTGTTTACGCTCAATCGTATTGGTATGCAAGGGGCCATGATACAAATGCTCAGTCACGGCATCGTAGTATTTGGAATGTTCTACATTGTGGAAATAATTTTTGAACGTACCAAAACCCGAGACCTTTCTCAATTGGGTGGTATCCGCAATGTTGCCCCACTTCTATCCAGCGTTTTCATTGTGATCATGTTAGGCAGTGTGGCGCTCCCGCTTACCAGCGGATTCATAGGTGAATTTTTGTTGATCAACTCACTGGTGCAATATCAAGTTTGGATTGGTGCGGTGGCAGGACTCACGATCATTTTAGGGGCAGTCTACATGCTGCGTACTTTTCAGAAAGTGATGTCGGGTGAATCTAATCCGGTTACGGCTCTGGTGCCCGACCTTAATTATCACGAGCGCCTAGTTCTTTATCCTGTAGTTATCTTGGTTTTAGTTATTGGTGTTTATCCTGGTCCTCTCCTCAACATTTCGGAGGCGGCAGTTAATAATTTACTTTCAATTTATTCTGATTTATCAGCTTCTGTAAAATAACATGAACGCACTTTTTGTCATTTGTGGAATTGGGGTTTTCTCGCTGCTTGCAGAGGTCTTTAATTGGAAGAAGTGGGTTACACTGATTTCATTTATAGGAATTTGCGTTGCAATCGGTGTGCTTTTATTGGACTGGCGATCAGTGAGTTACTACTATCATGGCATGTTGTTTTTCGATCGATTTGCGATGGCTTTCACGGGCCTTATCCTGGTTATTTCTGTTTTTTGGTATTGGATGTCGGTTGATTTTTTCAAAGGGGTGGCTCATCGAACGGACAAATCGGCATTGGTATTTTTTGTGATCGCTGGTGCGATTATGATGGTTTCCTTCAACAATATGGCGGTTCTTTTTTTAGGAATTGAAATATTGTCAATCTCATTGTATGTATTGGCGGGAAGCGATAAGGAGAATTTATTTTCAACAGAAGCCTCCTTCAAGTATTTCTTGATGGGGTCGTTTGCCACTGGATTTTTGCTTTTTGGGATCACCCTTGTGTATGGCGCTACCGGATCGTTCAATATCGTTTCCATTGCTGACGTCATTTCTTCCAGTAAAGATTTACCTCGTTTTGTTTATATCGGTGTTTTATTAATTATGGTGGGGCTTGCCTTTAAGATTTCGGCCGTTCCATTTCACCTTTGGGCGCCAGACGTTTATCAGGGCGCGCCTACACCCATTACGGCTTTAATGTCAACGGTGGTGAAAATTGGCGCCTTTGCGGCTTTTGTGAAAATATTTTCGGTTAGCTTTATTCGTTTTAGTTTTTCGCTGCTCTTGTTTGAACAGGGACTTATGGTACTCACGTTGGTTATTGCCAATGTTACCGCGGTATTTCAAAGCAATTTAAAACGAATGTTGGCGTATTCGAGTGTGGCACAAGTAGGATACTTGCTTCTCGCCTTCAGCTCAGATAATGCACATTCCTCAGGCACTATTTTTTATTACCTCACGGCCTATGCACTTGCTTCCATCCTGGCTTTTACCGTTGTGCAAATTATAGAAAACGCAAAAGGAAGCGCTAACATCTCTCACTTTCAGGGCTTGTTAAAAGGTAGTCCCCTTATGGCTATTGCCATGACCATCGCCATGTTATCGCTGGCTGGGATCCCTCCCTTGGCGGGTTTCTTTGGAAAGTATTTAGTGTTTACGCTCTCGGTAAGCAAAGGCTTTGTTGGACTTACTGCCGTGGCGGTGATCACTTCGCTTATTGGGGTTTACTATTATTTCAAGCCAATTGTGGTGATGTGCCAGTCAGAAGGACAGCCAATTTCTATTTCCAATTCTCAGAAAGCACTATTAATCATTCTAATTTTTCTCAATCTACTCATTGGTATTTTTCCAGACCTGATTCGGATAGTGTAGAAAACTCAGTATTTTTTTCGGTTTTGTGGTCTGCGGTAAAAAAATAAAAAACCCGCTAAATTAGGCTTCGCCAACGATTGTTTTTTCGCTTAAATCGTTTTACCTTCCATAAAATTTTAGCACCATGGGAAAAGTAAAAGACATATTGGACAGTAAAGGCTATGGAGCCTATACGGTAGAACCTCCTACTACGGTTTATGTAGCCATCGAACAGATGTGCGCACGCAACATTGGAGGCGTGCTGATAGTCGAAGATGGAAAATTGCTAGGCATATTTACGGAACGAGACTACGCTCGTAAACTTATACTCAAAGGAAAATCCTCTAAAGAGACACCCATCCGCGAATTGATGACCGCTAATCCTTTCACGGTTTCCCCTGAAAGTTCAATCGAACAGTGCATGCAGCTAATGACCGATAAACACATTCGTCATTTACCCGTAACAGATGGGGATAAGATCGTAGGAATGATTTCTATTGGTGATGTTGTGGGGCATGTTATCCAAGAACAAAAATCAATCATTCAACATTTGGAGAGTTATATCTCGCAATAGCCTCAAAATCTACTGATCTTAAATTCTATCTTCTTCTGCTTAATATTTTTTTCCAGCAAGTGAAGTAAAATCCCGTCCTTTAGGCCTACATCAGGCACAATGATGCTGTGTGCGTGTGCCCATTCCATTACTTTGATGTAGATATCACTTGCGGGAACGATCACATCAGCACGGTCGGGGTTCATCATCAGTTCATATATCCGTTGTTCAATAGAGAGTCCTTCAATCATTTTTTTTGTCTCTTTTACTTTCTTAAGGGATACCGCCTGACCGGCCTTCTTTTTGGCAAGCTCAAAAATCTTACTGATGTTCCCCCCCGTACCAACTGCAGTTACTTTGCCGTATTCTTTTTTTACATTATCCTTTACCCATTTCTCCATGTCTGTCCACATGATGGGCGAATCATTATGCTCTAAAATTCTTACCGATCCTACTTTAAAGGATCGAGTCTTAATTTTCTTTCCATTGACAAAAAGATTCAGTTCGGTACTACCGCCTCCCACATCAATATGTAAATACGTTTCATCGTGCAGGTAAGAGGCTATGGCCTTATTAATGAAATCAGCTTCCAGGTGGCCATCAATGATATTAATTGTTATCCCTAATTCTTCTTTAACTTGTCGTGCCAGTTCATCGCCATTCTCCGATTCGCGCATCGCACTGGTGGCACAAAACATGTAATCATCTACTTCATAAAGCTCCAACAAAAGTTTATACACGCGCATCAATTTTTTAAACTTCTCCATGCTCGCCTTGCTGATATGGTTAGTTGAGAAAACATCATGCCCGAGCCGCAAGGGAAAACGTACGTACTCTAGTTTTTTAAATAAGATTTTTTTCTCGCGTTCCAAAATGGTGGAGATTTGAAGACGGATGGCGTTCGACCCGATATCGATAGCGGCAAGTTTCAAAGGCAAATGGTTTGACTGCAAAATAAGCGTTTTAGCTTTTCTTTTATAAAGTAATTGTTGTTTCTTTGCAGGGCTTATCCAGAAAGACTGAGGGACAGGGCCCGATGAAGTCTTAGCAACCTTAACGTTAACAGCGGGATTGGTGCTAACTCCCTTTCCAATTCTTATCTTGATCAGAATGGAAGAAGATAGGCGGCCAATCTCACAAAGGCTTTCTGGAAGCAAAACTTAATTCAGAGAGCGTGAACATCAATGAAATTTTAAAAGAAAGAATCCTTGTGTTGGATGGTGCTATGGGCACAATGATCCAACGCCATAAGTTGGAAGAAAAAGATTTCCGCAACGAAAGCTTAAAAGATCATCCACATCCCTTAAAAGGAAATAATGACTTGCTTTCGATTACGCGGCCGGACATTATTAAAGACATCCATCGCCAATATTTCGAGGCTGGTGCTGACATCGCAGAGACTAATACTTTTGGCAGTACAACTGTGGCTCAAGCCGATTACCATTTAGAACATCTCGTTTATGACCTCAACTTTGCTGGTGCGAAGATTGCTAGAGAAGTGGCCGATGAGTTCTCGCAAAAAGAACCCAATAAACCTCGCTTTGTTGCTGGCTCCATGGGCCCGACCACAAAGTTGGCATCCATGTCGCCAGATGTGAACAATCCAGGATTCCGCGCCATTACATTCGATCAATTAGTAGTAGCCTTTAAAGAACAGGCCAAGGGGTTAATGGATGGAGGGGCTGACCTTTTGCTTATCGAAACCATCACCGATACCCTTAACGCGAAAGCGGCACTTTTTGCGATTCAAGAATTATTTGAAGAGCGAGGCAAGTCAATTCCCATTATGATTTCAGGGACCATAACGGATGCCAGCGGAAGGATTTTGTCGGGTCAAACTACGGAAGCCTTTCTTATCTCAGTTTCCCACGTTCCTTTACTTAGCATTGGGTTGAATTGCGCCCTGGGCGCTTCGGCTTTACGGCCTTATTTGCAGGTTCTCGATGAGAAAGCCCCTTTCATGGTAAGTGCTCATCCGAATGCTGGCTTGCCCAATGAGTTTGGACAATATGATCAAACTCCCGATGAGATGGCTTTTCAAGTCGAAGAATATTTGAAAGAGGGATTGGTTAATATCGTAGGGGGTTGCTGTGGTTCCACACCTGACCATATCCAAAAAATAGCTGAAGCCGCTAAGAAATATCAGCCAAGAAAAATTAAGAATATGGCAGTGGTTGAAAACTTTTAATTTCCACAATGCAAGATCAATTATTAAATACTAGCCATCGGCCTTTAAAGTTGAGCGGATTTGAAGCAGTGACGATTACGCCAGCATCAAATTTTGTAAACATTGGAGAACGAACTAACGTAACGGGTTCGGCTAAATTCCTTAAGCTTATTAAAGAGGATAAATTTGATACGGCTTTAGAGGTGGCTTTGGATCAAGTACGTGGAGGAGCTCAAGTGATCGATGTGAACATGGATGAAGGTATGCTTGATTCCAAAAGTGCCATGGTGAGGTTTCTTAATCTGATGGCGTCCGAACCTGAAATTGCGGCTGTTCCGGTGATGATCGATTCATCGAAATGGGAAGTTATCGAAGCAGGCTTGAAATGTTTGCAAGGGAAAGGTATTGTCAATTCAATCAGTTTAAAAGGAGGGGAGGAGGAATTCATTCGTCAGGCTAAGCTGGTGAAACGGTACGGTGCTGCTACTGTGGTTATGGCGTTTGATGAAGACGGTCAGGCGGACACTTACGAAAGGAGAATTTCAATTTGCAAACGGGCGTACGATATTCTAACTCAACAAATTAATTTCCCGTCAGAAGATATTATTTTCGATCCCAATATATTTCCTGTTGCAACAGGGATCGATGAGCATAGAAACTATGCCCTTGATTTTTTCAGGGCCACGAAATGGATCAAAGAGAACCTTCCCAATGCCCATGTCAGTGGAGGGGTAAGTAACGTTTCGTTTAGTTTTCGCGGAAATCAGCTAGTGCGTGAAGCGATGCATTCCGTTTTCCTTTTTCATGCCATCAAAAATGGTATGGACATGGGGATTGTGAATCCTTCGATGCTAGAAGTGTATGATGAAATCCCAAAAGACTTGTTGGAACGGGTTGAAGATGTACTGTTGAACCGAAGGGAAGATTCAACCGAAAGGTTACTGGAATTTGCTGAAACGGTAAAAGGATCGGTCAAGAAAAAAGAGGCCGATGATGAATGGCGAAGTGGCACAGTGGAAGAACGACTAAACCATGCTTTGGTAAAAGGCATTGTGGATTTTGTAGAGGTAGATACTGAGGAAGCCCGCCTTAAATATGGCCGTCCGTTGTTTGTGATCGAAGGTCCTTTGATGAAGGGAATGAACATTGTTGGCGACCTTTTTGGCGCGGGCAAAATGTTCTTGCCACAGGTTGTGAAGAGTGCGCGGGTGATGAAAAAATCAGTGGCGTATCTTACTCCTTTCTTGGAAGAGGAAAAGAGATTATCTGGAGTAGTTGGCAAGCCCAATGCAAAAATTTTGTTGGCCACTGTAAAGGGCGATGTGCACGATATTGGAAAAAACATTGTGGGGGTTGTGTTGGCGTGCAACAATTACGAAGTGATTGATTTAGGGGTGATGGTGCCCCCGGAGAAAATCATTGAAGCGGCCAAACGCTTAAAGGTAGACGTGGTTGGCTTGAGCGGTTTGATCACGCCTTCCTTGGACGAGATGGTTCATGTGGCGAAAGAGATGGAACATGAAAAGATGGATCTGCCGTTATTGATTGGAGGAGCAACGACCTCACGAATCCATACGGCTGTAAAAATTGATCCGATGTATAGTGGGCCAGTTGTTTATGTACTTGATGCTTCCCGTTCCGTGCCGGTAGCAAGTGAATTGATTAGTCCCGATACGCGTAAAGCATTCCAAGAGAAGACGAAACAGGAATATGAGGCGATGCGAAAGGATCATGCTAGCAGGCAAGAACTAAAAAGCTATATCTCCCTTGCTGAAGCGCGAAAAAACAAAGTGAAAATTGATTGGGATAAAAGCAATCTTGTAAAACCTTCATTCTTAGGCAAACGGCATTTTTTGAATTATTCACTGGCAGAAATCGCGAAATACATTGACTGGACTCCATTCTTTCAAACATGGATGCTAGCAGGACGATATCCAAAGATATTTGAAGACAGCGTAGTGGGGAAAGAAGCCAAGAAATTATTTGACGATGCCCAGACGATGCTTCATCAAATTATTAAAGAAAACAGTTTACAAGCCAATGGCGTTATCGCCTTTTATCCTTGTCATAGGAATGAAACAGATGATGTTATTTTATTTGATGAGACCGATCAAAACGAGTTGACTACCTTTCATTTCCTCCGGCAACAAAACAAGAAAGCTCAAAACTTGCCTAACTTTTGCCTGGCTGATTTCATTGCACCAGAAACTTTGGGGCAGCGGGACTATATCGGCATGTTCGCAGTGACCACAGGGATTGGGCTGGAAAAACTCATCGAGAAATTCAAGGCCGATCACGATGACTATTCTGAAATCATGGCCAAGGCCTTAGCTGACCGCCTGGCAGAAGCTTTCACAGAACTTCTTCACAAAAAAGTAAGGAAAGAGTTGTGGGGTTATAATACGGAGGAACATCTATCCGAGGAAGAATTGATTGACGAAAAATACCAAGGTATCCGGCCTGCGCCAGGTTATCCGGCCTGTCCGGATCATACCGAAAAGAAAATTATTTTCGAACTCCTGCAGGCAGAAGAAATGGGTATTATACTGACTGAATCTTATGCTATGTTTCCTGCCTCTTCCGTAAGTGGTTATTATTTTTCACATCCCGAATCAAAATATTTTGGATTGGGTAAAATAGAAAAAGATCAAGTGACAGAGTACGCGCAGCGGAAGGGGATGAGCCTGACTGAAATGGAGCGATGGCTGGCACCGAATTTAGCTTACAATTAATGTGTTTACGTGCCTAAGTGTTTACGTATTTAGGTTAGATTTTACGAATGGCAAAGATTGAGCGATTTGAAGATTTGAAGTGCTGGCAAGAGGCTCGCAAGCTTGTGAAAATGGTATATCAGGCCACGAATGAGGGAGCATTTGCCAAAGACTACGACATGAGGAGTCAGATTAGAAGGGCAGCCATATCCACCATGAATAACATCGCAGAGGGATTTGGAAGATATTCTAGAAAAGAATTTATTCGATTTTTGGAAATGTCATTCACTTCTGCCAATGAGGTAAAGAGCATTTGCTATGCAGCCATTGACATTACTTACCTGACCGAGGAAAACGCCAATCAAATACAAGGCAAAGCGGAAGAGGTAAAAGCTTTAAACCTCGGCCTCATTCGATACCTTAAGAACAAGAAACCCACAGCATAAACACCTACACACTTAAACACGTTGACACATTTCTAATGAAAGTAACCGACCACATCAAAAACGCTAACGGCAAAACACTGTTTAGTATTGAAATACTCCCCCCTTTGAAAGGAGAGAATATTAAATCACTTTTTGACAATATCGATCCCTTAATGGAATTCAAACCTCCCTTTATTGACGTGACCTACCATCGCGAAGAGTATGTGTACAAGAAAAAGGAAAATGGATTATTGGAAAAACGATCGACACGAAAGCGCCCCGGAACGGTTGGCATCTGTGCTGCGATTCAAAACCGATATAAAGTAGATACGGTGCCGCATATTATCTGTGGGGGATTTAGCCAGGAGGAAACAGAAAATGCACTTATTGATCTACACTTTTTGGGTATTGATAATGTGCTTGCTTTACAAGGCGATGCGATAAAAACGGAGGCGCGTTTTGTCCCTGAGCCGGACGGGCATAAGTACGCATCAGAGCTGACAAAGCAGATTGTGGATATGAACAGCGGAAAATTTATTGATGAAGATTTAGAGAACGCAGCACCTACCAATTTCTGCATTGGCGTTTCCGGTTATCCTGAAAAACACTTTTCTGCTCCGAACTTAAAAACAGATTTGAAATATTTGAAATTGAAAGTAGACCTTGGTGCTGAATACATTGTGACACAGATGTTTTTTAATAATCAAAAATATTTTGAATTTGTAGAGAAGTGCCGCGAGGCAGGTATCAACGTGCCTATCATTCCGGGGATCAAACCGATTACCACAAAATCACAAGCCAATATTTTACCGACTATCTTTCATATTGATATCCCTGAAGAGTTGGCTGACGAAGTGGAGAAATGCAAAGACAACGCAGCGGTAAAACAGGTAGGCATAGAGTGGGCCGTAAAGCAATCCAAGGAGCTTATGGCGTTTGGAGTTCCGACCATGCACTTTTATTCAATGGGTAAATCAGATCCGATTTATAAGATCGCGAAGCAATTATTCTAAAGTTGTACGCAAGAGGGAGTACTGTTATGCCGGACGAATGGCCTATGTCTTCATACCTGACACCAGAACCCAAAACACGTTCCGGTATCCCGTTGTGCGGAGCAGGTTCAGCGGGATTCCGGCATTCGGGAGACCCTCAGCCGGAATGACACTTCGGGAGGAGTGTTGTGTATTGAGTAGAATCACTCAATAAATTGAGGGATGGCAATTATTCTTTGAAGGCAAGGAAACGCATTGTGATGCAGATGAAAAACAATCAAAGGAACTCATTCAATTCTTTGTTCCGACCATGCACTTTTATTCCAGGGGTAAATCAGACCCGATTATAAAATAGTCAAGCAACTGTTCTAAATAAAAAAAGGGCCGAAGCCCTTTTTCACAAATCTCAATCCAATTCTTAAGGATTAATTGGCAATGCGGTTCCAGGATAAAGAGATAGATCAACTAAAGGTATCGTTGAACTAAATTGACTATTAATAGCGTCAATAAAAATATTAGCTAAGTAAGCATACCCTCTAGTATTTGGATGAACCGCATCCTCTGAAAATCCAGCGAATGGGGGAACAATACTTGGAGTGATCATAACACCATTTGAAACCAAAAATCGTGATTGAACAAACGTGGCAAATGCTGCGTTAACATCAGCAACAGCAATACGTCCTCCACTTCCAGCGGCAGCACTAGTTATCGTTGCATTAAAACCCGCTGTAGCTGTTAGTATAGCCGTTGTCTCTGAGGGGATTAAAATGTATTTGTCACCTAAAGGCACGGTAACGCCATAGACTGTGGTTGGGTCATTCGGATTCGCCAAAGTACCTAACACCGCACCTGCACTTAACAAGACTAAATCAGTCGATGTTGTCTGTCTCGCTTGAGCATAAGGCTGTAGCCCCGCATAAGAACCCTGCATATAAGGGAATAGATTTGTTAACGTTTCATCAACGATTAATACAGGATTTTGTCCGGCTTGATAGGTTAAAGTGCGCTGGGCGACTTCCGAAGCAGAAATTACTCCAGCTTGCTGCATGCCGGCAAGAAAGGCATTGTAGTTGTTTGCTAATGCGGATGTGACTTCACTTGCAGTTGCTGCATCAAGCGGAATTGCGTTCCATTGAACAGTAAAGAAATATGGAATTGTGGTTACATTTGGAATGGTACTGACTACACCTTTTGCGGCAGTGAGGTTCATTAAATAACTGATGGAGGTATTGTAGGCAGTAGCAAAGTTACCTTGTGAGGTTATAGGAGTTGATCCATCTCCTCCACTAATTGCGTACCCCAGCACATCATTATTCCCAAGATCAAAGGTGAAAAAGGTCGGCTTTTTCCTAATAGCGTCCCCGAGTATCGTAGATGTTCCAGGCTTCGATGCGAATCGGGCATAGAAGGGATTGAAAAGTGGAGAAACTCCATATTGTGACCAATCCCCAGTCTGAGGATAAAGAATTGAAGCAACAATAATACCAGGGACACCAAAATTATTAAGCTTAGTAGTGTCTCCTGAATATGAAAAGGCAGGATTGTAGGGACTCGGTGCAGAAGCTGCATCTGAGAGAGTCGGAGATGGTGCTGGCGGAGTTCCTTGCAAAAGCAATCTCCCAAGATACAATGGTTGCCCACCTACTGAAATTGGATTTGTTCCTCCAGTGAAAAAGCCATTAGTAGAATTGATGTCAGGTTGGTTAAACTCTCCGCCACCAACCAAAGCAAATTGTCCCGCCAACATTTTAGGAAACGAGTTTTGTTGACCTTGGGTAAATAAAGCACCAGCCTGATATCCAGAAGTCAATGAATTTCCGAGGGCAACGTATTTTGTAAAATCGGCATTTCCCTTGGTTGGTGCAACTGGAGTTGGCGTATTTGGCTCGGTTAGCTTAATTACATCTTGTTTACAAGAAATTGCCAGCCCCATTAAAAGAGCAAAAGCAACTATTTTATTGATATTTTTCATAGTCATCTTATTTCAAAAGTTCGTCAAAGGTGATTGCTAAGTAATACATTTGGCCAATGAAAGGTGCGCCAAAGTTGGTGCGGTAGTCGTTGCCGCCCAAGTTGGTGCCTCCAAGCTTGAAGACGGTCTTCATGGAAGTAACTTTGTAGTTGATCTGGGCATCAAGCACACCATAGGCAGGGATTGTAGCCACGCCATAGGATGACTGCCACAAGAAAGCATCCTGATAGCGGAAGTTCATGTTGAAACCAAAATTCTTTGCTATCTTTCTATTGGCAAACCCAAAATTGTAACGATTAGTTGGCGTGTTGAAGTTGGCCTGAAAATCTGGGGTTGATTGTCCTGAGAAAGTGGTGTAATTGTAATTTCCAGAAACCACGAAGTTCCGAGGAAGATTGTATGTCAGTCCTGCACCTATTCCATACGAAGTAAGGGTGAAAGGTGAATTCGTATAGGGATACCAAAGTGATCCGGCATTGATCTGTTTTCCTTGATGGAGTGTAGAAGCTTTACTTACCACATATTGTTCACCCAAAAAGTTAGTGTACGATGAATAGTAATAATTCAAGTCCACCAAAAGTTTGGAGATAATAACTCCTTTATAACCAACTTCATACGACCACAATTGTTCGGGTTTCACGTATTGGACATTAGCAGTTTGCAAAAGCGCTGAATTTCCTGCAGTAACAGCTCCGGTGTTGGGATCCAAAACACCGCCTTGCTTAACAAAGTTGTTGTAGGAAGTTTGCGTGTAGGCGCCACCGTCATAAATCCCATACCGGGAAGCGGTTGAAGGAACGCCTCCTAAAAGGATTCCCGTAGGGTTGTTAAAGAAGATATGTTGCGCTTGCATGTCGGGCAAGCGGAAACCGGTTTGGAAGCTGGCCCTGAAGTTATGGTTATCATTCACAGAATAGACTGCCGAAAACCGTGGTGTGAAGTGGCCATCAAAATTATCCATTTTGTCGTAACGAATAGAGGCGGTGAGCTTCAACTTATCGGCAATAGTTTTTGAAACTTGGGTATAAGCCCCCCACCAGTTTACAAATATCCTTTTTGGGTTATTGGCGTCTACCGGGGCTTCATCGAAAATGGTGGCATTGGAGAACAAACTGTACTGCCTGAAATTTCCCCCTACAATTATATCGGCCCATTTGATTTTATTAAAGTTGTAATAGAATTCACTGTGCCACAATTTTGAATTATCATAAAATGAAGCACCAGCCGGATTTTTCTGAAAGAATTGACCCCTGATCTTATTGATGGTGCTCTGAAAACTAGGAACATAAGCTCCGGTGGATGGATCGATCATATTGCGGTCGGCATACGCTCTGGCTGCTGCGGGGTTGCCTGCTGCGAAGCCCGGAATATAGCCTTGGGATGCCAACACGTAGTCTTGTGCCCAGCCAGTGCCATTCGCCCTTTGGGTGGGATTGAAGGCCTCATTGACATAGGCACCCAACGCGTCCATATTATAGGATTTTCCAGCGTTTGTCTCTGACATATAGCTTCGGACAAAAAAGTTGTTTCCACGCAATTCCAATTTAAAAAATTGTTGGCTGAAATTTCTAAGGGCGTATTTCGCCTGTCCTTGATAAAGGCTATTGCCCCCTCCATAACGGTACGCTCCTATCAACTCCATTTTATCATTGATACGGTAATGCAGGGCAACATCGCCTTTAATGGTAGTTGCATCACGGTTGTCTAATAAGGTCTGTTCCTTAATACCCGTGCGCCTGATAGTTCCGATGCTTGGCACGCCTGTTGGGATGGCACTTTCATCGCCATAAAGATTTAAGCCATCAAAATTTGGAGTCTTGCTTAAATCTACGGTAGAATTTGGGTTGTTTCTATCTGTTTTATAATCGTTGGCAGTCCAGTCGGTAGCGCCCATGTACGAGAAGTTGACTTTGTAAGCGAACTTGTCGTTGAAAGCCTGTGCATACCGGATGGTGTACATGCCATAAGGATGCGATCCACCTGCATTCGAGTTAGTAAATCCTTGCTTAACTTCGGCACTAAGTCCCTGATACTCAAAAGGGCTTTTGCTTTTCATAATCATAATACCGTTGAAAGCATTGGGGCCGTACAGGGCAGAGGATGCACCTGGCACTAATTCGAGACTTTCTGCGTCAAGGTTTGTTAAGCCCATAATGGAACCGGTCGGGAAATTCAAGAGTGGTGCTTGGGTGTCCATGCCATCAACCAATTGAACAAACCGCGTGTTGGCAATGGTAGCAAACCCACGCGTATTTACGGCCGTGAAATTCAGACTGCCATTGTTTACTTGTACGCCTTTCATGTTGGCCAAAGCATCAAAAAAGTCGGGGGTGGCAGCCTGCTTGATAGCCAAAATATCCATCTTTTCGATGGTTACCGGAGCTCGTAAAATATTTTCACCAACCCGGGATGCAGAAACTACGATCTCCTGTCCGAGCAGTGTTTCTTCTTGCAAAGTCAAATCATAGGTTGTGTTGGCATCTTTGATTTCCACCTCTTCGGTATGAAATCCAATGAAGGAGAAGGTGATTTTGAAGGGTGGGTTTTGGTTTACCGAGAGACTATATTTTCCGTTGGAATCTGTAACGGTACCCAACGCTTTGCCCTTTACTACCACATTTACCCCGGCAAGGGTCTCATTCGTGCCGCCATCCTTGACGGTCCCGGAAACAACGGATTGTGCGAATAGCTGAACTGTTCCTGTAAGGAGGAGTACGGGTAGCAGCATTTTCCTGTAGAATATATTCATAGTTTAGGATTTATTAATAACCCTAAATCTACAAGAAATTGTATTAAAACAAACGTTTGAACTTCAAATTTTAAGAAATCGTTTGTTTGCGATATTATTCGCTTTTTTGAACCTGGGTGGCAAGTCGTTCGCAGAGCGCATTGATTTCGCTCGACATCTTTTCATCCCCTGTGGCGGTAAGAACACTCTGAGCTAAACCACCCAGACAGTCGATGTAAAATCTTCTCATTTCATTAACGGGCATCTCCTTGGTCCACAGGTCGATGCGTAAAGTGTTCTTTTGCTGATGGTCCCAAAGTGAGAGACTAATGGATTTAGACTCGGAGAACCCGGTTTCGGGTTTATCGGTAGCATCCCACAATATTTTTTCGGGAATGTTATTTTCATCAAGCTCGATTTTAAAATGGATTTCAGATTTTTTCATGCTACTTCTCTATAAAATTTACTTTTTCGTTTTGATTATCTTCTTCAACACTTCCACATCATATTTATCCAGCAATGCTTTCTCGCCCGGCCTGTTGAGCGATTCTTTATTTCGGATCAGATCACGGATGTCAATGATAAAGGTCTCGACTCCTCCATGCTTGGTTTTGATTGAATTCCTAAACACATCGCTAAAAGTAAGGCCTGGTGAAAAGTTCAAAATATCAATAGCATCTGGCTCAAACCCAAACGAAAGGATTAATTGGGAAGTCCACTCATTGTCGTTGATCTCCGGTATTTCAAGCTTTAAACTTTTAAGTGCTTTTACTAGAAGATGCCCATTTTGAATGGAAGGTTCGATAAGGATATCCAAATCGCCAGTGTTTCTGTTCACTCCGTGGTATATGGAGGCATGACCACCGATGATCACATATTTTACCAATTGTTTATTAAGGGCTTTTAAAAAGGTAAGGTGTTCTTTGTCAAATGGTCTCATAAAGTTTTTCTCACCTTCACAACCATGCCTTTAAACGAATAATCTACCCCCTCTTTCTTCATTCGCTCGCGCACTCTACGCATGCGATCAAGTCTTTCGATAGACGAAAGTCTTAGGAAGGCATCATCCTTCTCTTTTTGTTCTTCCTCAAAAGTAGTTTTGACAACTTTAATCATGCTCCAAAATTAAGGAATCAATTCAATTTCATCTCAGGAATATCACCTTCAACGACAAGTTTCCCTTCGGTTACATTTTTGATTTGTTCCACTGAAACGCCAGGGGCGTGTTCGATTAGTTTGAAGCCAATACCCGGAATAACATCCAATACGGCCATGTCACTGACGATCCTTTTCACGCAGCGCAGCCCTGTAATAGGCAGTGTGCATTTCTTTAAAAGTTTTGACGATCCATCTTTGCTGCAATGCTGCATCGCCACGATAATGTGCTTGGCCGAGGCCACCAGATCCATCGCACCCCCCATTCCCTTCACCATTTTCCCAGGAACTTTCCAATTTGCAATATCTCCCTCCTCAGAAACTTCCATGGCGCCTAAAATAGTGAGGTCCACTTTGCCACTGCGGATCATCCCAAAGCTATCGGCTGATGAAAACAGCGCACTGCCCGGCATCATGGTGATGGTTTGCTTTCCGGCATTGATTAAATCTGCATCTATTTCATTTTCTTTTGGAAAGGGTCCGATGCCCAATAAACCATTCTCAGATTGAAGCACCACCTTCATGGTGGATGGAATATAATTAGCCACCAGCGTTGGGATGCCAATCCCTAAATTGATGTACATACCATCCTTAACTTCTTGGGCGATGCGTTTGGCGATACCTATTTTGTCAATCATATCTTCACTTTTTAATGTTATCCGTTATCTGTTAATGGTTGAGCGTACTCACCATCAACGAATAGCTATTAACTACTTACAGTTCGCTGTTCAATTCGCTTCTCATAATTGCTTCCCTGAAAAATTCGATGCACAAAAATTCCAGGAGTATGAATTTCATTTGGATCGAGTTGGCCAATAGGCACAAGCTCTTCTACTTCCGCTATGGTAATTGTTCCTGCAGTGGCCATCACGGGATTGAAATTTCTTGCGGTGCCTTTAAAAATTAAATTACCTGAAGTGTCGCCTTTCCAAGCTTTCACAATGGCAAAATCGGCCCGTAGCCAGCTTTCCATCAAGTAGGTCTTCCCTTCAAATTCACGAGTTTCTTTTCCTTCGGCCACTTCCGTGCCTACACCCGCGGGTGTAAAGAAGGCCGGAATTCCTGCGCCACCAGCACGGACACGTTCCGCTAACGTTCCTTGCGGGAGTAGTTCCACTTCGAGTTCTCCTTCTAACAGTTGCCTTTCGAATTCTGCGTTCTCGCCTACATAGGAAGAGATCATTTTTTTTACCTGACGTGTCTTTAACAATAATCCAATCCCGAAGTCGTCCACTCCAGCATTGTTGGATATACACGTCAATCCTTTAACCCCCTTCTTCAACAGTGCGGCAATAGTGTTTTCGGGGATTCCACACAAACCAAATCCACCAAGCATTAGCGTTGCATTGTCAGGGATATCCCGAACGGCATCATCGGCATTCTTTACTCTTTTATCAATCATAGCTTTGTAAAGTTAAATCTTTCTAGTGTTTTAAGGGTTTCCTGCTTATCAAGATGCAATTGCACTTTAAGGGCTTCTAAGTCATTAAATTTCTTGTCGCCACGAAGTAAATCATGAAAAAAAAGTGTCAAAGATTCCCCATAAATATCTTTTTCAAAATCGAACAGGTTGACCTCAATTACGTGCTTGGTTCCATTTACGGTAGGCCTTGATCCGATATAGAGCATGCCTTTTAGCAACTGGTTTTCGTAGAGGACGGTCACTGCGTAAATACCATCTGCCGGAATTTTTTTGTACCTCGAATCCAGCTCAATGTTTGCTGTTGGAAACCCCAATACCCTGCCTAGCTTATCACCTTTCACTACTTGACCGGTTAGTGAATAAGGCCGGCCTAACAAGTGCGTGGCCGTAGTTAAATCGCCAATATCAAGTGCTTGCCTTATTTTCGATGAACTAACCCCAATATGATCTACATCCTGTCTAGAAATCTCTTCTACCTCAAAGCCGTAATTAGGTGCATTCAATTTTAATTGATCAAAGCTTCCTTCGCGGTTGTGCCCAAATCGATGGTCGTAACCGATCGCTAATTTTTTTGTACCGATTGTTGTGACGAGTATTTTTTGAATAAAATCGATCGAACTAAGCAATGAAAATTCTCTTGTAAATGGGATTCTTAATAGGTGTTGAATTCCTTCGGCCTTAAGTAAAGCGGCCTTTTCTTCAAACGTGTTTAATAATTTTAACGAATTATTTTCCGGATGCAAAACCATTTGAGGATGTGGCCAGAAAGTGATTACCACCGTTTCTCCATTGTGTTTCGCTGAAATTTCTTTCAATCGATGCAGTACTTTTTGGTGCCCCACGTGCACCCCATCAAAAGTGCCACTGGTCACGACAGCATTTGGTAAACGGTTAAAGTCTTCGAGGGTGTGATAGATTTTCATTCAAGGAAATTTAATCCCAAAGCGTAGTTACCGGATCCTTGCGGAAAGGGTTGTCTTTGGTGATAATGGGTAGGTCATTTGATTGTGCCTTTGCAATAAGGATACGATCAAATGGGTCTCGATGATAAAAGGGCAATTGAGATAAAAGAAGAATTTCGTCAGGAAGAATGGGCTTAATTTCTATTGCAGAAGAATTAACTTTCTCAAATAAATTTTCTAAGCCAATTTCAATTTCCCATAGTGAAGCAATACTTACTAATGACTGGTTGGCACCGTCTTTGATTTGAGATTTTATATATTTTGGAAGGCGATTGTAGTTAGTCAAGAACCAAATCAAACTATGAGTATCCAGAAGGAATCTCATTCCATATATTCTTTAAAGTCTTCTAACGGCTCGTCAAAATCATCTGACATCTTAATTTTGCCTTCGAAGATGCCGCAAAGGTCCTCCATGCCTACCTTCTTCTTTTTTTCTTGGAACAAAAGTTTTTGGAGGTGGTCTTCCATTTCTTTTTTTAACCGATCAGGTAAAGATTCAATCTGTCGTGCAAGATCAATACTACTCATACCCAAAGATAATTACAATTGTGGGATTTCTTCCAATGAGGATGCGTCTTCTAACTTAAATCCCCCAATACGCGTGCGACAAAGTTCGGCAAGATAGGCCACCGTGCCAAGGGCTTCGCCAAAATCGCGCGCAAGGCTTCTGATATAAGTTCCCTTCGAACAGACTACTCTGAAACCGACCACAGGCAGATCGAAGCTAGTAATTTCAAAATCGGCAATGACAACTTCTCTTGATTTTAATTCAGGGTTCTTTCCATTTCTAGCCAATTCGTAGGCGCGCTGTCCATTGATTCGAATAGCCGAATGGATAGGAGGGATTTGTTGGATTGTTCCAATAAATTTTTTTGTGGCCGCCCTGATCATTTCCGGGTTGAGGTAAGAAATATCAACGGGCTTGCTAACTTCAGTCTCCAGATCAAAAGAGGGGGTAGTCTGGCCGAGCACAAATTTCCCGGTATACTCTTTTTCTTGGGCTTGAAATTCATCAATGCGTTTGGTCATTTTACCAGTGCAGATAATCAGCAAACCGGTGGCGAGCGGATCCAACGTTCCTGCGTGTCCTATTTTTTTAATCTTAAGCTTGTAACGCAGCTTGTTAACCACATCAAACGAAGTCCAACGAAGCGGCTTGTTAATCAGCAGCACTTTGTCGGCACCTGCTTCCATTTAAAATAGGGTAAGACTTTTTCCGGAATAGAGTAAGAAAAGAATGATCAATCCAAGCGCAATACGATAGTAGCCAAACTCTTTAAAGCCTCGTTTCGAAACGAGATAGATCAATGATTTGATTGCCAGAAGGGCCACGCCAAAGGCCACCACATTGCCGATGGCCAATAATAAAATCTCATGCTCTCCAAAACTGCCACCCGCCATATAATATTTTAAAAGTTTATAGGCTGTAGCCGCAAACATCGTGGGTACTGCGAGAAAAAAGGAAAATTCAGCGGCTGTCTTTTTAGTCAGTTTTTGAGTTAGCCCTCCAATGATAGTGGCTGCCGAACGCGAAACGCCTGGCACCATAGCAAGGCATTGAAAAAAACCAATTTTTAGTGCGGACGTGTTGGAAGGCTCCTGTGGATATTCCTTATCCTCTTTAAATAGTTTGTCAATAAAAAGAAAAACGATTCCCCCAAGGATAAGCATTATCGCAACGACCAGAACACTTTCTAATAGTTGATCAATAAAATCGTTTAGCAGGAAACCAATTACTGCTGCCGGAAGAAAGGCAATAAAGAGTTTTACGTAAAAATCGATGGTTTGAAAAAATCGTTTCCAATAAAGGAGGACAACCGAGGCAATTGCACCTAATTGAATGGCCACGGTATAAGTTTTCACAAAAGGATCGGAGGCGATGCCGAGCCAGGAAGACACAATGATCATGTGTCCGGTAGAAGATACAGGCAGGAATTCGGTGACTCCCTCCACCACAGCCAATGCGATGGCCTCAAAGACTGTCATTATTTATTTTCCTTTTCAGGTGTATGTAGAATAGCAAAGATCCCAATAACGAAACCGATCAGCACGATGATTGGGCCAAGGGTAAGCCCAATAAAACCAAACCCATGTGGGTTTTTGTCCATGGTCATAATTGTGAAGCCAATGATAAGAGTAACTACGCCCGAGATCATCCACTGATAATTCTTTTTTCCAAAGGGAAGTTTGTTCATAATGATTAGTAAAGTTCGTCCAAAGATAGTTTTAAATATTTGTTCACCGCACGATAGGAACTAACCAACGCCACGATGACGCCAAGTAAAAGCAGCGACCCCATCAAAATCAGAAGCCTGTCGTTGTTTTGGATCAACTTCAGGTCATCAATTTTTTTGGTGGCCAAAGAAATTAGTCCCACCAATAGGGCAGAGGCAAGTAGGCCTGCGAGAAATCCATGCCAGGAGGCACGAATTAAAAAAGGACCTTGTATAAACCAGCGTTTAGCGCCAACCAATTGCATGCTTCGAATAAGAAAACGTTGAGAAAAAAGCGCCAGTCTCAAGGTGTTATTAATCAAGAGTACAACGATTAAAAGCAAAACAGCTACCAATCCCATTATGACCAGACCGATTTCGGTGATGTTGCGGTTGATGGATTCGATTACATTTTCTTTATAATCCACTTGGAAAACTCCCTGTATTTTCTCCAATTCGGTTTTAATTCTTGCCAGACTTTGTTTGCTTTGATACCCTTCATTAATTTTTACCAGATAAGAATCGTGCAGCGGATTTTCCCCTAAAAACTTAATGAAGTTCTCGCCCGTCTCTTTAATAAACTGTTTTGCTGCATCTTCTTTCGAAATAAATTGAAATGAAGTTGTTGTATTTTTAGAAATAAAATATTGGGCGGAAATTTTTTTTTCAACGGCTTGTCGTTCCTTTTCTGTGATGTGACTATTTAAATAAACCTGGAGCTTTATGTTCTCCTTAATGACCTTTTCCAATTCTTTTGAGTAGATGACGAGTGTACCAAAAACGCCTATTGCAAAAAGCGCTAACGTGATGCTGGCTACTACGCTTAGGTAAGGATAGCTCCCTAGTTTTTTCTTTCGTTTATTGAATTTCGCCTCGCCACTCATGGGCGCAAAGATAGTGGAATGAAGTTAAAAAGATAAACCCTTCCAAAGGGGAGGAAAAGGGGAGGGTTTATCTCGATCGGCTTTGTTACCTCGATCGGTATTCGTTAAGTTTTTTGATCAATTGGGGATCGCTAATAACAATTAAAGGAAGGATGGTGGACTGTTTGTCTTTCAAAGAATAATAGTTCCCGCCAAAAAATAAGAAGACCGCATGTGAATCGCCATGAACTTCTAAAATTTCATACAGGTCTTTATCAAAATTTCCATAAAGAATAAGTTTCCCCTCCTTAAATTGATAATGGAAAGGATATTTGGAATTCGAACTGTTTGTTTCTACAGCAATGTGAGAGGCCTCAACATGCGCCCTGGCATTATCGCTATGGCTTTTTGCTTTTACATCCGAATTGTTGATCTCTTCAGTGGGATCAATGACCTCGATCTTAGGTTGCACGGCTCGGGATTTTGGAATGCTTACCTCTTTTTTAGCCTTAGATTCTATTGGCGTTAAGGTTATTTTATTTTCTTTTGGAGCGATGATCGCCTTACCCAGGTTAAGGGAGGGGTCCTCTTTTTTGCTCTTCGCTTTTGGGATTTCCAATTTTTCATTTGGAGGCAATGTTGTTTCCCAAGGTTTGAAATACAATAACGAGGCCGTAATCGTCCCCACGGCTATAATTCCGGTAATGATTTTCCCTGTCGCTAAACCCAACTGAACGGCCCCGCCAACAGGAACCTGATTAAGCATCGCTTTGATTTCTGAAATTCTAGCTTTTTTAATTCCTTCAACGATTTGTTTTTGGAAAGCAACATCATTTTGCAATACAGGGTCAGAAAGCAGTTGTTGCTCAAATTCCTGCTTTTCAAGGTCATTTAGATGGCCTCCGATAAACTTATCTATCAACTCAAAATTTTCCATTTCCTAATCTAAAAAGTCTTGCTCTGAATATTGACCCTTCACCAATTCGTCTAATTTCTGTTTACACTTGTATTTTTTTGTCTTTGCGGTATCGGTGTTCGCAAATCCTAGCTTGTCTGCGATCTCCTGCATCGACATTTCATCAAAATAGTAATACATCAGTACTCTCCGGCATGTTTCGTCCAGCTGGTTCATGCATTGGGCGATTATTTTTTCGCGCTCTGGTTTGTCCATGTCGATCGACTCAGACGAGTCTTTCTCTTCATTGGATAGCCGTTTTTTCCGATCTAGCTCCTTTCTCCATAGGTTTTGGCAGATACTATATATGTAGGTGCTCATTTTTGATGTAAGCACCAAGTTTCCCGACCGCGCCTTCTGCCAGAAAACAACCAGGGCATCCTGATAAACATCCCGAGCCTCATCTTCACTTCCACTATTGGTGATCACCAATTTGGTCATCATCCTATAGTACTTTTTATAGACGGCTTCTAGCGCTTTCTCATCTCCTTTTTGAATGCGATCGAAAATCTCTTCCTCATCCCATTGCGAACCGATTTTAAATACTCGAAGTGCCACGATAAGTAACCTTTAATTTATGATTTGGTTGTTGAGATGTAAGATTAGTAGATAAAATTCACTATTCTAAGGACGAACCAACTCCGGCTGCCATGTCTGGGTACGAAAAAACGGTCCCCAGTAACCCCTGACTCTTAAAACTTTTCCCTCCATCCAGATTTTACAGCGATAAACTTTCCCATTCTCCGGATCAAGAATGTTGCCATTGGTAAATTCATTTCCTTCCTTAATTAGATCTTTTAGAATCTCCATTCCAATAATTTTCCTACTAAAACGGGGATCGTCATCTAAACATTTGTCGCAAACCGGATCGGGGTCTTCGCCTGGCTTGGGGTGCGTCTTTACCACTTTGCCGAAGAACTTTCCTGCTCTTTCAGTGATTTCAACAACAGATCGAGGCTGTCCGGAGGTATCATCAATGGTGGTCCACCTTCCCGTGATTTGAGAAAAAGAACTTATGCCAGTAAGGAGAAAAATAGTTATAATGAGGAATGGATGATTCATACGAGAAATAGATTATAGAGTATAAATGATCGCATAATATAGTCATTAAGTAAATATTATTTTTAATTGACATAATTACCGGGGATATTGATAGTAAATTCAGTGCCATAACCCAATCGCGAAACTACAGAAATGGCTCCATTCATTTTTTGAACGGCCTCTTTTGTGATATAGAGCCCTAAACCAGAACCAGAGCTTCTCGCGGAAGCACGATAAAACATGTCAAATATTTTACCTTGTGAATGATCAGGAATGCCTTCTCCATTGTCGGATATTTTTATAGTTGCACCTAGTGAATCAGACTGTATAAAAATATTAAGGAAAGGATTTGTGCTATTAAGGTTAGCGTATTTTATACTATTCACAATCAAGTTATTTATTGCCATATTGATACGAATTTCGCTAGAATAAAATTTGCCATCGTCATTTATTGTAATGATTTTGTTGATTTTTTCAAAACTTTCCATGTACTGAAGTTGGTCAAGTATTTCTTGGATGATTTTGTTAAAGTCTATTTTAACTATTTCGACTTCAAGGCGAGAATTATAGGAATAATTGACAATATCTTTAATAAACTTATCCAGACGTAGCAATGTTCGTTTCTGTTTGTTAAGCAGATCTTCCATCACCGTTAAGCTATTTTCCATGCGCGCCACCTCAATAAGACCAAGTAATGAAGCGATGGGAGCTCGTAAATCATGTGAGGCACTATACACGAAACGATCCAGTTCACTATTGACCTTTTTTAGCTCTTCATTCTGATCCTCTAAGGCTTTTTGAACCGCCTTACGTTCAGTTATATCAGTACCCATTACAATATATTGTATTAAATTACCCAAATCATCTACCACGGGTTGAATTTCTAACGACAAGTAGAAAGTTCTTCCATCTATTGCCTGGCTAATGAGTTCTATGTTATTAAAACCATGTGTCTTCTGAAACATTTTCAATGAGCCAGGTACAAGTATTTCTAGGTTCCTTCCGATTGCTCCTTCTTGTGTGTATCCTGTAATTGATGAGAATGCGGGGTTTACCCATTCGATTTCTCCATTTTCCTTAGTTAAGATTACTAAATTAGTCGTTCTATTGGCGACCATTGCTAATCGTTTGTTTTCTAATGTCCTTATTTTTTCTATTTCCGTTCTATATTTAAGACTATTACGCATACTTAAAAGAGCAATGCCCATGACGTCTACTTCACTCAATAATTTGAACTTAACTTCATAATTTCCTTTACCGATCTCATGGGCAAACTCTACCTTTCTGGTTAGATTTTGAGCCAGGCAATTTATGGCGCAAAGAATTTCACCGATCTCATCTTTTCTATTGTTTTCCTTGATGGGTATTGCTTTACCAATTCCAAGAGTAACAATCAAATCTTTTATCTCAATAATAGGCTTTACAATTGTTTTTTGAACGTAACGGTGTCCCAATAACCCAATGATGATGATGCATATAAATAGTACAGAAAGCACGAGAGAAAGCATGGTATCAGAATTTTCTTTTTCTTCCTGTGCGCGATTAAATTTGATCCTGTAATACTCGAGTATTTTCAGTAAACTTTTATTTATGTTGTCTGCCAAGGGATCAATTTTAGTAATCAAGATATTTTTTACTTTTTGCTGTCTTTCCTCTCTGCTGTAGGCATTGTTATCAAGGATGGCGACTAATTCAATGTCGTATAAGATTACTTGATCAAACTTAACAAAAACCTCTAAAATGGAATGGTTAATGTGAGCAGGCCAGGTAATGTTTTTTTTTGTGCTTTCTTTGAGTTTGGGGTATTGCTCGTATATGAATTTCAATATCTTCTCATGTCCATCTCTATTGGGTAAGTATATACATTGTGTCGCGATTTTTTGAATCTTTTCATTAGCTGTCTTGAGTTCGTTCAAATAAAAGTAGAGCGGCAAGTAGGAAGTTTGAATCTTCATATCCAGTTCCCTATTATGTTGGATTGCAAGAATACTGTAGCCCAAAGATACGAGTGAGATTGCAACAATGACGATGTACCCAAGGTCAATACGTTTCGATAGATTAAAATTCATGGAGATAAATGATGAATATTTTGCCAAATAAAAGACAGACCTTATTCCAGTGGATGCTAAAAAGATTTAGTGACAAATAGGACGGACCTAACCCCTCAAAATTTCAAATAGCGGTAGCAATTGCGTAACTAATCAAATACCTTTGACAGTGGATAATAGAACGTTGTTATCAGGAACCGATATGCGCAGTGTAACTAATCCTATCACAATTAAGCCAATTCTAAATCAGATTAGCGCGGCTTTCTTTTGTATTTCTTCTAATTCATTGATAGGCTGATGATTTTTTTCCTCCAATGACTTAATAATGTTTAAATATTCTTTTTCTTTTCGCGTCATTTCCTCTTGGGTTGCAGAAAGTTCTTCTAAATTCTGCCTCATTTCTTCTTCCTGGGATTTCATTTCTTCAGTTTGCTGTTGACTTTGATGCAAAAGCAAAGTAGTTCTCTCTGTAATCTTTACGCTTAATATGGTGGAGGCAATGTTCTCAGCTAATTTTTCGATGAATTCACGTTGATAATGCTCAAACGGATGAAGGGATGCAATTTCCATCACACCTTGTATCTCATCTCCTACTTTGAGCGGCACAATTAATATACTTCCTGGAACTGTATCGCCTAGGCCAGAAGTAATTCTAACGTAATCTTTAGGTAAATCAGTCATGTAAATTGTTTGTCCTTCTAGTACGCATTGCCCAAGCAGACCCTCTCCAACGGCAACGCGTTTTTCCAAGTATTTTTTTCGTTCGAATGCATAGCAGGCTACCAAATCAAGATGTCCTTCGTGGATGTTGTTTTCGGCACCAGAAAGAAAGAACAGACCCCCTTGGTTCGATTCGGTATACTTGATAACAAAGCGTATAATATTATCATACAGCTCCGCTAGTTCTTTCGTTTGTGCTCGTAAAATCGTACCTATCTCAGCTAGACCTTGCGTTGCCCATCTCCGTTTCTTTTCTTCCTCTGCATTCTGTTTCAGGTTATCACGCATTTCTAGCAATGCTCGTCCCATTACATCTTCTTGACTTAATAATTGAAAACTATCAGCATAATTTCCCTTACCTATTTCCTCCGCAAATTTGGTTTTTTTATTAATGCCAGAAATGAAAGTACTCATGGCAGCTTTCATTTCTCCAATCTCGTCTTTCCGATCTTCACTCTTCACAGCGACCATCTTCCCTTGGCCCAGGGAAATGATGATATCTTTTAATTCAACAATTGGTCTAACAATGCTTTTGCGAGCATAAAGGTAAGCCAAGACAGCAGCGATAAGAAAAATAATAATCATTAGGATCAATAGAGCCATTAAGAAATTGTAAGAATTACTCTTTTTGACTTGTAAATCCCGAATTTTGGTATTTTGCGTATCAACCAAATTCAAAATTAATTTTTCCAACTGGCTGGATTTAGGCACAATATTTTTTTCAAGAAGTTTAATGGCTTTATCCACCGCGATATCATTTGAGTATAAGCTATCATGGCTAAGGGTAGCCATGACTTCCTTTTGAGCATCAATGATTGAATCAAAAATCTGTGTAGCTGTTTTAACAGAATCATTTTCGTTGAGTTCGCTAGAAATAGAGATCAAGGAGGCAATGTTTTTTTTGAGAAGCGGATACGAATCCGTTTGTAAAATTACCAGACTTTGTTTTTCGTTTAAGTTGGGTTGATATATCCAATTATTTGTTAACTTGACAGATTCGCTTCTTAGTGTATTCAATTCCCTGAAGTATAGAAAAGATGGTAGATAAACGGATTGAATTTTTTTATCTAGGTCTTTATTTCCTTGAAGTGTAACGATACAGAATACAGTAGCTAGTACGGCTACAATAATGATGATAATATAACCGAAAGATATTCTATTTGAAATGCTCCAATTAATCTTGAGATTCATAAAGGTTATATATGGAATGGACGTATCTAAAGAATATTCACTACTTTAATTTTTTCTTTCACTTCGGCTGTCAACGAGCGCACATTAATAAAACCAATAGCTCCAGGTTCTTGGCCAACAAAATTAATGACCTCACTATCTGAGCTAAATTTATCTTGAGGTCGTTCAGCATTTTGCAATTGTTTATTCATAAAGTACGTTTCTACTTCCGTGCTAGACATTCCAAGTATCTGAGAATAAAACGAATCCTGTTCTGAACACTTGTTTTTGCGATCAACTGGGCGAATATTTTTATTGATGCCAGGCCATCTTTTTTTTAGCTTTCGTAAGTAGTATAGTTTGATTTCGGACACGGACAAGGAGGTTATTGGGTTGCCTTTATTAACGATTACGGCAATCTCTCCGCCCTGAGGCTGCATTAAGCTAAAGACTGGTACTGTAAAGACAAGAACTAGACAGGCTATATTTAGGATAATTTTCATTGGATAGAGTTATTTATTCATGGGAACGAGTTTGTCAGAAACCGATGGCCCATTGAAGGCCAAACCTGTTAAGTTTTTTGAATTGGTCGGCATCCAAAAACTGAGCTTCCAATTTCAGAACAGATAGGGCACCAAAATTATAGCGAACCCCAATTGTACTTCCAGTATAATTGTTAATATTAAACCAACTGATGTTAGAATCGTAGTTCAGCTTATTATATAAAACGTAGGGTGTCAAATTTTTAGCGATCTTGTATCCCGCATAGATAAAGTATGCGGATATGTTGCCTGTGCCTGCAGTTGTCTGCTTGGTGCTGATCTTGTAAAATTCAGATGCAAATTCAAATTTGTTCCCTCCACCATAATACATGATACTTGCGTTCATCAAGTTAAGCATGGTGTTTTCAGTCAGGAAATCCCCTCGTGGAGTTAATGAGCCAGCGCTAAGATTATCTAGCCGACCAGAAACACCTATTTTAAAATTATCTATCGGCTCAACAAAAACATTATAGGTTGTTGTTATATCGCTCGTCTTTGTAGTTGAGTATCCATTACCAACCAAAAACTTGTAACCAATCCTGGCTTTTGAAATATTTTCTCCACTTAATTGCAGACCCGTGTCCTTATTGTCGAGCACGCCTGACTCATCAGGTTCTGAAATAATGGCGGGTTGATTGATTGTTGGCGTAAGTAATTTTACGTTATGATAGAAGGTAGTATTCCAAAGGCCAATTGGCGTGTAAAGTTTTCCAGCACTCAATTTCAAATTATCCTTCACGGCATATGTGATCATAACTCGTGCGAGGGAAAAACCGGTCTCACTAAATATGGGCTCTGCCAGCAAGGAAATTTTATCACTGATTTGTGACGTTAAGAGCATTTCTAACTTGCCCAAATTAAAAGTACTTGTTGTCTTATTTGCTGAGTCCTTCTCCAAAAAGTAGTCTGTGTTGGCAAAGAAGCGCACCTGCGTGTTGTCTAAAACGCCTTGCGCTGCTGAATATTTCCATCCGACAAGAATCAGATAAATACTCAAGACACCTAATTTTTTCATATCGTTCAGAGTTTAAAATGTTTTATTGTTCTTTGACTGACCTTCTTGTTCGGTTTGTCAAAGATATAGACTAGCTAAAGGCAAGTGTATTAGAATACGTACAGAAAAATGTTAAATAATTATTAGAAAAATATAAGAGACTCGTTAGGGATTTAGTGAGAAATGAAATGCTTTCTCTTTTGCTCTCAGAATTTCATTAACTGTAAATTCCTTTTAGACGCTAAGGGAAAAAATCATGACATAGAGGATGCACCTCAGACCCAAGGCAATTAGATCACGCGGCAGCTTATGATGCTTTAAAAACGAGATTTGGTAGTTGAACCGTGAACTTCGTGCCGCTATTTTTTTTTGAACTTACAGTTATGTTGCCTTCATGTTGTAAGATTATTTTGTGCGTAAGGGCGAGGCCAATCCCATTTCCTCCCGCGTATTGATTATTTTTACCGCGATAAAAAAGCTTGAAAATATGATCAATATCTTCATCTGCTATACCAACACCTCGATCGGAAAAGTAAAGCACACAAAAATTTTGGGACCAGGAAATGGTGACTAAGCACTCTCTGTTAAAAGAGAATTTACATCCATTTTCGATGAGGTTCGCGAACGCTATTTTTAATAGGTATTCATTGCCAAAGACAGAAATAGAGTCATCGTTTTCTATTTCTCTTTCAAACAGGAGGCTAACATTATAATTTCCTTTATTCGAACTGATCACCATTTCTTGAACCTCAACCAAAAGTTCATCAACTCTGAGGTTTCTCATCGCCACGAATGATCGATCATATGACGCGCGTGATAAATTAAGCAAGCCACTATAAAACTTGCCCAATTTTTTTGCATCGACAAGAGTAGAGTGAATGACCTTCTGATAATCCGCAACTGACAAATCTTTAATGAGCGAAAGTTCAAGCTCAGCTATCATAACGGCTAAAGGTGACCTGATTTCATGCGAAATATCACTTACAAATTGCGATTGCGCATTAAATGAATTTTCCAACCGATCTAGCATACTGTTAAAAGTACTTGCTAATTCTCCAATCTCGTCATGCTTGTTAAAGATTGGCACACGCACATTGAGATTTTTAACATTGATTTCTTCAACCTTTTTAAGTACAAAAGAAACTGGCTTCATTGCTCTTTTCGAAAAGAAATAGCCAAAAACGGTTGCACATGCGGCACCAGAAATGAAAGCTAGGATCAAGGCGTTTTTAAGATGAAGAAGGCTAAGATTTCCTACAATATCGTTGGCTGCGGCCGTCACGATGTATTTTTTTTGTTTGAACTCGTGAACAAACCCTATTCCTTGTATGTTTTCTTCTTTTGAAAATTGAATTTTGCCAGTTGACAAAATGGACTTTACCAATTCGAATCTTTCTTTAAAAAAATCAATATTTATAGCGTCATGTGTAATCGGTAAATAACAATACACAGTTTTTGGCAAATAAGAATACACAGAAAATGGCAACAAGAGTGCACAACTAGAGACGACATTCGCGGGTTCAAATAACCCCCGAACAATGAATGCACATTTAGCCAAATTCATCA
>DAHVFH010000137.1 GCA_027317105.1 Cytophagales bacterium
TTCGCAAAGATAATAAGGGAGTTGATTTTGGGATATGGAATACAATTTCACCCTCGCAATTAATTTGCCCGTGCGATCTTCATGTAGAGCGGGTCGCTCGAAAATTAAGGTTAATTAAAAGAAAGCAAATGGACTGGGAAACGGCACTTGAATTAACTTCCAATCTAAAAAAACTCGATCCTCACGACCCAGTCAAGTATGATTTCGCGCTTTTTGGTCTTGGCGTAATGGAAAAATTTTGAGTCAATTTTAAAACCCAAATTAAAAGAAGCATTGCTGGCGTTCAAAAGCCTTCCGTTACAAATTAATGATCCAAACTAATTTCCATCTTTTCGCATCTTCACAAAAAATCCAATTCTTACAAATGCCAACCTCATGAAAAAAATCTGGATGCTACTCAAAAACCATTGGGTCAGCGATTTTAGTGTAGGGTATTATCTTTCACTATTGGTTTTTCTAGCGGTTTGCCTTTTGCTCAACTATCATTTTAATTTTCAGAACAATGTATTAGATCAATACACCGATCAGCCAACGCGTATGCTTTGGTATTTTTTGTTTTACGGTTTGGCTTACTATGGCACATGCTTACTCATTGCCTATTTTAAAAACAAATTTGAATTGTTCCAACATCACAATTTTATGGCCCTATCCCTATTCGGTTTGATCATACTATCCATCGAGTCGGGATTTCCGTTGGTCAATTTCATTACTTCCTCTTTCTCTCCCCTGAGTTGTTTTCGTTTATGCATAGCCTTGTTTATAATTGCGTTGGTTTTGTAATTGTGTTCCTTCCATTGCTGCTATTCCGTCTATTTGCAAAAGAAAGCCAGCCTGAATTTTTCGGACTACGTCCGAAAGGATTTAATGTTAAGCCCTATTTCATTTTATTGCTGATCATGCTGCCGATCATCATCATGGTTTCATTCGAAAAAAGTTTTGCTGATTATTACCCCACTTACCACAATCACGCCATCAGTCCAGCAAGTGTGGTGAACTGGCCTGCATTTTTTCCAGCCATTATTTACGAATTCTTTTACGGGGCGGATTTTTTGAATGTAGAACTTCTCTTTCGCGGCTTTATGGTTATTGGGTTAAGCAAAATTTTGGGCAAAGAGGCCGTGATGCCAATGGTGGTTACATATTGTTTCTTGCACTTTGGCAAGCCGGTTGGCGAGGCGATAAGCGCTATGGTTGGCGGCTATATTTTAGGTGTGATTGCTTTGGAAACCCGAAGCATTTGGGGCGGTGTGATCGTGCATGTGGGCATTGCCTGGATGATGGAACTGGTGGCTTACTTGCAGGACGCCTGATAACGTTGGGAGCATTTCCACCAACGAAATTAAATTTAACAGGACCCAAATTCAGTTTATGCGCTAGATGAATCCATTCTAAGAAGTGCGACACGCGGAGAGCGGCTTGTTCTTACCCCTATAATAAATTCAAAAAAAATGATGAACGGGATGCGATTCTAAGCAAATAGTTTTACTTTTCCGTTCCAAATGAAAAGCTAATTTTTATGAATTTGAATACAGAATCAGAGAAGAAAAATACGTACGATGCCATTGTGATTGGAACCGGTATTACGGGTGGATGGGCAGCAAAGGAATTTTCGGAGAAAGGATTGAAAACCTTGGTTCTTGAGCGTGGGCGTGATGTTAAACATCCAGATTATCCTACCGCTACCTTGGATCCCTGGCAATTGCCGAATGGCGACAAGCCTACTCAAGAGGATTTGAAAAAACAAAGTGTTCAAAACCGAACCGGATATACGGTTAGACCAAGTTCGAAACACTGGTTCGTCAACGATTTGGAACATCCCTATACCGAAACGAAACGAGTGGATTGGATGCGTGGCTATCATGTAGGCGGCCGTTCAATCACGTGGGGACGTCAAAGTTACCGATGGAGTGATTTGGATTTTGAAGCCAATTCTAAAGACGGTATTGCGGTAGATTGGCCTGTGCGCTACAAAGAAATTGAGCCCTGGTATGATTATGTAGAAAAATATATTGGCGTGAGCGGACAAGCAGAAAATTATCCTCCCCTACCGGACGGAAAATTTCTGCCACCCATGGATTTGAATTGTGCGGAACTTGAATTAAAGAAATCAATCAAACAAAAATTTGATCGGTTGTTGACGATCGGCAGAACGGCACATGCTACTGCACCCATGCCCCACACCCCGTGGAGAGGGCAATGTCAATTTAGAAATTTGTGCATTCGTGGCTGCCCTTATGGAGGATACTTCAGCAGTAACGCCTGCACCTTGCCAGCCGCAGAAAAAACGAATAATATGACCCTTCGTCCCAATTCAGTGGTGTACGAACTGATTTACGATGACCAAAAAGGTAAGGCTACCGGAGTGAAAGTATTAGATGCTGAGACGGGAGAGCAAATGGAGTTTTACGCAAAAGTAATTTTTCTTTGCGCCTCTGCTTTTGGTTCTACTTTTATCTTGCTTAACTCTATATCAAAACGTTTTCCTAATGGGTTTGGCAACGACAGTGGTGAGCTTGGATGCAACATCATGGATCATCACTTGGGTGTGGGTGCCAGGGGAGAATTGGCTGGCTTTGAAGATCAATATTACTCTGGTCGTAGGGCCAATGGATTTTATATCCCTCGCTATCGTAATGTAGGGAAAGACAAACGTGATTACCTGCGTGGCTTTGGTTATCAAGGCGGTGGAGGCCGACAAGGATGGGCAGGATCAGTGGCCGAATTGGCTATAGGGGCCGATTTGAAAAAATTTGCATCTGAGCCTGGCAAATGGACAGTAGGCATGACGGGCTTCGGGGAATTTTTACCGGTACATAACAACCGCATGACCATTAACCATGACAAAAAAGATAAACACGGTTTGCCTGTAATCAACTTTGACGCGGAGTTCAAAGAGAACGAAAAGAAAATGAGAAAAGATATGATGGCCGATGCTGCGGAAATGTTGGAAGCTGCAGGGGCAAAGAACATAAAGACCTACGACAATATTGGAGGGCCAGGTCTTGGCATCCATGAGATGGGAACAGCACGCATGGGCAACGACCCAAAGACTTCCGTATTGAACAAGCACAATCAAGTACATGCCTGCAAAAATGTGTTTGTAACCGATGGCGCTTTTATGACTTCCTCCTCGTGCGTGAATCCATCCTTAACCTATATGGCTTTTACGGCACGGGCGGTTGACTATGCGGTAAGTGAATTGAAAAAACAGAACTTATAATTTCGAACCTTCAATTTTGAATATGAACACACTAATTGACAGAAGAGAAGCCTTGCGAAAAACTGCGATGCTCATGGGCGCTGCCGTTTCGGCTTCCACAGTCGCGGCTTTTTTGCAAAGCTGCAAAACAAAACCCGACCTCAACTATAAACCACTTTTTTTCAATGAAGATCAGGCGCTTCTGGTGAGCCAAGCTTCCGAAATCATCCTGCCCAAAACAGACACACCCGGAGCCAACGATGTAGGGGTACCTCATTTTATCGATTCCATGGTGAAAGATTGTTATACAGAAGCAGATCAAAAGAAGTTTTTAGACGGGTTGAACGAATTCGATCAAGGGTCAATTAAAGTCTTTGGAAACCGCTTCATTGAAGGAAGCCCCGAAGAGCAACTTGACTATTTGAAAAAAGTGCATGATGAAGCAGTGAATACTCATAAAAGCGACCCTACTGTTCCTCGGCCTTTCATTTTGAAACTAAAAGAGCTAACCATGCTTGGGTATTTTGTATCCGAGCCGGGCGCAACCCAAGTGCTACAATATGTAGCCGTGCCCGGTGCTTACAAGGGATGTATTCCTTTGAAAGAGGCGGGCAATGGTAAAACCTGGGCCACCTCGTAGTCCTTATTTCTCCATAGAAAAAATTAAGCCCATTAACCCGCTAAGGTTTTGGGCTTTTTTAATTTAGTGAGCTTAACAAAGGGAATCAATTCCTCAACATTGGGAAAATCTTTCGGATGTATTCTTCCGTTGGCTGTGTTCCATACTCGCAAATCTCAAAACACTCCGCTTGTTTTACCTTGGCTGCCTTTTCTTTTCCATACCATTTCTCCAACGACTGAAAAATGGTTGGCGTTATTTCTTGCCCCTCCCGCTTTGCCAGCCAGCTTTCCCTTTCCGCTACTTTAGCCGGAACCTGCTCAAAATAGCCTCCTATCCAGGGAAGCCATTCATAAAATTGTGATTGGTGTGCATCCATCGCATGGACTTTTTTATCGAATACCGTGGTAATGTCCACGGCTATGTCAGGTCTAAAAGGATTTGGTTTCTGAAAGCGGTCCTGGAAATATAAAAACACCGGGTTCTTTTTTAAAGGCGGTGTATCCGGGGCTACATTGGGCACCGCGACCATGTACGCAGCGTCTTGAAGCAATACACCCGTGTATCGATGATCGGGGTGGTAATCATTTGGACGAGGAGCCATCACGACATCTGCATTCCACTCCCGAATTTTACGAATGATCTGCAAACGAACATCCAATGTGGGCAGAAGTTCGCCATCATGGTTGTCGAGTACGTCATACTCAACTCCAAAACGCTTACCCGCTTCCTTCGCTTCCAACGTTCTCCGTTTTGCAAGGGCTCCACCCCCTTGCGATTGATGGCCCGCATCTCCGTTGGTTACCGAAACAAATTTTACTTTGTATCCTAAATTCGATAAAAGAATTGCCGTTCCTCCACCACCCTGATCGCAATCATCGGGGTGAGCACCAAACATAATAATACGTAACGGCTTGTCCTGACTCCTTCCGTGATGAGAGAATATCATAAGCAAAAAACAATAAATGCAAGTTCTCATGGTCGATTGGTTTAGAGAATATTAAGTCGATTCTTTTTTTATACCTTAAGCTCATTCAAAAATACCTGAACTTCCGAATACAGCAAACCTTATTTTATATTACCTTAGAACTTCCTTCTACGCATGCAATTCTATGTCATCGCGTTTGTGCGGCTCAATTCTTCCTGCTTTAAACGATTGATTTACAAGAAGTACTAAAATTCTTTTCAGTCAGCAAATTGATTTACATTCCTCTGGCGCGCGTTTGCAACGCGTGCCACTCTACTCGATTTTATCCAACTCCAAATAACCTTTCTTGTTGGAATAATAATCCCTTGCCGAACTATACCGATATTCCCCAGGGTTCATCCACGATCTCGCCCATTACAGGATTGTCGTGAATATAATTCAATTTTTGCTGCATTAATTTTGTGGAAGTGAGTAGTTCTGGGTGGTTGCCATCAAAGCAGCCAAAGTAAACCAAGAGGGAATAGAAAGCCGGATCTTTGAATTGGCAAAATTCGGTAAGGATTCCGCGGGTCGTGGATACCGTGTTGCCTTTACTAAAGGAGATGTAAAAGGAAGAACCTGGTTTATCGACCAAATGAAGAATGAAGGACTTGAAGTAACCATTGATTTCGCAGGGAATATTATTGGAAAGAAAAATGGCAAGGATGCTTCTTTAAAGCCAATTGCTTTTGGAAGTCATATAGACATGGTGCCCGATGGCGGGGATTACGATGGATGCGTAGGTTCCATTTCCGGTCTGGAAATAATGGAAATTCTAAAAGAAAATAATATCGTTACTAACCATCCTCTTGAATTGATCATATTTTCTGACGAAGAAGGTGGTTTAACAGGTAGTAAGGCATTAGCGGGAGATTTTAACCCTGATCGTTTAAAAAACATAAGTCAATCAGGATTAACGCTTAGGGATGGCGTAAATGTGATCAAAGGAAATGCAGATTCAATCAAGAAGGTCATAAGAAATAAAGGTGATCTAGCTGCATTTTTAGAATTACATATTGAACAAGGTGGAATTTTAGAAAAGCAGAATATCCAGATTGGCGTAGTGGAAGGTATTGTGGGTATCGAAGACTGGGAAGTTACCGTTGAAGGTTTTGCCAATCATGCCGGTACAACACCGATGAATCTGCGTCATGATGCTTTACTATCGGCTGCTAAACTCATCATCGCGGTTAATGAAGTAATTACCAGCCGTGAAGGCAGACAAGTTGGTACGGTGGGTAAAATCTCAGCCCAGCCGGGAGCTTACAATGTTGTTCCGGGAAAAGTAGTTTTAGGATTAGAGATACGAGATTTGTCGTATGATAAAATTTGGGAACTCTTTCATGAAATAGAAAAAAGAGCCAACAACATCGCTACATCAGCCGGCACAAAAATCACTTTTAAAAATCAATTCTTGGGCGCTAAACCAGCATTGACGAATAAATCTATTCAAGGCAAAATTGAGCAATCCGCTAAGGGATTGGGGTTAACGTATCAATTCATACAAAGTGGAGCAGGGCATGATTCGCAAGATATGGCTCTCATTGCACCGATAGGGATGATTTTCGTACCTAGCCTTGGCGGCATCAGCCATTCACCAAAAGAATTTACAAAGGCGGTAGATATGGCCAATGGCGCCAACGTTCTGCTCCAAACCATATTGTCATTGGATAAAGAGTAGAAACGTTCAGAGGCTCTAAAGAAAAACACAACTTTCTAGTTACCTTGTTGGATCGCGATATTGTTTTGTAAAAAAAAGCGTTCATTTTGATCAACGAACCAACCATAACCTTAACTTAACCTTCAAAAAATGAAACAATTTCAGTATCTACTTTTTGCATCAGTACTAATCCTATTTAGCGCTTGCAACACGGCTAAAGAAAAGGCCGAATACGGTAAGGCAACAAAAGAACTCATTAGCCTGGTAGAAAGTGACCCTGAACTAAAATCGATGCTTACTGCGTCAATTGAAAAAGCGCGTCAAATCAATCCCGATCGCAATACCAATCCTGCACAGAATCTTGAGGAATACTACGCGTTCGTGTCATGGTGTGAAACGTCTATGCCTTGGGCATTGTTGAAGAAAGAAGAGTATCCCAAAATATTTGATAATATCTTTCAAAGCCTATGTGCATTTTATTTTCTGATCGATCAGCCGCTTCCCCAACTGGAAAATAAAGGATTGGTCAACAATTCGCTGCAGTATGCGGAGCCATTCGCTTCATGGTTGATTTCCTTTAGTAAATCGTGGGGGAGCTTTCTGGATACGGAAGCTTCTTGGAACGAGGAATACTATACGATGGCTTTAAACGATCCCTACTTTGGTCTTCAGCATGGCTGGTACGAAGATCACTCGAACTGGAAGACCTTTAACGAATTCTTTGCCAGACAACTGAAGTCTCCCGACATGCGGCCGATTGCTGATCCCCATGCCGATTCTATTGTTGTCTCCTTTGCTGACTCCGAACCCCAGGGTGTATGGGCAATCGATGACCATTCTAATTTGGTAGCCAAGGATGGTGTTCCCGTGAAGTCGGCTACACTGAGGTCAATATCAAAATTAATTGGCGATGACAGTAAATACCAAGAGACCTTCGCTAATGGCACCTTCACCCACTCATTCTTGAATGTCAACGACTACCATCGATACCATTTTCCTGTGAGCGGAATTATAAAGGAGGTTCGAATCATTAAAGGCATCAATCCTACCGGTGGCCAATTATGGTGGGATAAGGAGAATGGAAGGTATGTTTTTAATCCAGCCGCTAAAACCGGTTGGCAATCCATAGAAACCAGAGGCTGTGTGATTTTAGAAACTGAACGGTATGGACTGGTTGCCTTGATGCCGATCGGGATGGTGTCCGTTGGTTCAGTGAATTTTGAAGAAAATGTAATTCCAGGCGCCAAGGTCCAGAAAGGAGATCGGCTTGGCAATTTTGCTTTTGGCGGCTCTGATTTCATTATGATCTTTCAACAGCAAATGAACTTTACACTTGATGCGCCAAAGCAAGAAAATAGCGATTCATACCAACATCTTTTGATGGGTGAACGAATGGGTTATCTCACCAAGCATTAGAAACGAGATACCAAAACAAGTTTAGTTGTATTTTTACTTTAGGATTCATCCTTTCAAATTTTTTATTTATGAACACTCCCTCCTCAAAAATCAAACTCATTATCACCGGAGCCAGTGGCATGGTGGGCGAAGGCGTGTTGCTCACAGCACTCAAGCGCGAAGACGTTGAATCGGTGCTCGTAGTGGGGAGAAAACCTTGTGGCACTACACATCCGAAACTAAAAGAAATCATCCACAGTGATTTTTTTAACCTTGCGGCCATAGAAAGTCAATTGAATGGCTACGATGGATGTTTGTTTTGCCTCGGGGTTTCTTCCGTAGGCATGAAAGAAGAAGAGTATACAAAACTAACCTATACGCTCACGACTACTTTCGCGCAGACACTCGTGAAGCTAAATCCCGCGATGACTTTTTGTTACATCTCAGGCGCCTCCACGGACAGTTCAGAGAAAGGAAAAATGATGTGGGCGCGTGTGAAAGGTCGCACCGAAAATGCGCTGATAAAGATGGATTTTAAACGGGCTTATAATTTCAGGCCAGGCGCACTGGAGCCGACCAAAGACGCTAAGAATACGTTGGTTTATTATAAATACCTGGGCTGGTTGATTCCTGTGATCCGCTTACTCGCGCCTAACTCCATTTGCAAACTGGAAGACCTCGGTAATGCTATGGTCAATGCAGTAACCAAAGGCTATGAAAAACAAGTTCTTGAGGTGAAAGATATTGTTGTGCTCTCAAAGTAAAATCGAAAATAACCGCAGAGGACGCTGAGGTTCGCAGAGATTGAATCACAACCAACGCACACTCTAAAACTTGGAAGAAAAATTTTTTAGGTGATGTACATCTAAAAGCATCTATCTCTGCGAGTATTTCTCCGCGACCTTTGCGGTAAAAAATAACCGCAGGAATATCCTCTGCATTCACTTCTGTTCCTAGGCTATTGATTAGGAGGCTTGGTCAAACCTGGGCAAATGATTAGTTTTAGTCTAATACTAATAACCTGATAAATTGAAAGCATCAATTGAAATACTAAAGGCGTTTTTATCCAAATCAACCCAAATACCTGTCAATCAAATTGAGATTGAGGAATCATACTTAGTTGAAAAACGATACAAAAGAAATGAGTACATCCTTTCTGAGAATCAGGTATGCAATCATGTGATTTATATAGTTTCAGGATTGATCAGAAGTTTTTACCTAAAAGATGGACTGGAAATAAATACAGCTTTTCACCGAGAAGACGCTATCGCCTGTTCATTTAATAGTTTGGTAAACAGAGTCGCCTCTAATGAGTTTCTGCAAACGCTTGAGGAAACCGAAGTGTTGGAATTACCTTATGAAAACCTGCTAAGGTTATATCACACAAGTGATAAATGGCAGGAGATTGGAAGAATATTAACGGAAAAGGAATGTGTTTTTTTATCAAACCGAGTCACCTTTTTGAATTTCGAATCGGCCAAAATGAAATATCTTAATCTTCTGAAAAAAGATCCCGAATTAATCCAAAGAGTCTCTATGCAGCATCTTGCCTCATACATCGGGGTGACAAGAGAAACATTAAGCAGAATCAGGTCAGGCATCTGAATTTTGTGACAAATATCAATTGATGACGGTTCTAATTTATTCAGCTTCACGTCAAAATAGGGTTGCCATGAAACAGGCGTTAAGACCGGAGGAGGTAAAATCCATCTACAACCAAACATATCGTTATTATGATATGCTCCATACCCTTGGCACTTTTCGTATGGATGAAAAGGGAAGGAAATATTTAATTAAAAAAGTAGTTCAACCTGGAGATTATATATTGGATGCTGGCGGAGGTACGGGTTTAACGGCACTGAGAGCCGCAAAAAGACTGAATAAAAAAGGTAAAATTGTCATTCTCGATTTCAGTGAAAAAATGCTTGAAAAAGCCCGGGAGAAAGCACACAAGCTGAACCTCGGTCAAAAAGTTGAGACTAAGCTTGGAGACTTATACAAGATACCATTTGCAGATGAAACCTTTGATTCCGTTTTGTCTACCTATAGCACGTGTCCTTTAGACCAGCCAATTGATGCAGTCAAAGAAATGTTACGAGTTATGAAAAATAATGGAATACTTGGTATTGCCCATTCGACTGATCCCAAAAATAAGATTGCCAAATGGTTGAGCAGCAAGATAGAAAGGATTATTTGGAAGTTTCCAAACGTATCTTTTGGTTGCAGAAATATTGAATTGATTGAAGACATTAGAAAACTGAATGTTGAAATTCTGGAAGACAAAATAATAGGATTTGCTTCTTTCTATTTCAGAATAATAATACTTAGAAAACACAAATGAATAACAAACTTAGCATAGACTTTAATGAAATTTAAAGTATCGATATTTTTTTTCATCTTCTTTTTTGTCTTTATGCGTGTTGCTACCAGCCAACCCTGGGACCTAAAAAAAGAAACTAAAGACGCCAAAGCTTACACTGCAACAAGAGAAAATAGTCCTGTAAAATCATTCAAGGTTATTGCCACCATAGACAGTCCAATGGACTGTGTTTTTTTAACTGCAACAGACTATGATCAATACACAAAGATGATTAAAGAACTATCTGAATTTGAGATACTGACCAAGAATGATACGTCTATTGTTGCTTATTCATCAATTGAAATGCCTTGGCCTTTTTATACGAGAGCGCTAATTGCCATGATCAAAACAGACAAAACTGAAAATTCAATCACCGTCACCTCATCAGCAACCGATAACGCAACTATCAAACAGCGTAATCATATTGTCAGAATTTCAGATTATTATGAGCGATATTTAATTGAGAAAATCAATGATCGCCAAACTAAATTAACGATTACAGGATATGTGGATATTGGCGGTTCTGTTCCGAGTTGGATTCAGAATATGTTTATTGTTGACGGGCCATTGGACTTTGTTGATGTCATCCGGAAAAAGTGTTCGCGATAGGAAAGGATGAAAAATACAAAACAGGTAAAAGTTTTTAAAAGGCGTGTCTATTCTGTTTTAGGATTTTTTCTCGATATTTTAAAGGTGTTGAAAAAACCTGGACTGGCAATACGAGCAGGACTCGGAGATGCCGTTTCCTCCCGCTTTCGTCAGCGCTTGTACCTATCTGTCATTGCGGTCAACGGTTGTCGCTACTGCACTTATTTACACACCCGGGAGGCTATGCATGCCGGTCTTTCACAAGAAGAAATTAATCGTCTTTTAACCGGTGGGATCGAAAATGTGCCTATGGATGAAGCGAAAGCACTTTTGTATGCACAGCATTGGGCTGATAATAATGGTCAGCCGGATTGGCAAGCAAGAGCAGATCTGGTTGAAGCGTATGGCAAGCAGAATTCCAGGGCAATAGAGATGGTCTTGCTGTTGATCCAGATCGGAAGCCTGAGCGGAAATTCGTTCGACTATTTTTTGTATCGTATTTCTGGAGGATGCTGGGGCTTAACCCAAAAAGATGAGTAATTATTTAACTTTTCAATGGGAGACTAGAAGGTTGCTTCGCACCATCACCATATCCTTAACGGATGCTCGCCATGACGTCTTTAATTATGCTCTGGTTTAGTAATTCAAGCTCTGACTTTGACGTACACCAGTTTGCTATTCTTTTTTTCTGTCTCGCGTTCTACTACCTCAAACCGGTTTATACTTTTTATCAACTGCGCCAATTTGCTGAACCCAAAATTACGCGGGTCAAAGTCGGGCTGCTTTTTTAGCATCAAACTTCCTACTTCACCCAGAAAAGCCCAACCTTCGTCATCGGCCAAATCGGTAATGGTGGTAGAAATCAGGTTGAGGGTCTCTCGGCCAATTTTTTGAAGTGTTTCTCCGACTTCCTCTTTCACTTCTTTTTTCCCCTTGAACGAGTCTGGTTTTATTTTAGCACTATCCGGTTTCTTCAGGATTTCCAAATAGATAAATTTATCGCAGGCCACAATAAAAGGATTGGGCGTTTTCTTCTCTCCCAGTCCAATCACCGTCATTCCTGCTTCGCGCAAACGGGTGGCTAATCGTGTAAAATCACTGTCGCTGGAAACGATACAAAACGCATCCACTTTTTCGGAATAAAGAATATCCATCGCATCGATGATCATGGCCGAGTCGGTCGCGTTCTTTCCCACGGTATAACTGTATTGTTGAATTGGGGCGATGGCATTTTCCAGCAATACATTTTTCCAACCAGCAAGATGTGGCTTGGTCCAATCGCCATATATCCGTTTAAAAGTGGGCGTGCCGTATTTGGCAATCTCTTCCATCATGGCCTTCACATTGGCAGAAGGGATATTGTCCCCGTCAATTAAAACCGCTATTCGCACGTCTTTGGATGTCTTCATTTTTATGGGTACGAAGAAAGTTAAAATCGCTCCGCAAGATCAAAGCTAAAGAATATCTACTTATGCATGGAATGATTATCCTTCGATCTGTAAGAATTGTCAACAAAAGTTGTCCGCTTTTGGAATTTAACGGTCAGTTCAAGCCCGATCCAAAATAAAACACAAGGCATCCAAAACTATTCTTGCCCGCCACTCGTCCTAGTTTAGACAAATCCCCAAAGCCATGTTCAAAAATCTTCTTAAAATTTCGTTGCGAAACCTCCTGAGGGAAAAAGCCTACAGCACGATCAATATTCTCGGCCTTACCATTGGCATCACGTGCAGCTTATTCCTTCTGCTCTACATTCTCGATGAGTTGAGTTATGATCGCTATCACAAAAACGCTGACAACATTTACCGCATCATCTCCCACATCAAAGAGCCCGACAATGCCTTCACCTGGGCGAGTACACAAATGCCAATGGCTGATGAACTGGACAACAATTATAGGGAAGTAGAAAACGTGGTGCGCTTTAATCAGTTGAGCCGAACATTATATAAAATTGGCGAGAAGCAATTTACAGAAGATGATTTTTACCTGGCTGACTCCACCGTTTTCGAAATGTTCTCTTACGATTTCATCAGTGGCAATCCGGCTACGGCCCTGGATAATCCCTTTTCCATCGTGATGACGGAGACCACCGCTAAAAAATATTTCCCCTCAACGCAAAGCGCTTTTGGCGAATCCATCCAAAATCAAAAAGGAGAAACCTTTAAAATCACGGGCATCATTAAAGATGTACCCGAAAATTCGCACTTCAAGTTCGATGCCTTAATTTCGAAGGACAGCAAGACCCAACAGGGCTCTTGGGGAAATTTTGGTGTGGCCACCTATATCCAACTTCCGCCTCATTATGATTTGAACAAGATGCAAGCCAACCTTGATAAAATCGTGGTAGAAAAGGTGAATCCAATTTTTGAGCGAATGGGAATAAAAGTAAAATACGAACTTCAGCCTATCACCAAAATTCATTTGTATTCAAAAATCGATGATGAGGCCGAAGCAGGTGGGGACATTGCCTATATCTATATCTTCGGGGCTGTCGCTATTTTTATGTTGGTCATTGCCTGCATCAACTACATGAACCTGGCCACGGCACGTTCGGCCAATCGCGCCAAAGAAGTAGGAATCCGCAAAGTAATGGGCAGCGAAAAAAGGCAGTTGATTTATCAGTTTTTAACCGAATCCATTGTTGTGGCCATTATTGCCCTGATTCTGAGCCTGATTTCAATTTTTATTCTCCTCCCCTATTTTAACATCCTGGCAGCCAAAACACTTTCATTCCATTATCTTTTTCAGCCGTCTGTTATTTGGGGGCTCATCGCGATTGTGATCTTTACTGGTTTGGTCGGTGGAAGTTACCCCGCCTTTTATCTCTCTAGTTTCAATCCGGTGAATGTGTTAAAAGGGAAATTATCCGCTAAAGGGGGAAGTGTATTTTTCAGAAAGACATTGGTGGTCACTCAATTCGCATTCGGTATTTTCATGCTGATTAGCACATTGGTTGTCTTTGACCAACTTCAATTCATGCGCAAAAAAGATCTGGGTTTTAACAAAGAGCAACTGATTCGTTTGCAATTATCGGGTAAAGCACAATTCGCCAAAGCAGATGTATTGGTTAATGCGCTAAAGAAACGTCCGGACGTTACCAGTGTTGGCATGGCCGATGCCTCTCCCGGCCAGGGGATTGGCAAAAATATTTTTCAAGTAGAAGACAGTGAAGGCAAAATGGTGGAGCGTGGCGTAGATTTGTATTTCGCTGACTTTGACTTTATCAAAACCATGGGTATGAAGATCGTGCAGGGAAGAGATTTTTCTCGGTCTATTCCTAACGATACACTGTATGGTGTTTTGGTCAATGAAAGTATGGTGAAGCGAATGGGCTGGAAAGACCCTATTGGCAGAAGGTTTGTGGCCGGTCAGAAAAATCAAATTGAAAAACATGTGGTGGGGGTTGTCAAAGATTATCATCAACGTTCGTTGTATGAACCAATCGAACCTCTTATCATCATTCTTGGCGATCAGAATAATTATGTTTTTGTGCGCACCGCACCTAGCGATGTGACAAAAACTATCGCTTCTATTGAAACGGCCTGGAAAGAAATTTATCCTAATGACCCTTTTGAGTTTACATTTGTCAATCAAGATCTTGATTCAAAATACCATGCGGATCAAAAACGGAGTCAGGTATTCACCGTCTTTTCATTTCTTACTATTTTCATTGCCTGCCTGGGATTATTGGGCTTGGCTGCCTTCACCACCGAACAACGAACTAAGGAAATTGGTGTGCGAAAAGTAATCGGGGCGAGTGTAAGAAGTTTGGTGGTGTTAGTCTCACAAGAATTTTTTGTCTTAGTCGCAATCGGGATGGTTATCGCATTTCCTGTGGCGTGGTATTTTACCAATCATTGGCTGCAAAATTTCTCTTACCGAATCGAGATGACCCACGAGTGGAGTACGTTCTTGCTTTCCGCCTTGCTTGCTTTTATAATCACCCTTTTTACTGTGGGTTATCACGTGGTGAGATCGGCTATGGTAAATCCTGTGAGTTCGTTGCGCGATAATTAAACGCGTCAGCGTTGAACGAAATTTTCATGAAGAAGAAAGTCCTTCTAAATTTGCAGGACACTCATGGCTTCAAGGCAAAACATTCCCATCGATGTCGTTCACTTACTTCCAGTCTTAGACGAGAAGCTTATTGATCTTTTGAAATCCCTTTCACCAGAAGATTGGCAGAAGCAAACCGTTGCCAGACTGTGGAAAGTGAAAGATGTAGCCGCTCATCTTCTGGACGGAAACATCCGCATACTCTCCATGCTTCGCGATGTTTATTACGGAGAAAAATCAAGCGCTAAGAATTACACTGAACTCGTTGCATGGTTGAATGAACTCAATGCAGATTGGGTCAAGGCCATGAAGCGTGTAAGTCCCTACATGCTTATTCTCCTCCATGAGTTCACCGGAAAATTATTTTGCGATTACTATACTTCGCTTGATCCGTTTGATAAAAGTCCTTTTGCAGTGGATTGGGCCGGAGAAACAGAAAGCAAAAACTGGATACACATTGCGCGTGAGTACACTGAAAAATGGTTGCATCAGCAACAAATCAGGGAAGCTGTAAACAAACCCGGCTTGATGACGCGTGAACTTTTTTATCCCTTCATCGACATCTATTTGCTCGGCTTGCCGCACACGTATCGAAAGGTAGCTACTGGTGAGGGAACCGTTATCAAAGTGATCATCGACAGTGAGATTGGAGGCGAATGGTTTTTAGAAAAAGTTGAAGGCAAATGGAAGTTGAATAAACTATCCACAGAAAAACCGTTGACTGAAATAACGATCGATCCGGAGATTGCATGGAAATTATTTTCAAAAAGTGTAAGGCCTGATGAAATAAGAAATAAGATAAAAATCTCGGGCGATCAGTCGCTCGGTGAAGTGGCATTAACGATGGTATCTGTAATGGCCTAGGAAAATAAGGATTCTACTCTAAGAAAATTCTTACTTTATTTTTTTGGGCGTGGTTCTTAAAATCTCGTTATTGACCCTTTATAACAACCAATCCCCAAACACGATGAACTTGAATGTATTGAAGTCGCTAAAAGCAGGTCTGCTAAGTGCTTTTCTTCTTTTTGCGCTTGTTGCTTCGGCACAATCCGATCTTAAAGCGCTTTTGCCAGTTTCTCCGGAGGTCAAAATTGGTAAACTGGCCAATGGCCTTACCTATTACATCCGCAAAAACGGACGACCTGAAAAAAAGGTCGAGCTGCGTTTGGTCGTCAAGGCCGGTTCTATTTTGGAAGACGATGACCAACAGGGTCTTGCACATTTCACCGAGCACATGGCCTTTAACGGCACCGAGCATTTTAAAAAGAATGAATTAGTTTCCTTTTTGCAAACCATTGGTGTAAAGTTTGGAGCGGACTTAAACGCGTACACCAGCTTTGATGAAACCGTTTATATTTTGCCCATCCCCACAGAAAATTTTGATAAGGGATTGCTGGTACTGGAAGATTGGGCCAGTACCGTGGAATTTGAAAATGCAGAGATTGATAAAGAACGCGGTGTCGTGTTGGAAGAATCCCGTTTAGGCAAAGGAGCCAACGACCGCATGAATAAAGTCGTGTATCCGAAATTATTTGCCGGATCAAAATATGCTGAACGGTTGCCCATCGGTAAAGACGATATCCTAAAGAATTTTAAATACGATGCCATCAAGCGCTTTTACAAAGATTGGTACCGCCCTGACCTGATGGCCGTAATTGTGGTCGGTGATGTTGATGTAGCGGATGCCGAAGCGAAGATTAAAGCCCATTTCGAAAAGTTAAAAAATCCCATAAAGGAAAAGCCACGCAACTATGCGGAAGTTCTTGGACGCAGCACTTCTGAAGGCGTTTCCGTGACGGACAAAGAAGCCACCAACAATGTGCTTCGGATCTATTATTCTACGAAAATTTCAAAGCCAGAAATAACCCTTGGCGACTATCGCAACATGGTCATCAAGAATTTGTTCAGCGGCATGATGAGTCAGCGGCTACAGGAAATAACACAAAAGCCCAATCCGCCATTCGTCTTCGCGGGCAGTGGCCCACAAAGTTTTGTGCAAGGACATGAAGCTTATATTTCCTTCTTGCTAGTAGGCAAAGGCGGAGCAGAACCTGCTCTAACCGCGATGATCGAAGAGAATGATCGCGTACGCAAATTTGGTTTTACAGCCAATGAGTTGGATCGCGCAAAGAAATCAACATTACGCGCCATGGAGTCGAGTTACAATGAACGTGAAAAAACAGAGTCCGATGGTTTGGCAGACGAATTGATTCGAAATTTCCTCGTAAAAGAAACCGTTCCGGGAATCGAAAACGAATACAACTACTACAAGGAGTTTTTGCCTTCCATCACCCTGGAAGAAATAAATCAATACGCTGCGAAAATTATTCCTACCAACGAAGGAAAATTGGTGGTCTTCACCGGCTCCAACAAATCAGATGTGCCTATTCCCACTTCTGCCGAATTGTTGACCATCACTGCCAAAGCAGAACAAATACCCGTAACCGCCTATCAGGAAGAGGCAGTAGCCACTAGCCTGATGGAAAAAGCACCCACACCTGGCACGATCGTAAGCGAAAAAGAAAATAAGGAGTTGGGCTATGCTGAGCTAACGTTGAGCAATGGGGTGAAAATAATTTATAAAAAGACCGACTTTAAAAATGATCAAATTATGATGAGTGCCACGCGCTTTGGCGGCCAATCGCTATACGATCAGAAAGATCATCTTAACGCAGCCTACGCTACCACCGTAGTTGGACAAATGGGTATGAAGAATCTTTCTCCGGTTGAAATCCGGAAAATTCTTTCAGGAAAAACGGCCAATGCATCAGCATCGATGGGCAACATCACCGAAGGGGCACGAGGTCAAAGTGGCACGGCCGACCTAGAGAGCATGTTGCAATTAGTGTACTTGAATTTCACCCAACCGCGTAAAGATGAAGCGTTGTTCAGTTCCTTTGTATCAAAGCAACAAGCGATGATACAAAACATGATGTCCAATCCACAAGTCGTTTTTCAAGACACAGTTCAGAAAATTTTGTATAACAATAATCCGCGTGCACCTCGTTTTCCAAAAGCTGATGATTTTGCAAAAATTAATCTCGATCGTGCGTTAGAAATTTACAAAGAGCGGTTTGGCAATGCCAACGGCATGACCTTCTTCATTGTGGGAAGTTTTGAAGTTGACAAGCTGAAAGAATTAGTCACCATGTATTTAGGCAGTCTTCCCTCAGCGCCAAACTCTCCGGCATTTAAAGACTTGGGCATTCGCCCGATCAAGGGTGTGAAGAAAGTGGAAATTAAAAAAGGTGCTGAAGCAAAAAGCTTTATCAGCATTGCTTTTACTGGGGAGACGACCTATTCAGATGATGCCAACTTCAAACTGCAGATGTTGATAGAAGTGATGAACATCAAGTTGATTGAAACTCTGCGCGAAGAGTTGAGCGGAATTTATGGTGGTGGCATGCGCACTACCATGAGCAAAAATCCGTACAACAATTACACCATCAATGTATCACTGCCTTGCGGACCAGAGAACGTTGACAAACTGATCACTGCTACCTTTGCGGAAATTCAAAAAATCAAAGACAACGGACCATCGGAAGTTGACTTAAACAAAGTAAAGGAGACGATGAGCAAAAAACACGAGGAAGACATGAAGGACAACAAATATTGGCTGAACAAATTAGAACAAACCGTAGAAATCGGCTCTGATCCAAAAGACATGCTCACCTTCGACCAGCACTTAAAAGCCGTGACCGCCAAAGATTTAAAAGCTGCCGCCAATAAATATTTTGATATGAACAATTATTTGCAAGCGGTTTTGAATCCGGAGAAATAAAAGTTACCCTCAGAAATATTTTGAGCAGAAAACAATATGTTTAGTTATAAGTTATAAGTACAATAACCAATTTAAACATTTCAAAATATGGAAGAAACTCCGAATACAAATGAAACATCAGAAGAACCAAAACTGATAATTTCTGAAGTTGCAATTTCCTACCTTTCGGAAACTGGTAGATGGGCTAAGTTCTTGTCAATTCTTGGATTTGTATTTACTGGACTAATAGTTCTAATGGGATTATTTGCGGGATCACTATTGTCTTTCATGTCCCGAGGACAAATGGATAGAATGCCTAGAGGAATTGGATTCATGGTGGGATCCATATATGTACTAATGGGCATTTTATATCTTTTCCCAACATGGTATTTGTTTAACTTCTCTCAAAAATTAAAAACTGCCATCTCTTCCAAAAGCTTAGATGATTTAAACGTGGCTTTAATTAATCAAAAGTCATTCTTTAAGTTTTGGGGAATATTAATGATCGTAATGCTTGGGATTTATGGTCTATTTGGAGTGTTTGCAGTTACGATTGCACTATTGAAATAAGAAAATATGCGCAAATGATTTCGTGTCAAGAGAATGAAAACTTGCTTTCAAAGAATTTTGAGTTTGATGAATGGAGGAGTACAATTTTTTTAGCGAAATGTTGCACGCAGTATTAGAAGGCTATGAGGATTGACTATACAATTGAAGAAAACGACTTCTTGACACATCAACTTTTTGTTGCTTCGAGGTCTGACCAAATCAAAAAAAAGAGACGAAAAAGCAAAGTAATTGTGCCGTTGCTTTATGTCGCCTTTGGAATTTTACTTTTCTTTGAACACAAATTTTCATTAACAATTATATTTCTGATTATCAGCCTTCTTTGGTTTTTCATCTACCCCGTTTGGGAAAAACGACATTACATCAAACATTATAAGCGGTTCATTAAAGAAAACTATAAGGAAAGACTCGAAAGATCTGCAACTTTAGAATTTAGTAACGAATTTATTTTAGCAAAAGACAATGGTAGCGAAAGCAAAGTCTTGACAACAGAACTTCAAGAAATAAATGAAATATCTTCAACAATATTTGTAAGACTAAAAGGAGGTCAATCATTTATATTGCCAAAGGACAAAATAACCAACATAGACAACTTGACAATTGGTTTAAAAGAGCTTGCGTCCCATTTAAATATTAAATATATCGTGGACGAAAAATGGGAATGGAAATAACTACTGAGCAGAGCATAGTATGAATAAGCCTCGCTAGCGCAAGCGTTTCGCTTATGCTTTATTTTAAAATTCAAGCCTATCTAGTCAAGGTTTATTCAACAAATTCACTCAATTCTTAAAATTCCCCTCTCTAGCGCAAGCGTCTCGCTTGTGCCCCCTCGCTAGCGCAAGCGTTTCGCTTATGCTTTATTTAAAATTCAAGCTTATTTAGGGTCTGCTGAAAAACTAAAATAGCGTTAATCTGAATTAGGAAGAGGCTTTTTTGCGAACTTAGCCTAAACTAAGTGCAAGCAAAAATGGCCAAGGCCCGTAAAAACCGTGCATCCTAGCAAACTTATTTAAGCCCGACCCAGGCCTTACCATCGACAAATGGGCAATCAACAAACGGGTGCCGATGGGATCAATGGGCGGGTGATCATAGGCTCGTTGATCATCAAACATATGTGTGATTTTAGTGACCGGAAAACGGTTCAGCAAATCCAGGAAAACATGTACAT
>DAHVFH010000144.1 GCA_027317105.1 Cytophagales bacterium
GGTCAGGACAAGTCGCTGAAATGTTTTCGGCAGCCAAATACGCCTTCACATTTCTAATCTTCACGGACTTCACTTTCTTGCCTTCCTGTTTGTACTCCACTTTTACCAAACCAGCAGGAGTTTCAAGGTTAAGAAACCCCTGTTTCTTCGGAATCACTAGACCTTGTTCTATGGCAATGGTCACTGTGCCGATCGTGCCGTGACCGCACATGGGCAGGCATCCACTGGTTTCAATAAACAACACTCCGATGTCGTTGGCCGGATCGGAAGGTGGATATAAAATACTTCCACTCATCATGTCGTGGCCGCGCGGCTCAAACATAAGGCCTTTGCGAATCCAATCGTATTCGCGTAAAAAGTGTTGACGCTTCTCGCTCATGTTTGCACCTTGCAACAGCGGCCCACCACCGGCTACTAACCGAACCGGATTGCCACAGGTATGGGCATCGATACAGAAAAATGTTTTATTCATGATTTTAATACTGAATTTTCCAATGGATGTTTTTAGCTCCGGGTTCTGGTTTTAATTCGATGGTTCTCAACATCCCTTCTTTCGATGATTTTACAAGTTGGCCATGATCACAATTAATGGATGGCTTCGCTGAAGGGTTTTGTTCGTACACATAGAGAATGTAATTTTCTAGCGGAACTATTTCAGATTCCCCTGACAATGCATTTTCTTTCCAATGCACATTCATTAAATCCACCCCACCACAGGAGATGTGCCGGTTGGTAGCAAGCAGTTGTGGATGATTTACTTTTTCACGAAAGCACAGCACCTGACAATTGTATTTCTTATCAAGAGGATCTGGTTCATAGTGTTTGGAGAAAATTCCTTTGAATTGCTTCGTCCAGAATTCAAAAACCAGGTACTCTTTCTCGTCACTTAATCCCAGATCACGAAAAGGTAAATCCTTGTCGCGTTCATCAAGTCTTCCCAAGACCAGCCAGTTTTCAAAAGAACGATTAATTTCTTGGGCAAATAAACCGGTGGTTGTCGTTGAACTTGCATCAAAAGGACGCGGGCCAGAGCCACTCATTTCTACATCAGCTAGTTTAATCTTTGAAGACTTAGATGGATCCACATCGAAGACTTGTCCAGGTTGGGTGTATAGCACAGGCATGGAACGGATAGCGGCTTCAAGAAGTGGGGAATTGTATTTCTCAGGTTTATCCGTGAGCATGAACACTGATCCCGTAAGCGAAGTGGCCACGCACGATCGATAGGCTTCGGCATCGCTCAACTCAATGTGATCAGGGTCGTTGCGCCAAATAATGTTGTTGTATGAATTGTATTGGGCTAGTCCTGCATAGCTGTAACCATCATTGCCGATCCGACAGGCATCTACAAGCCCAACTAATTCCGGACGAATGCCCCAACACGCCATTAACGGAAGGTTGTTTCCAATTGATTTACGCACAGCTTTAACCACATTTCTGAAAGCTTCATTGCGATCGGAATTTTGTTCAGTGAAATATTCTGCATACGAATTATAGCCTTCATATTTTAAATGCCGCAGGGCATCCAGTTTAAAATACTGCCAGCCTTGTGTTTTCAATCCTTCGTAAACAGGCGTGATAAATTTAGAAATGGTCTTAGGGTTGCTTCCATCCATCACATAGTCTACCCAGTTTCCTTTTGCGGGTGTTCCGTTTTTATCACGAACGAATAGGTTCTTGTCATTGAATGCGCTTGCAGAGTCAGCGAACGAAACATTTGTCCAGATGCCTGGGATCATTCCATGGTCACGGATAGCATTGGCGAGGTAGCCCATTCCCTTCGGAAATTTTTCATTGGCGGTGAGCCAGTGATCTACCGGTCCGATCGGCAGTTGTTGGTAGCCATCATCAATCTGAATGTATTCCAAACCATAGGGCTTCAGTTTTTCTGAAGCAACTTTGGAGAGTTGCACAATATCATTTTCAGTAACCTTGCTATAATAGGCGAACCAACTGCACCAACCCACGATTGGTTTTTTGTAAAGTGAATGGGTGGCCGGGTTAAAATAACTCAAACCTCGATGTTCTTGATAATAGTGCGGACGGAAACGAATCACAATCTCCCATCCCTTAACGTTGCACTGAAAAGTTTTACCGTCTGATGTGGGTGAGATTTTGAACTTGGGATAAAACGAATCAACACTGAAGAGCCAATCTTTCTTGCGATTGTAAATCGCATTGTTCAATAAACTCTGGCTCGGCCCAACTGAGTGACGGATCACCTTCAGCCCATTGTCTCTCGGATCACTTTCCACAGCAATTGCTTCATCATCTGCTAAAATTTTGCCATTCAATTCAAAAGAGTTTGTTAACCCTGAAGAGATGGTGACCAAATCAAACTGCTCCCCGTCAAGGATTTGTGATTGATGGATCACTTTGAATTTTCCGGTTTTGCTTGCAAGTAATCCTTTGAAAATTGTTTGGCTGTCAGATGAAATTAAGAGTGAGTCTTTTTTTTGAACTACTTGAAATTGGGAGAAGCAAAAAAAATAACTCATCGAAATAAGGGATGTCAATCCAGAGCCTAAAAATGTTCTTGCCATTGAACTAATTCTCAACCCTTCAACCACTCACCATCCCGATATCTCCAAATCTTCAGCGGATTCGATTCTTTCAGTTCATCGGGCAACAGCGAGTCAGGAAAATTTTGGAAGGTGACCGGGCGAACAAATCGCTTGATGGCATCGGTACCAACGGCTGTAAATCGTGAGTCGGTGGTGGCAGGGTAGGGACCACCGTGGTTCATTGAGGGACAAACTTCCACTCCTGTTGGGACTCCATTGATGATTAATCGTCCCGCTTTTTCAATCAGTATGTTCAGTAAATTTTTATGCTTGGTTACTTCTTCATCGCGCCCAATCACGCTGGAGGTCAGTTGCCCTTTGCCATTGTTGATCACGGAGTGAAGTTCTGCAAGGTCTTTACATTTAACAATCAGAGAGAACGGACCGAACACTTCTTCGGCCAGCAAATGATTTTTTAAAAACTCGGGTGCCGGCACAGATGCGACTAAAGGCTGGCCTTGGCTGGTGTCACCTTTCTCTGATGCCTCACCCTCAATTTTAATTCCTTGCTGCGTGAGGGTTTGGGCGATTCGTTTGTGATAATTATCGGCAATACCCTGATGCAGCATGGTGCCGGGCAATGCCTTTTTGATTTCTTCCGTGAGTTTGGCGATGAGATTTTTTAAACCTTCACCTTCTACCGCGATGATCAGCCCGGGATTGGTACAGAATTGCCCAACACCTTGTGTGATGGATGAGGCAAGCAGCGTAGCCGTTTTATCACAATCTTTAGCGAGACTTTCGGGCAACAATATAACAGGGTTGATGCTGCTCATCTCTGCAAAAACAGGAATTGGTTCTGGTCGTTGATTGGCCAAATCAAATAGTGCCTTGCCACCTACCAATGATCCGGTGAATCCAACGGCCTTCGTATGAGGATGTTTTACCAACGCCTGGCCGACTTCAAAGCCTTTGCCATGAAGATGCTGGAATACATTATTCGGCATTCCCGTTTTTTTCATGGCCTTCTGAATGGCCTTTGCTACCAAATCCGAAGTATCGGAATGGGCGGGGTGCGCCTTCACAATCACCGGGCAACCTGCGGCAAGCGCTGAGGCTGTATCGCCACCAGCGGTAGAGTAAGCCAACGGAAAATTGGCAGCGCCAAACACGACAACAGGCCCTACCGGTACTGACATCTTTCGGATGTCAACCTTTGGAAGCGGTTGACGGTCGGGCTGGGCAGTGTCAACGCGGGCATCTACCCAAGACCCTTCTTCTACCAACTTCGCAAACATGCGACAATGGCCGGTGGTGCGACCGCGTTCGCCAATAATTCGTGCTTCAGGCAAATTCGTTTCGCGCATGGCTGTGCTTACCAGTTCTTGCCCAAGTGTTTCGATTTCATCGGCAATGGCATTTAGAAATTCTGCTTTCTTTTTTCCGCTTAAATTCTTGTAAGAAAGAAAAGCAACTTGTGCTTCATGCAGTGCGGTGTTGACTTCTTGAAGGGTGGCGTCCATAGTAAAGTTGAGAGTTGAAGTTTGAAAATTTCCTTTTAACTTATTTTTTGAATTGTTCAGCTATCTTTCGATAGAGAGCGATTTCATGATCGTGAAAAAAGCCAGTGCTGTCATGTTTGAAATGATAGTTCGATGAAAGTTTTACAATGACCATATCTTTATCTGGATCAATGTAAATAAATTGCCCATAAATTCCCTGTGCGTCAAACTCATTTTTTCTACCGAAGGGAAGCCACCATTGAAAACCATAACCATCCTTTCGCATAGCATTGGCTCGTTTGCCAGGCATAAGATGCGGGGCATCGGGTGTGATAGAGGCAACCACCCATTTCTCAGGCACAAGTTGTTTACCTAGCCATCGTCCCGTATCTAAAAACAACTGGCCGATTTTAGCGTAATCGCGAGCAGTTACATTTAATCCACCCAATGCGAATTCCATTCCGCTTTTGTCGACTATCCAATAGGCATCGGATTCCGCCCCGATGGGTGTCCATAACTTTTCAGACATGTAAGCGGTGATCGATTGCCCGGTAGCTTTTGTGAGGATCATTCCTAGTACTTGTGTATCGATGCTCACATAGTGGTTGAACGTACCGGGTTGCCGCTCACGTTTTAATCGTTTGGCAAATTCCCTCATGGGCATCCCTAGGGCAAAGTAACGGCCCATCACATTGATGTCAGAACTAAAATCTCCGTAATCTTCATTGAATCCAACCCCTGATGACATTTGCAATACATCTTTGATGCGCACCTGGTCATAGCCTGTTCCCACGAAATCAGGCAAGTAATCAGTAACAGTTTGCTCGATGCTTTTTATTTTTCCTTCTTCGATTGCAATTCCAATTAAAGCTGAAATCACGGACTTGGCCATCGACCATGAAATATGATGGTCGTCTCTCGTAAAATGGTTTGCGTAATATTCATAACGAATTGTATCGCGATGAATCACTAACATGGCATCGGTAAGGGTGTTGTCTAAATAGCCCTGTGTATTTACCGTTGAATCTTCATATTGAAAAGTCGAGGGGAGTGAAATTGGCTTTGAGACGCTGATGAAAGGGTGAGGGTGAGTTGACTTCGGTACGGTGGTCGTTGGGAAAATATTTTTAGCACTTTTAAAATTCTCAGAAATAGTCTTGGCGTCAAAGAAGGTAAGTACTTTATAGAGTTGGTAACTTTCCTGGCGGAAGAAAAGTAGGACAACGACTATTATTAGGCCGAGAATGGCGGCTAGTGCTAAACCAATTTTTTTTAGAATACTCATGATTTAAATTTTGAATTCTAAATGTGGAATTAAATATTCGGTCTTGTTTTAATCCCTTCCCGAATAATATTCAAAACCTGTTTGCGTTCTTCACCCGTTAATGTAAGTCGAGGAGCGCGTACATTTTCAGAACCAATGCCGGTTTCCTGTTCTGCCAGCTTGATGTATTGAACCAGCTTTGGATGGATGTCCAACTCAAGTAAGGTCAAAAACCAGCGATAGATTTTTAAGGCCTCGTCTATTTTTCTTTCTTTGGTTAGCCGATATACGGCAACGGTCTCGTTAGGGAAAGCACAGACCAAGCCGGCTACCCAACCATCGGCACCCATCAAGAGTTCTTCCATGGCGAGTGTATCGACTCCGCAAAGAATTTTAAAGCGGTTGCCGAAACGTTTGATCATTCGGGTAACATTCGAAACATCGCGGGTGGATTCTTTTACCGCTTGAATATTTTTGTTATCGACAAGTTCAGCAAACATGTCCAGGGTGACTTCGATTTTATAGTCTACGGGATTATTATAGATCATGATTGGCAAATCGGTTGAATCAGCCACCGTTTTGAAATAAGTCACCGTTTCCCGATGGTCAGATTTGTAGCGCATGGGTGGCAACATCATCAATCCTTTGGCACCCTGTTTCTTTGCTTCGGCAGCTTGCCTTACTGCTTCCCGGGTACTTCCTTCCGCAATGTTCATCACCACCGGAACTTTGCCATTGGTTTTTTCCACGGCAAATTTCACCAGGTCGAATTTTTCGTCATTGCTTAATACGCTGGCTTCACCCAACGTGCCACCTAAAATAATGCCATCAACACCCGCATCTAATTGGGCATGAAGGTTTTTTTCAAATAAAGGAAAATCCAATTGGTCGCTGGATGTAAACTTGGTGGTGAGTGCGGGAAATACCCCTTTCCATTCAATAGCCATACGCTTTGATTTAATTTTTAAACAAAGATAAGGGGAGATTTAATCCATCGGGCTTTAAAAAATATCTTATTTCAATACTATTTTGATCAAAAAGTATTACTAAATATTTAAATTGTAGTCAAAATAATCGATGTGAAGGTTGTAGACTTTAAAGTCCCCAAGGTAAAAAAAGAAGCGTTTCGGTTTCAGGAAGATCACCGAAGGTTTTTCTATGATCAATTGCATCAGCATCCTGAAATTCAAATCATGTTGATTACAGAAGGAGAGGGGACACTTATTGCCGGTGATTACGTAGGTCGATTTACCAGTGGTGACTTATTTGTTATCGGGAGTGGTTTGCCCCATGTTTTCAGAAGCGATAGAAAATATTATTCGCACAAAAGCAAATTGAAAGCCAAATCATTGTCGGTTTACTTTAATGAAAGCTATTGGGGAAATACTTTTTGGGAGTTGGAAGAACTTGGTGATTTACGGAAATTTACCGATCGATCTGCGCGAGCGTTGCAGGTGACCGGAAAAACAAAATCTGATGTTTCGAAATCCATTGTTGAGTTGCAAAAACTTCAGGGCATGGTCAAGCTGATTGTATTTTTTTCACTGTTAAAGATATTGATTGAATCGAAGGAGACGAGGCCACTGACGGTAACCGCTTTTCAAAGGGGATTCGACCTGGAAGAGGGGAAGCGAATGAATGCTATTCTCACCTTTACTTTCAAAGCGTGTCATCGAAAAATATACATTCAAGAAGTGGCAGCGATAGCTAACCTTTCAGCCGAAGCTTTTTGCCGTTACTTTAAAGTACGTACCCAAAAAACGTACACTTCTTTCTTAAATGAAGTGCGGGTGAGCAACGCCTGTCAGTTGCTCATCAACAATGACCTGAGTATTCAAGATGTTTGTTACCAATCGGGCTTTAGCAATAATTCAAATTTCAATCGTATTTTTAAGCGGGTCACGGGAAAAGTGCCTTCAAGATATTTGAGATAGTCTCCCGGATCTGCGACCCAACTCTTTTGCATTTCACTGTACCCTCGGTGATTTTCACTGTGTTCTCCGTGGTAATAAATTCAAAACCACGGAGAACACAGGGATCACAGAGAAAACACAGAGATGTAAACAGCCAAAATAGCGACTAAGGCCTTCACTTGTTGTGATTAACAGTTGCGGCAATTTGAATTGCACCCTTTTCCTTGTCATTCTCCCTAAAATTTCTTAAACTTTGTTGCTCACATTTAACCCCTGCGTTATGAATATAATCACCAAAATAGAAGATTGGGGCAACGCACATCGCCCCGGCTGGCTGGATATTTTTCGCATTGCCCTTGGATGTTACATCACTTATAAGGGAATTAATTTTCTTAATAATATTGAGAGCCTGGAGATGAGTATACAAGGAATGAATATGGCTTTTACAGGCATTTCCATTGCGCATTATGTGGTATTTGCCCACGTTCTCTGTGGACCGCTGATTGCATTAGGAGCGCTCACAAGGATTATGTGTGCAGTTCAGCTACCAATTTTGTTGGGTGCGGTTGTTTGGATCAACGCCCCCAAAGGATTTATGTCGCTGGGCAATCACATGGAGCTTGAAGTTTCCTTACTTGTGCTTACTGGTCTGATTACATTCATGGTCTTTGGCGCAGGAAAGTTTTCCATAGACGAAAAACGAAGAAAGGAAAAGGAGATGATGCACAAAACTGTTTAGCCATGTGCACGGTTGCATCAGGTTTTAGGTTGTTTATTCAGGATTCTCTGGACTAGCATCGCCCTCTTTGGGTTTTTCATCGACAGGCGCTTTCGGGTTTGCCGGCTTAACTACGATAGCGCGTCCATCCAATTCGGTATCGTTTAGTGCGGCCATGGCAGCCTGCCCTTCATCCTCATTGGGCATTTCCACAAAGCCAAATCCTTTGGAACGACCTGTATCACGGTCTCTAACAATTTTCGCGGAACTTACTTGACCAAACTTGGCAAAAGCAGCTTCCAAATCCTCCACTCTGGTTTTGAAATTTAAGCGAGCAACAAAAATGTTCATAACAAAATTGATTTGATTGAACAATGAAAGTAACAAAATAATAGGATAAGGTCAACCCCCTTGATTTTGGCTCTTCGGATATTTGCCGAAGGTTTCCATTCAAAATGAAAATTTAAAATAAAACCACCATCCCCACATAGCCAACGACTAAGCCGGCTATACTGCCAACGAGCGTTTCGCGAGGGGTATGAGCACCCAAAAGTAAGCGGGATGAGATCACCAGGCCACTGAGTGCCACTAAAATTGCAACAGGAAAAAGAAGTTGGGGAACAAAACGCACCAAGGGCAAAAGAATACCCACCATGCCCCAAATCCCTAGACTGTGAACACTCACTTTTATAAAAAAAGTAATTAGGGTGGCGGCAATCACCAGTGCGGCAATGATAGCCATAAGCTTGTTGAAATTTCCACTGAAGGGAAGTTTGTAAAAGAAAAGAAAAGCCACAAGCATATAGAGTGCAGAGATAAAGATAAAAGGCAATACGCGTTCTTGTCTTGATTCCAATTTTAAAGAGTGGACACTTCCCATGAATTTAAACATAAGTAGGTTTAATATGGGAATGACGAACGTAAATCCAAAAACAAAGGAAGCAATGAGCCAGAGGTGATTTGGGCCAATCATCAACATCGGAGGAAAAAAGGAGCCAAGGAGCAGCACTAAATAAGTCGCCAAAAGCAAGGGGTGAAATAGTAAGGAAATGATTTGTGCTCCGGTTTTCATTGGTAAATATATAATTCGGTTTTTTTTAGTGATTAATGCTAGCCCATTGCACATCAGGCCTGGCCAAGGTGCTGATTGGGATTTCTATTCTCACATTTCTTTTCTTAACCGGGCTACGGGTATGTTTAATTGTTCGCGGTACTTGGCTACCGTGCGTCTTGCGATGTTATAGCCCTTCTCATTGAGTTGCTCTTCTAGTTTATCATCGGAATAAGGTTTGCTTTTATCTTCCGTGCTGATCAAGTCTTTGATGATCTGTTTGACCTCACGGCTACTGGCGTCTTCGCCCGAATCAGTGCTGATGCCTTCTGAGAAGAAATACTTTAAAGGAAATGTGCCGAAGTCGGTTTGAATGGTTTTGCTGCTGGCCACTCGGCTCACCGTAGAGATGTCCATATTGATCATTTGCGCAATATCTTTCAAGATCATTGGCTTTAATTTCGTTTCATCGCCATCGAGAAAATAGTCGTACTGCAAGTCCACGATCGCACGCATGGTGCGCAGCAAAGTTTGCTGGCGCTGTTTGATGGCATCAATGAACCAGCGGGCGGCATCGAGTTTTTGCTTTACAAAAGAGACGGCTTCTTTTAACTTTTTATCTTTTTTGTCACTTTTATCGTAGGCGTGAAACATGTCGTTATAGCTTCGGCTTACACGAAGTTCTGGCGCGTTGCGCGAATTCAGGGCAAGGTCAAGCTTTCCGTTATCATTCGTAAGAATGAAATCCGGGATGACGTATTGGTTTTTCACCATCCCATTCGATGTTTCACCACCCGGCTTAGGATTAAGCCGCACAATCAATTCGATCGCATCCTTAATGAAATCCTCATCTTCCAAGTCAAGTTTCTTAAGGATTTTGGCGTAATGTTTTTTGGTAAACTCTTCATAACACTCGCTGATGATGCGCTTGCCCACAATTACATCTACGTCTTGCCCATCGTCCATACGCTCGAGTTGTAAGAGCAGACACTCTTGTAGATTTCGGGCGGCAATACCTGCGGGATCAAACGTCTGAATTTTTTTTAAGACACTCGCTACTTCTTCAAGCGTGGTTTCAATTCCTAAAGCGAAGGCCAGGTCATTCACGATTGACTCCATTTCTCTACGGATGTAGCCATCGCCTTCAATGCTGCCGATAAGTTGTTTGCCGATGACAGTTTGTTTTTCGTTGAGGCCTAGGAAGCCCAATTGAGACATCAACGTCTCTTGCAAGGTCGAAGAAGTAGCGATCGGGGTTTCCCGGTCGTCCTCTTCATCATCGTTATAGGTTTTGTAGCTGGTGTAATCATCATCGCGCAGGTAATCCTTTATGTCGATGTCCTCATCGGGTTCGGGCGTCTCCGCCACTTCTCCATCAGGCGACTCCTCTTCTGTAGTTTCGTCCTGTGTTTCGGGTTCGTCTTCTTCCCCCTCCTCCAACACCGGGTTCAACTCGAGTTCTTCTTCGATACGGTTCTCCAATTCAGCCGTTGGCACCTGCAGCAGTTTGATGAACTGGATCTGCTGGGGCGACAGTTTTTGTTGGAGGGATTGGTGGAGACTGAGTTTTTGCATAACCGTAACTGCAAATTTATCATTTCATGCCGATTCGGAGAATGAAATTTAGAAATTGAAAATTTAAACTATTGAAAATTTATTTGCACTTTCGATTTCTGTATAATTACCATGGATCAAGAAAAACTAATTGTGCTCACCGGTGCGGGTATTAGTGCCGAAAGTGGATTGGCCACCTTCCGCGATTCAGGAGGCTTATGGGAAGGCCACAGCGTAGAAGACGTAGCAACGCCCGAAGCGTGGCAAAGAAATCCTGCCTTGGTTTTGGATTTTTATAACCAACGAAGAAAGGTTGCTCTGAAGGCTATCCCTAATCGGGGACACGAGATATTGGCCGAACTGGAAAACCATTTCGAGGTGACTATCATCACACAGAATGTGGACGATCTTCATGAACGGGCAGGTTCATCAAAGGTGATCCACTTGCACGGCAGTTTATTCGAGTCGCGAAGTACGATTGATCCTTTGCTGATTTATACGATTAGCGGATGGGAATTAAATCCTGGCGACAAATGCGAGAAGGGATCGCAATTGAGGCCGAATATCGTTTGGTTTGGAGAGATCGTAACGATGATAGAAGTGGCGGCTCGCGTGGCTTCGACTGCCGATATATTTTTAGTTGTTGGAACTTCCTTGGTCGTTTATCCTGCAGCAAGTCTAATCACAATGGCACCACCGGCAATTCCCAAGTATGTCGTTGATCCAAAGAAGCCAGAGGCAATGCTGTTGCCAAATGTTCACTTTATTACCGAAAAGGCGAGCGTGGGAATGGAAAAATTAAAAAAAATTATTACCTAGTAGAACTTTTACTTTTAGTACCCAAAACCTAGACCGTGCTAGTATGAAAAAAACCTTAAAATATGTAGGCTACTTCGCACTCTTCCTTCTGGTAGCCATCGGTGCCTTGCTTACTTACGTAAAGGCGGCCCTGCCCAACGTAGGGAAAGCAGAAGACTTGAAAATCGAATACACCCCCGAACGAATTGCACGTGGTAAGTATCTGGCCACCTCCGTTACCGTTTGTATGGATTGTCATTCAAAACGGGATTGGTCTCTTTTCTCCGGGCCGCTAGTACCCGGTACATTAGGGCAGGGAGGTGAACGTTTTGATCAAACTTTAGGATTACCCGGCCTATTTGTTTCTAAAAATATCACTCCACATGGATTAAATCGATACACGGATGGTGAACTTTTAAGAGTGATCACCACGGGCGTCAATAAAGAGGGTCAGGCAATGTTTCCATTAATGCCTTATCCCTATTATGGAAGAATGGATCGGGAAGACATTTTCAGCATTATCGCCTACCTGAGAACATTATCCCCAATAGAAAATGCCGTTGAGCCTTCTCGACCCGATTTTCCAATGAATTTCATTATCAACACAATTCCAAAGCCATCAATTCCGCAAAAGCGACCTGAAAAATCAGATCAAATTGCCTATGGTGCTTATATGATAAACGCTTCAGGGTGCGTAGAGTGCCACACAAAGGTAGAGAAGGGAAGAATCATTCCTGAATTATCTTTTTCGGGTGGACGGGAATTTGCATTTGCTGACGGATCTATGGTGCGCTCATCTAACATTACCCCTGATGTCGAATCGGGTATAGGTAAATGGACAGAAGAAATGTTCATTCAAAAGTTTAAAGTTTTTTCGGATTCATCCTATGTGCCAGAAAAAGTAAAACCTGGCGAATTTAATAGCTGGATGCCTTGGGTGATGTATTCAGGGATGGATAGGGAAGACTTAGCTGCAATATTTCACTATTTGAAATCCGTAAAGCCCATATCGAATAAAGTGGAGAAGTTCACTGCAAATTAGTTTTGAAGGGAATCAAATAGAGAAAGTTTTAGGCTGAACGCTTTAAGTTGAAAGGTGTGTTTACCAAGGAAGGGAACGGCAATCCTGTTGAACTAAATGTGGAGTTTGGAGGGATCAAGCATGAAGTCTAAGTAAATTGGCTCATGTTGATCTTTGACACTACGTATAAAGTGGCTTCCAATCTTTTCTTGATGGCATCTCGATAAGGGATTTTGTTCAGGAACCCGAAGGTAATTTCGTTCTCACTTTTCACCCATTCGGCTGTTGCTTTGGCGGTGTCGTTCTCCATCCAACGGTAGGGGTCAGACACTTTTACGCCAAAGTAGTTATCTACAGAATCTACTTTTTGTGCGCTGGGTATTGAATGGATTTTTCTGGTTTTGGAGAGTGGCATCCTGCAAAAACAATTACAGCGTATGCGATAATGTATTTTGATTTCATTTTGTTTGGGTTCTTTTATAAGGATTATTCGCTTAATTTTTTATTCAATAGGATTCCAAGCCCCATGGATAACCGAAGTCCTCCCCATTGAGCTGTTATTTTTTCTCCAGAGAAATTTTGAAGATAACCGCCACCTTTTTGAGAAACATTTAATTTGCCAGTAAATTGAAACTCATATCCAACAGAAGTTTGGAAGTAGAAACGGTTCATTATTTTTCTGAACACCAAGGAGGGTCTAATTCCATAGTTATTGGAATAAAATAATGTTTGGTTAGTTTGGTTTTGACTTCGGAGGGTAAAGTACTCATTAACAATCATTTTGGTTCTAATCCAGCTTGCCGAATAAGAAAAATATAGTGGCCATGAATTTGAATGATTTATTTTGATTTGATGGAAGGTGCCGATGGAGAAACTGCTTAGTAAAAAATCGGCTCTTGCAGAACCTGAATAGTCCTCATAATCGTCTCTTCCACCAGTTGAGGTTGATCCGAAAATTAATCCAAAAGAGGATCTTCTATTTTTTCTTAAACCAGCGGAAATATTGTAACCCCAATAGGGAGGAAACAAAGTCACCGTTCGAAGGGGTAAACCACTTTGTGAAATATAATCACCCTGAAAGGCTTTAAGTTGGGACATGTTAAAAGTGGAAAATGTAAGCTCAGGTATTATGAATGATTCTTGGGCTTTAGAAACAACTGAATATAATATCAAACATGCTGTTAAAGAGTACTTTATCAGTCTAATGTCGCTATGCATAGTTTAATTATTCATCTGATTTTATTAGCATAACCAATACCGAGAAAATGATAACCATTAACATAAATATGTGGGCCATTGGCTCCGTTTAAAATTGCATCTCCTGAGCCTTGGTAATTGAAATTTTGAATACCATAAACCTTTATACTTGAAATTTTGTTTGAGCCAATGTTAGTTGAATTCAGGTATTCTATGTAAATATTTTGAGATAGTTCATCATACCCAACATTAGCGACTGTTGAGTTTTGATTAATTGAAAATGTCCTTACAAATGAGAAGTTCTTATTATTATCAACTGGTTTAGTTAAATCGAAAACAGAAATATTGGTTGAGGTAACCACTAGTAACTCAGTGGAGGAATTATTCCTGAAATACTTTGTTCCACTCGGTACTTTGCCTAAAAAGTTCCAACTACCTGAGTTGTTTTTATAAATGAGACCGTGCGTTTGTGCAGAGTCATCCATCACAAAGTAATTTCCATCTGAGGAGATAAGTGGGGAACTATTATTTGTCGTATCGGACCAAACTATTTTGCCTGATGCAATGTCAAGAATGCCAGCAGTATTCCGCGGTTGATAATTGAAAATGTCAGTTGGATTTAGATTTACCACATAATTTATGCCGGCTAGTTGGTTAACAGAAATTGAAGAAATATTATTGGCGTTGTATCCTGTTGAAATATTTAAACTTCCACCACCAGGAAATGGACCTTGGTAATTGAGAGGATATGAAGAAAATTGAGAAAAATCATTAGGGTTAAATTTGTAAAACTTTTGAAGATTATCGAGAACCATTCCCGTTTGTCCATCATTACTTATTACCATTGCTTGGATTGCAATACTTACATAGAAATGCCCACTCAAAGAGTCTTCTTTAGAAAAGACTGGAAATCCTACTCTCTTAATATCACCTTTTAAAGTGAAAAGTTTTGGCTGTGTCGTTGAGACAATTTCTTGAAATGGAGAAAAGTTCCCATTAGATGTGAAAGTGACCAGGGAGTCAAACTGATACTGCTTAAAACCATTTCTTTGAATCGTGAGTTTAATGGCATCCTTATCGCCCATTACTAAAGTATCTCCAGAAATCAAACTCTGTGTTATTGGGACAACACGAGTCCAATTTTTAATAGTATTATTGCCTTCAATACGAATTGAAACATTTTGTGAATTAATTTGGATATTGTTCCAAGAAATAATTTCCGAAAAATCTGAATCATCGGAGAAATTTAAGGCTATAGGTTTTAAATAATAGTTACCATTTCCTATTTGTTTTGATCCGGTTGTATTGTTGACATAAACGGTGTAATCAATTGTTCCGCCAACGTAGCCGTAATCAATGAATTTGGTAATAGTTGGATCTAGAATAATCGTATCTCCTGATAGATTGGCGGAATTATGAACAATGGTGTAATAGAAATTAGTTTTATTAAGTTTTCCCCAATTAAGCGTTAGGTAGCCATTTTCCATGGCAAAAGTTAAGGATGCTGTTGGATCAGGAAGTACTTTGTCTACGATAACTGTAAAGTCCTTTTCAACACCGTAATATTCTGCACCGAGCAAGTCGGCTAAACTTCCGGATTTGGTATCTAGCTTTACCTGGATTTTAACAGTATGATTACCATCGGCTATCGTATTTGGATTGAGTGAAAAAGATAATTTTCTTCCGCTTACTATTACCCCAGTTAGTGGATTGCCATCCAGTAAAACCTGATTGTCTATTATTGGGTTAGACACACTATCAATTGTAAAATTAAAGGTTGTCTGAGCTACCAACGGATATGGATCCTGAAAATTCGGATCTTGAATATCAACAACAACTTTTATAGTGTTGGGTGGTTGCTTTATGGGGTTGATGAACTTATCCTTTGGGGTAAATGTGCAGCCAGCAACGAAGCCGAGAAAAATGATAAATTTTATTCCGACCTTCTTCATGAAATGATCCCTTTTCTTAAACAAAAGCCGGAATTCCCGTAATATAATTCCCCAGTATCAGCAAATGTATATCGTGTGTTCCTTCATAAGTAACAACCGATTCGAGGTTCATCATGTGGCGCATGATCGGGTATTCGCCTGTAATGCCCATGCCTCCGTGGATTTGTCGCGCTTCGCGAGCAATCTCTAAGGCTACGTTTACATTGTTTCTTTTTGCCAACGAGATTTGAGCCGTGCTGGCTTTGCCTTCGTTCATCAACATTCCCAATCGCCAGTTGAGCAACTGCGCTTTCGTAATTTCACTAAGCATCTCGGCCAATTTTTTCTGTACCAACTGAAAAGAAGCAATTGGTTTACCAAATTGAATACGCTCTGCGGCATATCTCCTTGCGGAATCGTAGCAATCCATCGCTGCGCCAATCGCTCCCCAAGCGATGCCGAAGCGGGCAGAGTCGAGGCACATCATGGGTGCGCCTAAGCCGCTTTTGCCGGGCAACAAATTTTCTTTCGGTACTTTCACATCGTGAAAGACCAGTTCGCCAGTGGTGCTAGCACGTAGGCTCCACTTGCCATGTGTTTCTGGTGTAGTAAAGCCAGCCATGCCGCGATCAACAATTATTCCATGAATTCGTCCTGCTTCATTTTTTGCCCACACCACGGCCACATCGGCTTTGGGAGAATTCGATATCCACATCTTGGCGCCATTCAATAAGTAATGGTCGCCCATGTCTTTGAAATTGGTGACCATCCCGGAAGGGTTGGAGCCGTGGTCGGGCTCGGTCAGGCCGAAACAGCCCAGCCATTCGCCACTGGCCAGCTTGGGTAAATATTTTTTTCGTTGTTCTTCACTTCCAAATTTGTAAATCGGGTACATAACCAGGGAACCCTGCACGGATGCCGTGGATCGCATGCCTGAATCACCTCGTTCAATTTCTTGCATTAATATCCCGTAAGAAATATAGTCCAGTCCACCGCCTCCATATTGTTGCGGAACGGTCGGCCCAAAAGCGCCAATTTCACCAAACTTGCGCACGATCTCATACGGAAAATGGGCACGTTGCGCCCAGTCTTCGATGTAAGGTGAGATTTCTTTTTTCACAAACTCGCGTATCGAACTGCGAATAAGCTTGTGTTCTTCGGTGAGCAGATCGTCAAGGGCGTAAAAATCAGGTTGTTCGTAGCGGTCTTGCTTCAAAGATTTCTTTGCCTGTGTTTCTGCGGTGTGCGCTGCCATAAAGTTTGGGTTATTCTTTAGAAAGGTTCAAATTTACGCAATCGATTCAAGGTTCAAAATTGGACAACCAGCCAAGACTAACCGCCAATTTTGAATTTTGAGTTTTAAATTTTGAATAAATTATCATGGAATCAAATCTCGACCCCGTCCTCCTTGACCAACTACAAAAACTCAGGCAAAAGTATGCCGTGATGGGGCTGGATCTTTCCTCATACCTTGATGGACTGTTGTATTCCGATTACCTTACCTATTGGGATTACATTCACCTCGACACGCTCTTGAGTTTACAGAACCCAAAGACGAGTTTTAAGGATGAAAAAATTTTTATTGTTTATCATCAGATCACGGAACTGTATTTCAATTTAATTTTATGGGAGATTGAACAACTTGCTGATCACCCTGAACTTAATGAGGTTTTTTTTAGCTCACGGCTCAATCGTATCATCAATTATTTCAAACAGTTAGTTAATTCATTCGGGATCATGGTGGAAGGAATGGATCGGGATCAGTTTTCAAAATTTCGGATGTCGTTATTGCCTGCTTCCGGATTTCAGTCTGCTCAATATCGAATGATTGAAATTTGTTGTACGGATATGATCAACCTGGTTGCAGCGAATGACAGGGAGAGTGCAAATGAATACAGGGACATCGAGCAAAAAAATACAGACATTGATCAGCAAATAGAAAAGCTTTATTGGCGGAGTGGAGCCACCGAGCTAGCCACAGGAAAAAAGACGTTGACTTTGCAGCAGTTTGAAGAAAAATACATGAAACAATTCAAGCAACTTGGATTAAAATACCGGTACAAGAATTTGAATAAACTCTTTTTCACTCATTTTTCGGATTCCGTTGAGTTGAAAACCCGTCTTCGCGAATTGGACGAACTTGCCAACGTCCATTGGTCCTTAGTCCACTTTAAATCAGCAGCTAAATACTTGCAGAAGAGTCCCGAAGACATCAAAGCTACGGGCGGCACGAACTGGCAGAAATATTTACCGCCCCGTTTTCAAAAAATAATTTTCTTTCCAGACTTGTGGAACGAAACGGAGAAGCAGGAGTGGGGGAAGAAAGGATTGATGTAAAGAATTTGACTTTAGCTCTTTGCGAGTTAAATAATGCTTTCTATCTTTAGATTAAAGAAAATTAAGTAAATGGAAACTATTATTAAATCGCGCCCATCGAAAAGAGAATTAAAGAAAATTTTCGACCTGCTGCGTTCAAAGAAAGAAGGAGTAGACGTTGGTAAATATTTCGGAAAGGTAAAAGCTATAGGAAATCCGGTAATTCTTCAACGAAAATTGAGGGATGAGTGGAAATAACATTCTTCTTGATACGAATGCAATTATTGCCGTTTTAGACGGGCATCCTATTGTAAAGAATATTTTAAATCATAATATCCTGCATATTTCATTTATTGCACAGTTAGAATCACTTTCTTATCAAAAATTATCGGTTGAGGAGCGGGCTCTAATAGAAAATTTTCTCGGAGAGTGCATCTTGTTGGAACTCAACGAAGACAGTAAAAAGATTGCCATAGATTTTAGGATTCGTTACCAAGCTTTCCGTAAGATCAATGAGATTGAGCTCATACGTTTTATTTAACTCATTTAATTCAAAGCTGTGATCGCTAAAATTTTTATTGTTCTTTTAGTCCTAATTGTTATAGGTGTGCTGTACAGCCGTCACCCGTACCGTATTATCAACTCGGAAAAAAGCGATGGCTACTACTTTGACTTCCTGAAAAGAGAAGTGCACTATGTGCCTATGGGCAATTGGTTTGAGTTGGGCAATTGGACCCTTGATGATATTGATATTAAAACAGTAGAGGTGCTCGGAAAAAATTATCTTAAGGATAAAGCCAGTGTCTATTTTCAATATCAAAAAATAGCCAATGCAGATGCCAGCTCTTTTGAGCTGCTCTGCGCGGACAAGGGCTTTTATTCGAAAGATAAGAACCGGGTTTACTATAAGAGCCATACCTTCACGGACATAGACGTTGCGAGCTTTAAATTTGCAGGAAGAAATTGCAGCCCAATCGTAATGGATAAAAATCACGTGTATTTTATTTATCCGGTGGAGCGGAGTTTGGATGGAAACCTAGCGATCTCACCTATTGAAAATGCCAATCCGGATAAATACATATTTCTTAATGACCAGTACGGAAAAGATGATCTTGCAGTGTATTGCAATGGAATTCTAATTTTAGGATCGGATACAGAAACCTTTGCGCTAATGGGAAATGAATACTATGCCAAAGATAAGAACGCTGTATATTACAATGGAATGAAAGTAGAAGGTATCGATCCTATCACTTTCACCTTTATTGAAGGAGGAGGTTATTCCAAAGATAAAAACGGAATTTATTTTGGTTTAAATTCGGATTATGACGAAAAGGGAAATCCGATAAAATTTTCTCCAAGATTAGTTGAGGGTGCAGATCCTGAAACGTTTGTCATGGTGCAGGGCGAAAAAGTGGATTATGCAAAAGATAAATCGCGACATTATTGGGGAGGAAGACCAGAATAATAGACCATCGGTTCTTAAAAGTTATAAAAGTAATCTATGAATAAAATTAAGGTTGTTTTGATATTCATTTTTGGGATTTTCCTACTCTTCGGTGGAGTCTACCATTTTATTAATCCCGTCATGTACGATCCTTTTATACCGGATTTTTTACCTAAAAATTTAGTGAACTATGGAGCAGGAGTTTTAGAGATCACTTTGGGGATAGGTACATTCATTTCACGTTGCCGTAATTTAGCGACACTTGGAATTCTACTCTTAATGATCGCCTTTTTGCCGCTTCATGTAATAGATGTTTTTAAAGAACATCCCGCTATCGGAAGTCATCAGGCGGCACTTGTGCGTTTGCCTTTGCAATTTATTTTGATTCTGTGGGCTTGGTTCATAAATAAAAAGTAATTTGGTGGGTAGTAATTTCGATTTTATGGTCTCATTGAATACTATTCAGTCATTTCGATGGATCCGCTTTGCTGATGAATATTTCGTAAATGATTTAATATTGATCACTTAAATTATCACAATCATGGAAAAGCAACTTGAACAAATTCGCGAACAGCAAAAAGCCTCATGGAATAAATTTTCTTCTGGTTGGAGAAAATGGGACGACCTCACCATGGAATTTTTGAAACCGATGGGGGATGAAATTATTCGTCTTCTACAACCTAAAAAAGGAGACATGGCGTTGGAGGTGGCAGGAGGTACGGGCGAACCTGGATTAACGATAGCAGGCCTCGTGGGAAATGGTAAAGTGACAATCACCGACCTCTCAGACGATATGCTAAAAATTGCTATCGAGCACGCCAAATTGCGAAAAGTAAACAACGTAGAATTTCAGGCCTGCGATGTTTGCGAACTTCCCTTTCCCGACAACACCTTTGATTCCGTAAGTTGTCGATTTGGGTTTATGTTCTTCCCTGATATGGCTTTAGCAGCAAAGGAAATGACCAGGGTATTGAAGCCTGGCGGAAGAATCGCTGCGGCTGTATGGAATGTTCCAGAAAAGAATTTTTGGGTTACAGCCATCATGAGCACGATCAATAAGAACATGGAGTTGCCGTCACCACCACCCGGGTCGCCTGGAATGTTTCGTTGTGCTAAGGATGGGCTGATCTCAGGTCTTTTTGCGCAAGCAGGTCTAAAGAATGTTATCCAAAAAGAAGTACCTAGCAAATTGAATTGTAAAACAGCTGATGTTTATTGGGAGATGATGACTGAGGTGGGAGCACCTATCGTGGCCGCACTTAATCAGGCTGATGAGGCTATGAAAGCGAAAATAAAGAAAGAGGTATTTCAATTGGTGAATTCAAAGTATCCAGACGGAATGGTAATGATTGATTGTAGTGCCTTGGTGATTTATGGAGAAAAATGATTTTTTAGAAAACGATAAATTGAATAATGACGACCCCTCGTGAATCATCGATTGAAATAAGTAAAGAAGAGTTTAGAAAAATTGGCTACCAACTCGTAGACAGTATTTCGGATTTTATCGACACGATAGACCAAAGACCGGTAACCTCTGGGGAAACACCCAGTCAAATTCAACGCGTATTAGGAGATAGTCACCTACCTGAGCAAGGAACTTCTGCGTTGGAATTATTCCCTAAAGCCGTTGACTTATTGCTTAACCATTCTTTGTTCAATAGCCACCCCAAATTTTTTGGCTACATTACCTCTTCGCCTACACCAGTTGGCATTTTAGCAGATCTCCTTGCGTCAGCGGTGAATCCAAATGTGGGTGCCAATATTCTCAGTCCCATGGCGACCGCCATTGAAAAGCAAACCATAAAATGGCTAGCCGAATTCATAGGGGTTTCACCTACCTACGGTGGATTATTGGTTAGTGGTGGAAACATGGCCAACTTCACTGCTTTTTTAGCGGCCCGAACGGCAAAAGCACCAAAGAGCATAAAAGAAGATGGCTTGTTACAAGCCCCCGGTGAGATGGTATTTTATTGCTCTAAGGCAACGCACACATGGATTGAGAAAGCGGCTGTTCTGTTTGGCCACGGCACAAAGTCGATCCGCTGGATAGCCACTGATGCCGATAATAGAATCAATAATGATGTTTTAGAAAGGACTATCATCGAGGATTTGAAGAATGGTAAAAAACCCTTTATGATAATTGGGAATGCTGGCGATGTGAGCACAGGCGTAGTTGATAATCTTGCTGGCATTGGCACGCTTTGCAAAACCTATGACCTGTGGTTTCACATCGATGGAGCGTATGGTGTCCCAGCAGCGGTGATCCCAGAACTCAGGGCAATGTTTATGGGTATTCAAGAGGCTGACTCGATTGCACTTGATCCACACAAGTGGCTTTATTGTCCGATGGAAGTGGGCTGCACGTTAGTGAAGAATCCACAGCATCTGATTGATACGTACAGTTCACATCCTGTATACTATAATTTTGGCAATGCCGAGGATGAGCCTTCTCAGAATTATTATGAATATGGATTGCAAAATTCCCGTGGATTTAGGGCACTAAAAGTTTGGATGGCCTTACAACACATTGGTAGAAATGGTTACGTCAAATTGATTGGTGAAGACATTGAGCTGGCAAAACTTTTATTTGAAGGAGCAAAACGACATGAAGAACTGGAAGGCTTAACGCATCATTTGAGCATAGCTACTTTACGATATGTCCCTTCCGGTACGAAATTAGGTGAACCGGAAGCCGAAAAATATTTGAACCTACTCAACGAAAAACTTTTGAATGAACTTCAAAATGGCGGTGAAGCATTCCTTTCCAATGCGGTGGTCAATGGAAAATATTGCTTGCGCGGATGCATTGTAAATTTCAGAACTTCAAAGTCCGATATCGAAGAAATTCTCCAGTTGATAGTTCGAATGGGAAGAAAAATCCATGGTGAATTGAAAGTAGAAAAATTGAATTAAAACCCAATTACCTTCCAGGGGATTTCTTGTCCTGATTTCCCTTTCCAACTTTCCCTTTTTTCCAAAGCCCATTATAGGGGTAACCTTTATAGCCAAAACAATATTGTTTTCTTGTGCATGAGCTTAACAACAGTCCACTGATAAAAACGCTTATTAAAAATATTCCTAGAGATTTCTTATTCACCATATACGCATTAACACAACTTAAAATTATAAAAATAATTCTTGATTATATCCAGAATTTGATTGAAAGGTGACACCAATTGATTTTAAAATGGCGTGAGAGAGATAATATCAGCAACTCACTTCGCTATTGGGGATATTATTTGAGCAACAGTTGCTCCACTTCTAGCCATCCGTTTACTCTTGTGAGGTGATTGTATTGCATGTTATGTGGTGCGGTAAACAGTATTTTCTCTCCGTTAAATGTATCCAAATTATGGGGCAGGTCGTCAATCATGTAGTCGCCATGGACGATGCTTTTTTTACCGCAGAAAACGAACTGCTTCCAATGAAGAAATGGGAAGTGTTCATTCAGCCATTCTAATTTTTCTATAAGTGAGTTCGGGAACTCCATGGCAGAGGAGACAATAAATACTTCGTATTTTTCATTGAGTTTTTTCATTACCTGCTGGCTATGTTCGTTTACAGGCATGCTACGAAAGAACCCTTTACGGAAAACAAACTGAAACACCGCCTCGTTATGGGCAGGAAACTTCTCGCGGTCTTCTCTGTGGTTCATCGATTCACGCGCTACCCGCACACCGAATTCCTTTTCGTATAAGTTGATCAGCTGCCCTGTGGCATCGGCCAGTACATCATCCATGTCAACGATTAGTCTTTTCATAGTGCTTGTTCTGAGGCTTTCAGTTTGAAAGAGGTGTTACTTTCGGGATAAATAATTTGATCAAGAAAATGCGGAGAGGGAGGGATTCGAACCCTCGTTACCTTGCGGTAAACACGCTTTCCAAGCGTGCTCGATCGGCCACTCTGACACCTCTCCGGAATTTTAAGGAGCGCAAAAATAACTAAATTTTGTTTCTGTCAACTTAATTTTAATTTTAGCTGAAATTGTTTTCATTTCCGATTACGATAAGCACCTAAACTTGTGGAGATACTGGAACTGTTAAGGAAAGAAATCTTGGATTTCTTCTCGATTCAAGGACTGATTGACTTAATCCGCGCTGGAAATTTCAGCGCATTTCGTACCTGGGGTGGAATCACCACTGCGCTTTCTCCTCTCATTCCATTTATTGTTGTATTGGAAATGCTGATGGCATTTGCTCATCACAAATTTAGCGTAGCCGAATATAAAATCTCTTTCTTTATCTACGTATTCAATCGTATTGTTGGGCGCTACCTATCATTTGGTATGGTGGCCTTTTGTATCGGTTTATTTTCCCCTTTGACTTTGCTGAAAACCGCCCTTACCTGGTATTGGTTTATTTATGGATACATTGTTTGGGAGTTTGCTCATTTCATTTATCATTATTTGGCTCATAAGGTTCGGTTGTTTTGGTGCCTTCATTCTTCGCATCATGCGCCAGAGCAAATGAATTTATCCGTCACCTATGCACATTTTATTTTAGAAGCTCCTTATGCCGATTTTATTCGCACATCGATCTGTATTTTAGCAGGGGTTAGTCCGGTGATGCTTTTTGCGATTATTTTCATTGATGGCACGTGGGGTGGATTTATTCATGTGGGTGAGAATTTTATGAAAGATTCGCGTATGGGTTTTGTTGGCAAACTGATACTTACACCTTCTCATCATCGTGTACACCATGCCCGCAACCCGCTCTATATGGACACGAATTTTTGCAACTTATTGAACATTTGGGACAGGGTTTTCAAGACCTATCAGCCGGAGAAGACCGATATCCTCATTGAATATGGCATTACCCGAGCCATCAATCCGAAAAACTTTTTGGATGTCTACTTTGGAGAGTTTTATTATTTGGGGAAGGACGTGATCAAAGCGCCTGGCTTGGTGAATAAATTCTTGTATCTGATTATGCCTCCCGGCTGGCATCATTCAGGTAATCATAAAATGGCCAGTGTTATTAGAAATGAATACCTTGAAAACTCTTCAAAGACCAATGACCGAACCCTCTCTTAACAATCCCAAAACTGTCAATGCCTGGTGCATGTATGACTGGGCAAACTCCGTTTACTCGCTCGTCATCACTTCGGCTATTTTCCCAATATACTATCAGGCGGTTACCACGAATGTGGAGGGCGATGACAAGGTTGATTTTTTAGGATTTCAAGTCATCAATTCGGTCTTGTATTCTTACGCGCTTTCGTTTTCTTTTTTGATTATCGCGCCCTTACTGCCTTTGCTCTCGGGTATGGCCGACTATACCGGCAACAAGAAATTTTTTATGAAATTGTTCTGCTATACCGGTGGGCTTTCCTGTATGGGATTATATTTTTTCACCTCAGCGAATTTGCTTTGGGGAATCTTTTGTGTGGTAATGGCGAGCATCGGCTATTCGGGCAGTTTGGTATTTTATGATGCTTTCCTTCCTGAAATTGTTACTGAGGATCGGTTTGACAGAACCAGTGCGCGCGGTTATTCTTTTGGGTACTACGGCAGTGTTCTTATGATGGTGGTGGCATTGGCTTTCATCCTTAATCCAGTAACCTTTGGTTTTGCAAATGACGGAATGGCAACACGATTTTCTTTTTTGATGGTGGGCGCCTGGTGGATTGGCTTTGCCCAGATTCCTTTTTTTACACTGCCCAACAATCCATTTCATTTAAAACCGGGCAAGCAAAAGTTACTAAAGGGTTACTACGAAATAGTTAAAGTTTGGCAAAGCCTAAAGGAAAGCCATGATATTAAATTTTATATCCTGGCGTACTTTTTTTATAACATGGGCGTGCAAACGGTAATGTATATGGCCGCTTCTTTTGGTGCGAAAGAACTTCGGCTGCCTGATTTCAAATTGATTGCCACTGTATTGTTGATACAACTTATTGCTGCAGTGGGGGCGAATTTGTTCGCACGGTTTTCCGGTCGATTGGGAAATAAAACCACGCTGGTTGTCATGATTTGTTTTTGGATAGCAATTTGTATTGGTGCTTATTTTGTTACCAACGAATATCAGTTTTATGCCGTTGCGTTTTCTGTCGGGATGGTGATGGGAGGGATACAATCCTTATCCCGTGCGACCTACTCTAAGTTGATTCCTCAGAATGCAATTCAGCATGCGTCTTATTTTAGCTTCTTCGATGTCACATTTAACTTGTCGGTAGTGTTCGGAACGTTTACCTATGGACTAATTGAACATTTAACGGGGAGCATGCGCAATAGCACGCTGGCGTTGGCATCTTATTTTGTAATCGGGCTTCTTTTCTTACTGCAAGTGAAATCGAAAGCCTTACAAAAGAAATGAAAGCCTAAGGCTTAGAGATGAGTTAAGCGAAATAATACAGTTATCTTTTCTCTAATGATCCTTCCACAAGATTCACAAGTTCGCCAAGTTTGTTGGGCTCAAGCCAGCGCACGGCCATTACTAAATCGTGTTCGTTGTCGATGACAATGAAGTTGCCTCCAAAGCCGTTAGCGTAGTAGATTTTTTTTGAGATCTTCCCCAAACCATTTTCCTGATTTAGCCACCACATAAAGCCATACGATTTATTAGCTGAGGACGGAATTTGTACGGCCTTCACCCATTTCTCTGAAACCAATTGTTGGGTTTTCCATTTTCCTTTCCGTGCGAAAAGCAAGCCGAACCTCGCCTGATCAAGCGTGTTGATGAATAAACCGCCTCCGTGATGCCCTCCACCACTAACGGATTGAACGGAAACGCCATCCAACGTCAGGTAAGAATTTTCATAGCCGTGCCATCGCCAGGTAGTAGAGGCCCCGATTGGATCCATTATTTTTTCTTTTAAAATAATAGGCAAAGGTTTTCGCCAGACTTGTAGGAGTGAATAGGCTAGCAGATTCACTCGAACATCATTGTATTCGAAGGTTGAGCCGGGCTCAAGAAGTTTCCTGTTTTTCCAATCGTCCACACTACCTTCTTTTGGCGGGCGGTCTGCCCAATCGCAAATATCAAAAAGGCATCCCGACCAATCGGAGGATTGTGTGAGTAAATGTCGCCACGTTATTTTAGAATTATGTGGGCCATCAAATTTATCTTCCACATAGTTAGTAACCGGATCATCCACACTTTTAATTAGACGGCTATCGTAGGCAAGACCGGCTACGGTGGAAAGATAACTTTTAGTAACGCTGAATGTCATATCCACGCGGTTCAAATCACCCCATTGTGCTACAATGTAGCCTTTGTACAAAATAATTCCTGCCGGCTTGCCGCGGTCTTTTGTCGGGCCTGCAATTTTATAACCCGGTTCGCGGGCGTACGCTTTTAAGTTGGCGATCCGCAAGTCATAATCTGTTTTAGTTTCGTGGTGAATGGCAAAGCTTACCGCGCTGTCGATCAACAGCGGATTCATCTTCAATTCGGCCGGCTTTTTGGATAGCCAAACGGAATCGGGAAAATAATCCTGACCGAAAGTTTGACTGGCATAAAGGAAGAAGGCAAGAAGCAGAGTGATTCTATTTCTCATCGCTACCTCTTTTTACCGTGAATCATTCCCGATACAATTCCATTATGTTTTCCGATTTCTTCTTTGACTACCCCAACCAAATGCAGTAAGATATAAGCATAGATCGTGTATTGCGTGTACTTATGCAGATTTTTTAGTGAATCGTGAATCGGGTCTAAAAACTTTAAATCTTCATAGGCAAGTCCAAGACCTGTAAGCGCCATAACGAAGAATAAAAAATAAAATAGGAGGTACCCTCGTTTCACCAACAAATAGTGTTTTTTATCTTCTTTGTCCGAATCGCTTTTGGCTTCAAAGCCAAGTGCCCGTTTTAATTTTACTTTGTATTTTTCTTCGTTGGGTTGTGCGGCTTCCAATAGAACCCTGCTGAGCAGCAAAAAGCACAATCCATAACCAACATATTTATGTAGCATCCAGATTTTGTCGCTGTATTCGTGAGCCACGCCTCTCGCCTGATTTTCGGTTACGGTAACTCCCTTTCGTTCCAGTTGTTCGGTCACCATCCCTACATTTTCTTTTATTTTGAACATAAAAGTGCCCATGAGCACGAGCGTTATTGTGAACGTGATGACAATAAATGTAGTCCAATGCCATAATCGGAGGGCAAGAGAATGGACTTCATTAAAAGAGGAAAAGGTTACAGCGTGGTTATTGGTTGAAGCACTCATATGAGATTGGATTGGGGTAGATAGTTTATCTTTTTTTAAAGATAACAATCTTTGGAATTTAGTAAAATCGGAAAGTGATTGCCGGAAAGCTCAAAAAAGTTGTAGTTAAAAGATTTTATATCTTCTTTGGCAAGGAAGACATACATTAAAACGGTATCAATCGTGGAAGGATGGTGGATGGGCCTATGACAACCTAGGTGAAGCTAATCGCTGTGGCCGGTGCTGCGCTGTAAGGAGGAACAGTGACATGGACATTTGGATCACCCATTTGCAACTTTTCGCAAAATCAATGGCATCAACCCCTTTGAGTGGCTAAGGGCAAAAGTGGAAAAAATCCCAACCCACCCCGTCAATAAATTAACAGAACTCTTGCCCCGCAAGGTGTAGTTGGTCGGAGGCTTACTTCCGAACGAGTGGTGGTATTGTGTTTATTTGTTATGCATCCGTCAACTCAACGTATCGTAAATGCAGTTATTTTTGTTTAATTGCAAACTAAACCAACTCGCATGAAAGACATTTTTATTTTCGTCCTTTTAGGATCAGCGGCAGGAATATTGAGCGGGCTGATTGGAATCGGTGGGGGCATAATCATTATCCCTTCCTTGATTTTTATTTTGGGGTTTTCACAGCACATCGCGGAAGGAACAACCCTTGCGGCCATGGTGCCACCGATTGGAATTTTGGCGGCCTATGTGTATTATCAAAACGGCCAAGTGGATGTGAAAGCTGCGGGGTTTATTGCGCTCGGTTTTGTGGCTGGAGGTTTCTTTGGGGCAAAGATCGCACAACAAATGAGTAGCGAATCCCTTCAAAAAGTTTTTGCTGTAGTGTTGATCTTAATGGGTATTAAAATGCTGTGGCCGAAATAATCTGTTAGGGGGTTAACTGAGATAACACGCAGTCAAATAATTTTAACTCATCACGAGCACCTGTCAAGGAGAGCGAGAGGGGTGAAGCGATCCCCAAGTTGTAGGTTGCCCGCCCCGGATGGAATGGTCGGAGCGGGCTTCGCTCTACTGCCCAGGTCATCCCAGATGCTCCAAAGACGTTTCTTTATTTGTCTAGGATCAGGGAGTAAATCACGCGCTCAAATTTTCAATGAGTTTGTTTTACTTTTTCTGATTGCTTTCAATTCCAAATTGATCTAAGATTTTCTCGAGTGGGCAAAATCTTGTGAACGAAGATTGGACAAGGTTAATGCCCACAAAACCGGCCAGACCCAACCAATACATGTTATGGAAATAGGCCAAAGTAATGCTGATCATTACTAGCGAACCAGCCACTGTTCTTACGATGCGTTCTCTCATTTTTTATTTGTTTAGTTATTGGTTTTTATTTGAATCAATGGCTTTTGCCATCGTCTTGTTTTTCTGCATAAGGATACATTCTTATACTCATCGCAAACCTTTTGAAGGTTTTGTTGCGCTGTTTGAAATAATTGCAAATAGGAATTCCCTGAATTCAGAGTGTTATTTAATTCACTGGTCATTTATTTTGATTTAGAGGTAACTGGATTGTTCCACTGGAAGAATAAATGCCCTGATTGGAAATCCGGTTTGATGACTATCGTTATGCGCTTTGATCAGCGTCATGGCTTTTTTGCATTTTTCTTCCGCTGTAAAGCTGAAGGCAAAAATTGAATCAAATTGATCGGTACCGCTGCTGAACCAATCGTCAAGCATGTTATGAATTCCTTGATCTTTAAATCCGATTGTTGGGCTAACACTGAATACCTCAATTTCCGATTGGTTAAAAATAGTGGCTACCGCCTTTTGATCTTCTTTCAAACTGGTTACGAGTAGAAGTTTCATAGTGTGATTTTTAAGAATTTTTAGCTGTCGTTTTGCTTCGCATCATTTTAAAATAAATGAGGGGCACTACTAATAGGGTAAGAAACGTGGAGGTGATGGTGCCGCCCATCAGCGAAATCGCCAACCCCTGAAAAATTGGATCGAATAAGATAATCACCGCACCCAACACCACAGCACCTGCCGTTAGTAAAATCGGGGTGGTGCGGACAGCCCCAGCCTCAATGATCGCTTGCTTTAGTGGAATGCCTTCTTCCAGGCGGATGTTGATAAAGTCAATCAGCAAAACAGAGTTGCGCACCATCACGCCAGCGAGGGCAATGAAGCCAATCATGGAGGTTGCAGTGAAGTAAGCATTCAACATCCAGTGGCCTAATACAATACCTATTAAAGAAAGTGGGATAGCCGCGAGCATGACCAACGGAACTTTGAAGTCCTGAAACCAACCTACAATGAGCATGTAGATAATGATAATGACGACCACAAAAGCAATACCCAAATCGCGGAACACTTCTAACGTGATCTGCCACTCACCATCCCACTTCAGGGTATAGTTGTCTTCCAATTCGGGTTGCTTGTTATACAACTCCTGGAGTTCAAATCCCTTTGGCATTTTGATTTCCTTGAGGTGTTCGGATATACCCATGATTGCATAAAAAGGACTTTCTAATTTTCCGGCTAAGTCGGCCAGCACATAAACTACGCGCTTTTGATTTTTACGATAGATGCTTTTGTCTTTTATGTTTTTGGTGATGTGCACGAGATCACCAATGGAAACAGACATTCCTTGCGGGTTTACAACTTTTAGGTTTTTGATTTCATTGATACTTTCTTTGTCGGAATCTTTTAGTTGCAAAACGATATTAATGGGATCAAATGAAACTGGACTGTGAAGAACACCCACTTTCATGTTTGACAAAGCTGAATTCATGGTGGCCACAATTTGTGCCGGTGCAATCCCTAGTTGCATGGCCTTATCTTTATCAATTTCAAAAGCGTATTCGGGTTGATCCGCTTCTGTCATCCAATCCGTATCGACAATACCTTCGGTTTTTGTAATGAGATTTTTAAGCTGGTCAGCAATCCGGATCTGTTCGTCATAGTCTGGGCCATAGACTTCAGCCACAATGGTAGAAAGAACAGGAGGGCCCGGTGGCACTTCCACCATCTTTACATTCGCATTATACTTTTTCGCAATAACTTGAACTGCCGGACGTAGCTGTTTTACAATTTCGTGACTTTGAATACTGCGCTCTTTTTTGTCCACGAGGTTCACCTGAATATCAGCGATGTGATCTCCACTTCGCAGATCATAGTGACGCACCAAGCCATTAAAACTTATGGGGCCTGCCGTACCTACATAACCTTGATAATTTCTTACCAGCCCTTGCTTGGATAGGTAGTTTGCGATTTCCTGGGTAACCACTGCCGTACGTTCAAGTGTAGTTCCTTCCGGCATGTCGATCACTACTTGAAATTCATTCTTGTTATCAAACGGCAACATTTTTACTGCGACCCATTTCGTATAGAAAAAGGACACGGAGATTAAAAGGATAGCGACAGTGCCAAGGATAAAACTCCAGCGCTTCCACCGGGTTTCCAACATGGGGTTGATGAACGCTTTATAGATTTTATAAATTTTAGATTGCTCCAGGGTAGGATGTTCTTTGGCTCCATGGCCTTCTTTTTCTTTTAGAAAAACATAACCAAGATACGGAGTTAACGTAAGCGCAACGATCAGGGAGAGCATCATAGCTATCGATGCACCAATTGGCATCGGGCTCATGTAAGGCCCCATCATGCCTGACACAAAAGCCATGGGCAACACTGCCGCAATTACCGTAAACGTAGCGAGTATGGTAGGATTGCCCACTTCGTTGATCGCGAATATGGCCGCTTGCAAGAAGGGTAGCCGTTTCATTTTAAAATGTCGGTGCATATTCTCTGCAATGATGATCGAGTCATCGACTACGATACCGGTGATGAATACCAAAGCAAAAAGGGTAATCCGGTTGAGCGTATAATCCAATAAGTAGTAGCTGAATAAGGTTAACGCAAACGTAACGGGTACTGACAAAAACACCACCAGACCACCGCGCCATCCCATAGCCAGCATCACAAAACCAGTGACGGCAATAATGGCGACAAAAAGATGGAGTAAAAGTTCGGATACTTTTTCAGAAGCCGTTTCTCCATAATTTCTTGTTTCCGTGATCTGAACTTCAGAGGGAATCAACGTTTTCTTTAGATGGTCGACTTTGCTGACGATACGACTTGATAGTTTCATAGCGTCCGCCCCTTTCTTTTTTGCAATCGAAAGCGTAATGGCCGGGTACTGAGAGTGGAATTGTTTTGCTAATGCCGGATCATGTTGGCCGTATCCGTAAAAAACATATTGTGACGGAGTTTCTGCTCCTTCTTCCACGGTGGCTACTTGTTTTAAATAGACCGGATGTCCGGCATTTAACCCGATGATTAAGTTTTTAACATCCTCACTATTGGTAAGAAAATTTCCTGATGAAATGGAAAAGGCTGTATCTTTTTGGATCATGTAGCCTGCCTGCATTTCGGCATTGTTGGCTTGTATCAATTTACCGATAGATAGAAAGTCAACATGATTTTGTGCCATCTTATCCTTATCCAACGTGACGTTCACTTGACGGCTCCGTCCACCGATAATCGATACGGAAGCTACATCGGGTATTTTTTTTATTTCGTTGGTGAGCACTTGCCCAAGTTGCTTCAGATCGTAGTCGCTGTACTGCTCGCTCCACAAGGTAAGCCCCAACACGGGCACATCATCGATAGCTCTTGTTTTTACTAATGGCATCGAAACACCAGGAGGCATCCGGTCCATATTTTTCATCAATTCATTATAAAGCTTTACCAATGAGCGCTCGATATCTTCACCGACATAAAACTGAACGATGATCATTGCCTGACCCTTCATGGAGGTGGAGTAAACATATTCCACACCTTTTACATTGGAAATAATTTTTTCCAAAGGTTTCGAAACCCGTGCTTCTACTTCTTTTGGTGAAGCACCAGGATAGATGACAAAAATATCGGCTAGTGGTACATTGATCTGCGGTTCTTCTTCTCGTGGAATCAGCATCGTGCTAAAACCACCGATCAAAAGAAAAGCGATCATCAACAATAACGTAAGCTTTGACTGTAAGAATGCTTTTGCAATATTTCCCGATAAACCTTCTTTCATGTGTTAATATTTATTTTTTATTATCTCATGGAATGCCCATGCGAATTATTATTCCGTCACACCAGCTTCGCTGATGGGCATTTCATCTGTCCTTTTTTTCGCTCGATTAGTTCACAGAAACGGCTGCGCCACTACTCAATTTGCCTTCGCTTTCTACTATGAATTTCTCGTTTCCATTTAAGCCGGAAAGTATTTCTATATCCTCACCATATTTCTTTCCCACCTTTACCCAACGCAGTTGTGCCGTTTGATCTTCTCCTACCGTGTAAAGCCCGAAGAGCTGATCGCGTTGAATAATCGCACGATAGGGGATCAAGATGTTTTTGTCACCCTCGCTTGCTCTTATAGAAATGGTAACATTCACTGACATGCCTGAAAATAATCCTTGTTTTTCCTTTTCGGGAATGCTCACTTTTACTTCATACTGTCCTCCATTAAATTGAGACGAAGGGCTGATTTCGAAAATCTTCCCTAAAAATGTTTTTCCGGTTGATTTAATGGTTACGCCTGCTTCCATGCCCTCTTTCAATTTTCCAATCTCTGTTTCGGATACAGCCGCTTGTACATGATAATCACCGGTTTGCTCGATCGCGAGAATGGGTATTCCAGGACTGGCCATGCTGCCGGCATCCATATTTTTCTCAGTCACTACGCCTGAAAAAGGAGCAACCAGGTTGGTGTACGTGAGCATAACATCGGCTTCATTCTTCATTTGCCGCGCGGTTTCCAATTTTGATTTCACGGAAGTGTAATGCAAAGTCGCATTCTCAAATTCTTTGGCCGAGGCACTTTGTTTTTTATACAATTCTTCAAAGCGTTCATAATCTTTTAGCGCATCTTTTGTTGCTGCTTCGGCTTCGGTGACCATCGCTTGCGCCTGCGCACGTTTTGCAAGAATATCTGAATTGCTAATTGTAACTAGCAATTGACCCTTCTGAACTTTGTCCCCTGGTTTAACAAGAATACTAGTCACAATGCCCATAAGGCGTGTGCTGATGTGAGCTGTCTCTTTTGATTCGATTTGGCCACTCGCTACAATCGGGTCGCTGGCGTTTTTTGTAACAACGCCAAGCGTTACTTCAATAGGTGTTTCTTTTATTGTTTCCTTTTTCTGATCACTATTTGAACAAGAAGCAAGAAACAGGAAGGTGGAAAGGAGTGAGGTAAGCTGAATTCGATAGAGACGGGTATTCATATTTTTCATTTGTTTTACTTTTCAGAGGTAGTTGTTAAAAATTCGAGGTAAGCAAGCGTGGTATTGAATTGAAACAGGGCTTGCGCTTGGTTCAGTTTTTGTTGCGCTACCAACGTTTGTGAATGGAGAAGATCCATCGTGGTCACCAATCCTTGATCAAAGCGGTTTTGAAGAATCCGCAATGCTTCGGTCGCCTGATTGATCGACAGTTCTTGTTGTTGCAAAGCGATGTTGGTGTCATCCAATTGCCGGATTGTTTTATTTAATTCCAACTGACTTTGTGCTTTCTTGTAATCCAGTTGTTGCTCAGTCTTCGCATGCTCCAGACGTTGCTCCACTGTTTTATAGTGACCGGAAGTCCCGCTGAAGATGTTCCAGGAAAATTGAGCGCCCACCAGATAAGCATTTGCACCGAAACCAAAAGCGCTCTTGTCGTTGAACATATAGTTGGCGAAGGCGTTCAGTTTTGGCAGGTAAGAAAGTTTGTTAGAGTGAATCATGGATTCTTGTGCTGATAGCGCTGACTTCATAGCCTTAAAGTCGGCCCGCTCTTCAGACACCTCGGACTTAATATCTTGGACTTGATTTTTCTCCATGGATTCCACCTTATAAATCGGTCCGCTCTTGGCGCCCATTAAAAGACTCAGATAGTCCGATACATTTCTCACATTGCTCTTCGCTTCTGCTAATTTCGTTTCCGTGGTGGCTACCTGCACCTGAACTTGAAGCACGTCCGACTTTTGTAAAAAACCCTTTTCAAAGCGGTCGTTAGTAGCCTTATAAGTTGCTTTCATCGTTTCAAGGGTTTCGTCAAGCACTCCTACCGATTGATGAGAAAGTTGTAGTTGCGCATACGCTTTCTGTACTTCGTACGTCAGGTATTCTTTTGTTCGCCTTGTTTTAAAAGCATACATGTCCACCTGTTGGTTGGCTGCCTTACGCGCATATAGTATATCCATGTTTATGATCGGTTGGTTCCATTCGGCCTTTGTCATGAAATTTTGTGTGGCAGCGGGATTGTTCAATAAGGAAGGATTAAAATCCGTTTGGGCAATGGAACGCTGTTGGAGTTTGAACCCAAACGCATTCAAAGGATTATTCGTAGTCATGGCGGTGTAGCTGATATTAATCTGTGGCAGGAATACGGCATTGGTTTGATTGAATTTTGCCTGCGCACTTTCTTGTTCCAGGGTAGCTACAATTATTTCTTTATTATTTCGAACTGCAGCTTCTTGAGCATCTTGTAATTTGAGCGACAAAGTATCTTGTCCGGAGCCGGAATAAACACTGATCACGAAAAGCAGGAACAACAAATCTTTCTTCATTTCTATTTTTTTTTGCTGCAAAAGTATCCCGCATTAAATGGCGTTACTGTGACTCAGATCACATTAGTTTATTTTTCGAGGATTTGTTTTTAAGAAATAGACTTATGTAAATACACAATTAGGGATGCCAGTTGTAAATCTGTCAAAATCCATAATAGCGTGCTATTGCGAAGGTTGGTCAATCGAAGCAATCTCCTGTGCACAGCCCCGTATTGGGGATGCTTCACTTCTGTTATAGTGACAATGATATTTTTTAGATGCCTTCTAGATGTATTTGCACGAAATGATGGGATTGAACGAAAAACTATTTCGTTGAATATAGTGCTTATAATAGGCTAACGAAAAAGTTGAAGTAAATACTTCTTGAAAGACGCAGCGTGGTCTGAAGTATAATGGTAGTCGTTATTGTAGTAAAGAGGTAAGCATTTTTTGAGTGATTGTTAGTTCCAGCTTGCCAGTCCTTCTAAGATTTAATGTTTCGCCCTATCAAATCCGTCAGCATATTTAAATTGATAGGTTTTGGAACATAATCATTGCAGCCTGCCTGCATTGCTTTTTCTTTGCTGTCGGCCAAAGCAAAAGCCGTTTGTGCAATTATCACTACCCCTTTGTTGAACTGGCGGATTTGCCTTGTGGCTTCATATCCGTCCATCAACGGCATCTGAATATCCATCAATACCAAATCGATGTCGTGGTTATTACCGCATACGGCAACCGCCTCCTTGCCTGAGCGCACGTGGATAACTTCTTTGCTAAAAGGTTTGGTTGCTATTGCAAGGAGTTGAAACGACATTTCGTCATCCTCTGCTATTACCACTTTAAGTTTTTTGATTTGCTTTTCGCCCTTTTCAACTAAATCAGCAGGCTTGGTTATCTTACTTTCCTTGACTGGATGGTATTGAATAGTAAAGTGAAATTCCGAGCCCTTGCCAGGATTGCTTTCTACCCAAATTTCTCCACCCAACTGTTCCACAAAGGCTTTTGAAATAGATAGGCCCAGACCCGATCCTTCATAACTACGCGATTTGGACTGGTCTGCTTGCCTAAACCTTTCGAAGATTAAGCCGTGCTTGTCAGCAGGGATGCCTATGCCCGAGTCATTAACAAAAAATTCGATGAGGCCACTTTCAGGTTCGTCACCGATCGCTGGGTTCGGCAGCTTAATGGAATAACCAATTTGAACCCACCCTTTTTCCGTAAACTTAATGGCGTTATTCACCAAGTTGGTGAGAATGGCATAAATCTTTTCGCTATCTGATTTTACAATGGGCATTATATCCGGCAACGGATATTTACAGGAAAGTTGCAAGCCTTTCTTTTCGGCCATAGTCTTAAAGAAAGTGCAGATATATTTCATGTGCTCATTTACATTCACATTGGTAATGAGCACTTCTGCCCCTCCGGATTCAATTTTCGAAATGTTAATTATGTTATTGATAATATTAAGCATCCGATCGCCACTTTTCTTCAAGAGTATGATATACGACTGAATCACATCGCTTTCAAGGCCAGGTTTTTGCAGTAGCTGAACCATTCCTAAAATGCCATTCATCGGTGTTCTGATTTCATGGCTCATGTTGGCCAGAAATTCTGACTTTAATCGGTCACTTTCTTGAGCACTTTCTTTTGCCGCTACCAATTCAGTAACGTTTACCATTGTTACATGGCATTGTTCTTCCCCTTCCTGCGCAATTCCCGTAACCAGCACGGCTATCGGTGTTTTACCAACGGAAGCCAACGAAACTTCAGCGGTCTCTTTGTTGCTACTGTTAAAAACCCTTTCCAGAAAATTAACAAATAGTTGTCGCGTCTCAGCTGAAATAAAAAATAACAGTGAGCTATTGGTTAAATGTGCGCGCGCCATGCCTAGCATTTCTGCACCCAGAAGATTGAGCTCAATAATATTACCTTCTTTGGAAAGTGTAAAATAACCACAAGGTGCAAAATCATATAATTCCGAATATTTTTTAGTGGCTAACTGCTGGGCGTTTCTTGCCCGATTAAGTTCCTCATTTTGCATTTCCAACTCAATCTCATGTACTTCAATCTCATGAATGAGTTTCAGCATTTCATCTTTCGAAAATTTTGAAATTGGTTTTGATGATTTCTTTTTCAATAATGCCTCAGCCTTTTGACGAAGGATTTCAACTTCCGTTAATGGGACAGTCTTTTTCATGATTACTATTACACAAGGTATAAAGAATAACCGGTTATCACTTTTTTTATGCCTTATTTAATTCCCGAAGAATTTCATTGGCTTTTTTAAGCTCCATTTCCAGTTTCTTAAGTTCGGTTATGTCGGTAAAGGTTATCACCAAACCATCAATGCGATCGTCAAGTGTGCGGTATGGCATTATCCTCACGCGGAACCATTTTCCGCTGGCCGAAGAAATATTCGTTTCAATAGAAGTTAACGTTTTTATTACTTGTAAAGCATGCTCATTTATTTCTGGGTATTGTAAATCGGTTACCAGATCTGTAAATGGCCTGCCGATGTCTTCCGTGCGCAGCTTTATTATTTTTGCCACTGGGTCGGTAAATCTGCGGATGTTCAACACTTTGTCAATGAAAAGCGTGGCGATTTCCGTACTGTTTAATAAATTCTTCATGTCATTGCTGGCATGCACCAAATCACTCACTTTGTTCTGTAGTTCTGCATTGACGGTTTGCAGTTCCTCATTCAAGCTCTGCATTTCTTCCTTGGAGGTGGTAAGTTCTTCATTGGTAGACTGTAGTTCTTCGTTGGTGGATTGCAACTCTTCATTGGTTGATCGAAGTTCTTCCTGTGAGGTCTGCATTTCTTCGCGCGTACTATTCAATTCTTCAAGGCTTCGTTGCAGCTCCAGTTCTATCTCCTTCTGCTGCTGGGTTTTGCTGGCCAGCCTGTTTCCCCTTGGTTCTGGGGCAACTGTTACCTGCGCGGGCACATCGTTGAAAACGATCATCAGCATACCGCTAATAGACTCTGGGTTTTCGAAACGTTGCAGGGTAATATTAATAAAGTGTATACCTTCATTTGAATCCAGTTTGATATGGTGGAGCATTACCGCTTCTTTGCTATTTAGTGCTTTGCGGATGGCTGCTGGCAATTCCTGGCGCAAGCCTTCGCGTGCCATGGCATAGACGTTCCAGTTTGCTTTTCCGGCAACGGGCTCCAGGTATCTTCCAGTACGCCCGGTTATGTAAACGATATCACCTTTGCTGTTGACCAACACACTGGCCGGGGCAAATTGCTGAAGTAAAAACTGATCGGCCACCGTTTGAATGTTTTCCACGGTTTTCTGTGAGGGCTTGTATTCCGTAGTCTTTCCTTTGAGGTGCGAAAAAGAACTTGGAAAATCGATCAACCCCACCGTCCGAGTTGCCTTTGTTCGTCTAAAAAATTTCAGGTGCGAATCCACAGTTTCAAATCCATCGCTGTTGTTTCCCAACGTTTCGGCAGAACCCAGTAGCAAAATCCCACCCGGATTGAGGCTGTAATTAAATAAATCCACCAATTTATTTTGCAATTCCGGCTCCATGTAAATAAGCATGTTGCGGCAAAGCAGCATATTGAGCTTGGTAAACGGTGGGTCTTTGATTACACTTTGCGGAGCGAAGACTACCATCTCGCGCACGGAGGAATTTAAATGGTATTTGTCTGATTCAAATGTGAAAAACCGCTTGAGCCGTGCAGGTGAAACATCTGCTGCTATAGTGGAATAGAATATTCCGCTGCGGGCTTTATCAATCGCATCACCATCAATGTCTGTAGCAAATATTTGTAAGGTGATGTTCCGGTGCGTTTTATGTTTTTCTACCGTCTCAATAAAAATTATTGCCAATGAATAGGCCTCTTCTCCGGTGGAGCATGCAGGTATCCAGGCCCGAAGCACCTGCCCGTTAGGTACTCCTTTGATCAGTTCGGGAAGAACACTATCCTTAAGTTTTTTCCAAACGGCCGGATCGCGAAAGAAACAGGTAACGCCAATCAGCAATTCCTTAAAAAGTATTTCTATTTCTTTCGGATTTTCCTGCAAAAGGCGAACATAATCCTGAATTTTATCTAACTGGTGAATGCCCTTGCGCCTTTCAATCCTGCGGAATAGCGTGTTCTTTTTGTACAACGAAAAGTCATGGCCTGTCTGTTGCCGCAGCAGGATGGTAATCTTGTCGAGGTTGCTTTTGCTTTTATGATCGATCTCCGCATCGGTTTTCACCGAAGGAATAAACTTAAGTAGGGCGATTAATTTAGCGGGCAGTTCTTCGGCAGGTGCAACGATGTCGGGTACTACAGCTTGTGTTGCACTGTAAGGCATGCCATCGAATTTGGCAGTACCCGGGCTCTGCACCAATACCATTCCATTTTTTTCTTTTATGGCCTTCAAGCCAAGGCTGCCATCAGCACCCATGCCCGACAGGATGACGCCAATGCTTTTATCGAGTTGGTCATCTGCCAGCGAGCGGAAAAAACGATCAATGGGTAAACGCAGGCCTCGCGACTCCACGGGGTCGAACAAATGTAGCGTACCGTGTAGCATCGACATGCTTTTGTTGGGGGGTATCACATACACACAGTTTGGTTTTACCCTTAGCGGGTCGGTAACCTGAATTACCTTCATGGTGGTAGTTCGTTGTAAGAGCTCCGGCAGAATGCCAACTTGGGTTGGGTCAAGGTGTTGAATCACTACGAAAGCCATGTTGGTTTCCACGGGCATGTTTTCAAAAAACAATTCCATCGCTTCCAGCCCGCCTGCCGAAGCACCAATGCCAACAATTTGAAATCCTGTCGAAGGTGAAATTGATTTGCTACTGATTTTGGAAGCCACGGGTTGCCTTTTTTTATGTGTTGTTTGTGCTTTATGCTTTGCCATCCTCGTAAATCAAAAATTCGGGTTGAATATCTTTAGCCTGTGATGTTAGGTATTTTGTGGACGTTATCCAAGAATTATAAAATCCGAATACGATTAAAAAAGGGGAGTGGGGTTGGCAATTCCAGTAGGCCTGAGTGAATTGCTGAATGGTGATCCAAAAATTTATTTTCGCGAACCCGTAGATTAATCTATGTGCGAATAGAAAATTTCGACAAAGCTCATTTTTGAATAGAAGTTAATGAAGACTTGAACATTGCTACAGTCTCTTTTAATGAACAACTCCAAATTTTGATTTAAAACAACCGATCTCCGCGGCAGTGTGGGCAGGATACTATACAAACGGTGCCTTTCTTTACCATTTTCAACAAATGTTAATAGGATCAATATTATTTATTCTTCAAGGCAGAGGCACCTATATAGTTTGTCCGCGGCACATCCGTTTCTGCAATCAACTTATACCCACCGGCAACATCAATTAGATTATTCCAGCCTCTTGCCTTTAAAATGGAGATGGCGATCATGGAGCGATAGCCTCCTGCGCAATGCACATAAACTTCATTTTCTTTAGGAATTTCAGCTAGGTGGTCATTGATAAAATCCAGGGGTATGTTAATTGCTTTTTCTACATGCTCTGCCTCATATTCTCCCGGCTTTCGTACGTCAATAATTGTAAAGTCTTTTTGTCTAATCCGGTTGGCAAACTCTTTTGCAGAAATGGACTCGATGGAATCAATATCTTTTCCGGCTTGCAGCCATGATTTGAATCCGCCTTTTAAGTAACCCAACGTGTTGTCATAACCCACGCGCGCTAATCTTGTCACTACTTCTTCCTCACGTCCATCCTCCGTAATCAACAGGAGGGGATGAGCCACCCCGGCAATCAACGCACCTACCCAAGGAGCAAAACTTCCATCGATTCCAATATTGATGGATTGCGGAATAAATCCTCTTGCAAACTTTTCTGCATTGCGGGTATCCAAAACCAACGCGCCAGTTTCATTGGCCATTAATTCAAATTCTTTGGCAGGGAATGCATGTGCACCTTTCTGCAAAACACTATCGATGGTTTCATAGCCTTCTTTGTTAAGCTTCGCATTCTCAGGAAAATAGGCGGGTGGTGGCAGAAGACCGTCCGTTACTTCTTTAATAAATTCTTCCCGGGCCAATGAGGTGCGAAGGGCATAATTCGTTTTTTTCTGGTTGCCCAAACTATCTACCGTTTCCTTCATCATGTTTTTGCCACAGGCAGAGCCGGCTCCATGGGCGGGATAAACAATCACGTCATCATGAAGCGGCATAATTTTATTTCGAAGCGAATCGAAAAGCAATGAAGCCAATTGTTCTTTGGTCATATTAGCGGCTTTTTGCGCGAGGTCAGGCCGGCCTACGTCACCGAGAAATAAGGTGTCTCCACTAAAGAGGGCATAATCTTTTCCGTTTCCATCTTTTAGTAAATAGCAAGATGATTCCATCGTATGCCCGGGAGTGTGCAACACTTTGAGGGTTATCTTTCCAACTTTTAGCTCTTCTCCATCTTTAGCGATATGTGCGTTGAAGCGGGGTTTGGCGTTGGGACCAAAAACAATAACAGCACCAGTCTTGCTTGCCAAATCCAAATGACCGGATACAAAGTCGGCATGAAAGTGAGTTTCTAAAACATACTTAATCTTTGCGCCATTCGTTTCTGCTTTTTTCAGGTAAGGCTCCACTTCACGAAGCGGATCAATAATGATAGCCTCCTTTTCGGATTGGATGTAGTAGGCACCTTGTGCAAGGCATCCGGTATAAATTTGGTCAACAATCATAATGGTTACAATTAGTAATGACTTAAAATTATATCCAATCCTAATCCTTTTCAGTAATTTTTGTCACCCTTCAATTAAAAAACAATTCTTTCCCAAAAATAAAAACGGCCATGGCCAAAGCAAACCATCCGAACCCGGCTTTAAGTTTGTTGCCATTAAAAAATTTGGCCAGGTAAATTCCTAAAAAAATACCAACGGTTGCAAGTGCGGTAAGGGAAGCAATGAAGGGATAATCCATAAGTTGGCTCGTACCCAAATCGCCCAGAAAACCGACAAACGAATTAAGGGTAATAATAATTAACGAAGTGCCAATGGCCTTTTTCATGGAAAGCCCTGCCATTAATACCAGCGCAGGGATAATCAGAAATCCACCCCCGGCTCCAATGATGCCGGTAACGATTCCTAATAAAATTCCTTGCACGGTGATTTTCATTAAATGATAACTGACTGGTGAGTTTTCTACTTCTTGAAGTTGACTTCCCCTGATCATTTTGATGGAAGCCACTACCATAATAATTGAAAAGAAAATCATGATGACCAAGTCTTTGGTAATTCCGAATCCACCCACCGTGAGAATGGTGCTTGGTACATGAGGCAACAAATAATGACGGGTAAAATAAATGGATACAAGTGAGGGCAAGGAGAACAGAAGGGCAATCTTGAAATCTACCATTTTATGGAATGCGTTTCGGGTTCCGCCTACCAGTGAAGTGAATCCAACAATAATTAAAGAGTAGGCTGTAGCGAGGGTGGGTTCGATATGAAAAAGGTATACCAGGATGGGTATGGTAATTATTGAGCCACCTCCCCCGATAAGCCCCAAAGAAACTCCAATTAACCCAGAAGCGAAATACCCAAAAAAACTTTCCATAGCAGATTGAATAGCAACAAAGGTAAATCCTGCATCGGTGACATTCAGTGACCCAGGTCACGAAGGTGGAAAAAACTGGCGATGAAGAGCCACGCTGATAATTTGAGAGGCCTAAATGCAAATCAAAAAATTGAAATAGACTCCTGCAGATAAATTTAGTCTAAAAATTCAACCTGGCAATTTCATTACGGGAAATAGAAATCCTTTTTTGCGATTCAAGTTTTTTCAGCAACCGTGAAATGACTTCTCGTGAGGAGTTGAGGTCATCGGCTATCTCCTGATGGGTGACTGATATTTTGTCACCCAAAGTTTCAAATTGCCTTTTCAGATAGAATTCTAATTTCTCGTCCATCGAGTGAAAAACCACATGGTCAATTACTTCTAATAATTCTTCAAACCGCGAGCGGTACGTTTCTAAAACAAAATAATACCATTGCCGATAGTCTTTCATCAGCCCGTCCATGTGTTGGATCGGTATGGAAAGCGCTTTTACGGGCGTCATCGCTTTTGCCTTTATGGCACTGGCTTCGTTTTTAGTAGCGCAAATCATAGATAGCGCGCAGGCGTTTCCCTTTTCTAAATAATAAAGAAAGAACTCTTCGCCTTCTTCCCCTTCACGATACAGCTTGACCCGACCATCAAGGATCAACAATGAATTTTTAAAGTATTGGCCAGAGCGCATGAGCATATCACCTTGTTCAAATTCAGTGATTTGGCCAATTTTTTCGAGGTGCGCAAGTAGCTCTGGGGCAAATTGAGGGAAAATGTCGTGGAGTTCCATTGATTGAATGGCAAGCTACGAGTTATTAAACAATTTTCGATTCTCGGATGATGTTGGATTTTGGAAATGTGGATAAAGAAGGTGTAGTGGTTTAATTACACTAAACTCGTAATAACGCTACATTTTGATAGATTTTATTTCTATTTTTTTGCCTATCGAGGTAACAATTGGTTCGGAAAATTCGGTTTGATTCACAAGCGTACTGAAGTGTCAATAGCATCCTCTGATTTTGATCACTCCTGGCAACATCGATCCGATTAACCAGGAATGTAGTAACTTGAGGCAATAGGACACTTAGTTATGCCTAATCAATAATTTTTTATATTTCTGATGAAATTGGAGTTTGGAGAATGGGCTTGCTAGAATTTTATATGAACGAAGATCCTTTAAATAGAAGCCGACCAAAAAAAAAGGTTTTAAAGACACTCTTCAAGGCTGCATGGATTTTGCCCTTGCTCGGATTAGGGTTTTATGGATTGCGAACCGAGCTATATCGCGCGCAAATCCTGCCCCCCTCTGCGAATCCAAATATAGCGATACCCCAAAATAATCTAACGGAGGCACTATGGAAGGCTCCAGATGTGAATACTTTGCCCATGAATGAAACGGGCAAAGAAATTCGATATGGAAAAGAATTGATCGCCCATACTTCCGAATATCTTGGGCCGAAGGGAAGCATTCGGTCGATGAGCAATGGGATGAATTGCCAGAACTGCCATCTCGATGCTGGCACTAAACCTTTTGGTAATAATTATAGTGCGGTGGCTTCCACGTATCCAAAATTCAGGGCACGATCAGGTACGGAGGAGACCATACAGAAAAGGGTGAACGACTGCATTGAACGAAGCTTAAATGGTCAACCGTTGTCCGATGAAAGCTGTGAGATGAAGGCCATTGTGGCGTACATAAAATGGGTGGGGAGTAATGTGCCTAAAGGAGTAACCCCAAAAGGCGCTGGCTTGGTGGACCTGGCTTTTCTTAGCCAACAAGCCGATCCCAAAAAGGGTAAAATCTTGTATCAGACAAAGTGTGTGCTTTGCCATAAAGCAAATGGGGAAGGGACCATGAACGCAAAGGGAAACGCCTGGACCTATCCGCCACTTTGGGGAGATCAGAGTTATAATCATGGCGCGGGGTTGTTTCGCCTCTCTCGTTTTGCCGGATACATAAAGGCTAATATGCCATTTGGGACTACTTTCGACAAACCTCAACTAACGGATGAAGAAGCCTGGCACCTGGCCGCCTTTGTCAATTCGATGCCGCGGCCAACTAAAGACATGGCCAAAGACTGGCCCGACATTTCAAAAAAACCAATTGACCATCCCTTTGGACCTTTTGTTGATGGCTTTGACGAGCACCAGCATAAATACGGGCCTTTTTCCCCCATCAAAGAAAAGCGGGAGAAGCTAAAAAAAATGAAGACCATTACTGCGAAGAAACGCGATAAGTAAAAACACGTGTGACTTATGGAAGCGGCCTGAATAAAATACCTTTCTTTTGTCGGCCTCGAAATGGCTATATTACTTATGTTTAAGGAGGGATATAAAGTATAAATAAACTGAGCGGTAAACATTGGGTATGTGGATTTGGAGCGTATGGAGTTGCAACGCTTAACGATAACGACATCGGTAGCAATAAAATTTGAATTTTAAGAAATTTAAAACTTTCAATCTTATGTGATGCCCAAACGCCTAAAAATCTTATTCCTGGAAGAGAAAGTTAAAGATTTAGAAATGATCCAGCGGCTGCTAAAGCAAGAGGATATAAATTTCACTTCTCAAGTTTCAATTGACAGGCCATCTTATCTGCTGGCCTTGCAAAACTTTAAACCCGATGTTATCCTGGCCAATCATTCACTGCCCCAGTTTAATTCGGTGGAGGCATTGGAAATAATGCAGGATCAACGACCGGGCACGGCTTTTCTTTTAGTGACCGACCCCGTATCGGAAGAATTTGCTGTGGCCGTGATAAAAAAAGGAGCTGATGATTATATTTTAAAAGCGCAGCTCGACCGATTGCCCGAGGCCATCCAATCGGCCTTAAAACACCGGCTCACCAAGAAAGAAAAAAAAACGAATGGGCATGTGGCTACTTCCACGGGCAAAAATTCCGAAGAAAAATACAGAGACCTTATTGAAAATACGAATGACATTATCTGCACCCATGACTTGGATGGGAAAATTCTTTTTGTGAACAAGGCAGCAGAAAAGATTATTGGAGCCACCTTTAATCCACAAATGAACTTAAGGATTCTTGATATCCTTTCTCCAGATACCAAAAATAAATTTTACGACTATCTTGACTATATAAAAAAAGAAGGCCAGGCGCATGGATTGATGAAGGTGCAAACCTTCACCGGGGAGATCCTTATATGGGAATACAACAATCGGTTGATAACAATAGGTACGGATTCCCCTTTCATACATGGCCATGCCCGTGATATTACCGAACTTAAAAAATCGGAACAAAAATACAGAACCACCCTTCAACGCATCACCGAAGGCTTTGTGGCTCTTGATAAGAATTTGTGCTGTACGTATATAAACGAAAAAGCCGGAGAAATTTTTGGGTGTGCGCCTGAAAACCTAATTGCCAAAAATATTTGGACGGAATTTCCTGAAACCGTAGGGCAGGCGTTTCTGAAAGGGTGTGAAAAAGCGATGACTGAGCAACTCAATGTTTATTTCGAAGAATATTATCCGTCTTTTGATAAATGGTTTGAAAATCACATCTATCCTTCACCGGAAGGGCTGTCTATTTATTTTAGCGATATTTCAGAGCGCAAGAAGTTCAATACGATCCTCTCCGAAAATAACAAGTTTATCGAAAGTATTGTGAATGCCTCACCGCATATCATTTACATTTATGATTTAGTAGAAATGCGCAATGTGTATGTGAACCGTGGCATCGATAAAATTTTGAACTATTCCGAGAAAGAAATAAAACACTTAGCCAGTGGTGTATTAACCGCCTTAATGCACCCCGATGATTTTGATAACTATGTAGCTAACATTTATCCGCGATATGCCCTACTTGCCGATAGGCAACAGCTTGTGCACGATTATCGAATGCGGCATAAAGATGGCGGGTGGCGGATGCTGAGGAGTAACGAATCCATATTTTCAAGGCAACCCGATGGTTCCCCCAAGCAAATCTTTGGTTCATGCGAAGACATCACCAATGCCCAAAAAGTTGAATCGCAATTGGCGGGAGAAAAAAAAGTATTGGAAATGGCTGCGCTCGGAAAACCGCTGCCAGAAATTCTCGAAACCATTGTTTTAAATTACGAATCGTATTCGCAAGATACCCTTTGCTCGATTTTACTTCCCGATAAAGAAGGCACTCATTTACTTTTGGGTGCTGGCCCCAGCATGCCTCCGGCCTATAATAAAGCAATAGATGGTGGTTCTATCGGACCTGCGGAAAGGTCTTGCGGAACGGCTGCCTACCGAAAGGAAAGAGTGATTGTATCGGATATTGCCAACGATCCGCTGTGGAAAGACTATCGCGCCCTTGCCTTGAGTCATGGCTTAAAATCATGTTGGTCAACTCCTATCTTTTCCATTCATAGAGTGTTGATCGCGACTTTTGCCGTTTACTACCGGACGTGCCGAGAACCAGACAATGAAGATCTGGCTTCGATAGATTGGGCAAGTAACCAGGTGAGTATTATTCTGGAGAAGCATAACTCGGAGCAGCGAATAAGAATGAGCGAAGAAAAATACCGCCAACTGGTAGAGCAAGCTTCAGATGGTATATTTATTGCCAATTCCAATTTTCAATACATCGATGCTAATGTGATGGCGTGTGCTATGCTGGGGTACACCAAAGAGGAACTACTAAAGTTTACGATTAAAGACCTGGCTTATTTGGAGCCAGGCGAAAGACCCTTGCGATTAAACGAAATGCAAGACAGAAAAGCCATTGTACAAGAGCGGAAGTTAAGGCGTAACGATGGAACTTTATTGGATGTAGAAATTAATGCGACACGGATGCGAGATGGAAATTTTCTGAGTTTTGTGCGCGATATTTCAGAACGCAAAAAAGTAGGAAGGTTGATCAAAGAAAGCGAAGAAAAATACCGAAACCTGATTGAGCAAGCAGCCGACCCCATCGTTAGCTATCAAGCAGATGGAAAATTAATTGATGCCAACGAATCCTTTTATAAAATCTCGGGCTATAGCCGATCGCAGGTTCCTGATCTCTCCATAAGCGATTTGGTTTTTGCGGAAGACCTGATCGGCAACCCGTTTAACTGGAAGGCGCTAAAATCCGGACTCACCGTAATAAACGAACGCAGGCTCAAATGCCGCGATGGCTCGGCTGTTGATGTTGAGCTTAATTCGAGGATGTTGCCCAATGGCACTTTTATGCTTATTGGCAGAGACTTAACCGAGCGGAAAAAAACCAAAAAAATAATAGAAGATAGCGAGAAAAAATACCGCAATTTAGTAGAACAGGCGTCCGATGGAATTATCCAGATAAATGAATGGGGTCAAATCATTTTGGTAAATGCAGCCCTTTGCCACCTGCTTGGTTATACCAATACCGAATTTATGAAATTGCGGATTGAAGATACTTATGCCGAAACGGAAAAGCACCTTGCCCAACAAAGACGGGAGCAGGTAATAGAAAAAGGTTTGCTGTCTTTCGAACGGATGCTGGTGCGAAAAGATAGCACGTTGGTTTCGGTGGAGATAACCTTATCTAAAATCGGAGAAGGACAATTGTTGGGCATGGTTCGTGATATCACCGAACGCAAAGCTGCTGAAGAAAAAATTGCTAAATTAAACAATGACCTTGAGCTGCGGGTAAAAGAACGCACCGCGGAGTTGGAAATAGCCAATAAGGAGTTGGCGGAAATCAATGATTTATTCTTAGGCCGCGAAGCGCGGATTATCGAATTGAAAGAAGCGTTGGCGGAATTGCAAAAAAAGCAAAACCCTTAAAGTGTACGACAAGTAGTTACTTTTATAATAAATGGAAACCATTTCTTACCCTTTGGTTCTAGTCCTCATATTTCAATGTATAGTTACAGGCAGCTTACTGTTACTGTTATTCCGGTTGCGCACGGTGTTTGGGTTGAGTTTGTTTTACATCACCCTCGGACTTTTTATGTTCATGCATTATTTCTATACCCAGACTTTTACCGCTGAAATCTTGCCGGGTATTGACCTGTCCATCGGCTCAACGGTAATGTATTCGGCCATTCTCTTCTCTCTTTTGTTGATTTACATAAAGGAAGATGCGCGCGAGGCAAGAAAAGTAGTTTATACGTTAATACTCTTTAATTTCTTGTTTGCAATTCCATTGTACGTCACAAGCATCGGGCTTGTTCAAAAAGTTTTTATTAACCGGTATGACATGCCGATTTCATTTTTTCAAACAAAAATCTCTTTTTTGATAGTAGGTTCTGTTTCCATTCTTTTGGATAGCGTGGTGTTAATAATCCTCTATGAAGCTTTATCAAAATGGCTATCTTCAATGTTATTGAGAATTTTTTTTACTATGGGCATTGTATTGGTGATGCATACCCTGCTTTTTGACTCTAATTCTATTTTCTCAAGCCAACTAATTATCGCTTTAATAGCGGTAGGAATTTCAAAAATGATTGCCGTACCCGTGTATTCTTTCCTGTTTTGGCTGTACCTCATTTATTTTGAAAAGGAATTATCGGCAAACGGAAGGGAAGCGTACCGGATACACGATATCTTCAATCTCTTCACGTATCGACAAAAATTTCAAGCGCTATTGGGAGAGGATAAAGAAGTGCAAAGGCAGTTAGTTGAAAAAACGCTTGAACTTGAAAGATCGCTGCGAAGGTTTACGATCCTTTCCACCGTTCGTGGTTTGCGGATGGATCAATTTTCAACCGCTCATCAAGCTCATGAGTTTCTTGTGAAAGTGAAGGATGCCTTTGAAGTGGATGCTTGCGCCCTTCATGAAATTCAAGGCAATCAGTTGAAATTATTGAGCAGCGTAGGAATAACCGAACAAGAGAAAGAAATCACATTGGCTCATCCCTTTGTCTACAAAATAATAAGTGCCAAAAAACCGTTGACCGTGGAGGATACTTCTGACGACTCTACCTTTCAAATTAATGAGGCATTCAGCTACATATCATGTGCCGGGGCGCCCTTGCTTGAGAAAAATGAGGTCATCGGTATTATTAAGCTATATGCCCTGAATACCAAACGGTCTTTTTCTCCTTTAGAATTAGAACACCTTCAGTTGGTGGCCAGCCAGGCCTCTACGCTCTTTCAAAACGCCAAACTTTTTGCGCAAAACGAAAAACACAAAGAGGTGCTGGTGAAGCAAATTTTGGTAAGAAAGAAAGCGGAAGCGGAGTTGCTTCAAACCAATGGCCAGCTCACCACCATCTTGCAGGCCGAGCCCGAATGTGTTAAAGTATTGAACCGGCAGGGTGAATTGCTGTCGATAAACCCAGCCGGCCTGGCGATGGTTGAGGCCGATAACGAGCAACAGGTGTTGGATCACCGCATGGTGGACCTGGTGGATCAAAAATACCGAATGGCCTTTAATAGACTAACGCTCGAAGTTTTTAATGGGAACAAAGGAGAAATGGAATTTGAAGTAACCGGGTTGAAGGGAGGCCATCGGTGGCTGGAGACGCATGCGGTGCCACTCCGCAACGCGGCCGGAGAAATTACCTCGCTGCTAGGGGTAACCCGTGATATAAGCGCGCGAAAAAAAGCTGAACTTGAAATAAAAGAAAAAGCCATTCAGTTAAAAATGCTAACCGATAATTTGCCCGAAACCATGATGTACCAGGTGGTGCGCGAATTAGACGGAGAAATGAAGTTCACCTTTGTGAGCAGCGGGGTGACTGCCCTCACCGGCAAAACCCCCGAACAAATAATGGCCGACCCTTCTGTCCTCTATGAACCCATACATGATGATGACAAGGAAAAGTTCGCTATCGCAGAAGAAATTTCCTTTCAAAACATGTCTGTTTTTCATATTGTAGTACGCTTTAAAAATGTGGCCGGTGAATGGCGGATATTGGAAATCCGATCCATGCCCCGAAAGTTGCCAGATGGCCGGGTAGTTTGGGATGGTGTTAATACTGACATCACTAAGCGCAAAAAAGAGGAAGAGGAGAAAGGATTATTGAATGAAAAATTATTGAAGGCAACCGAAATAGCGAATTTCGGTTTCCTGGATTGGAACTTGATCACCAATGATATTTATCTTTCTCCGCAAATCAATAAAATATATGGTATTCCGAAAAACGTGATGAATACAGCCCAGTTCATTTCGAAAGTAGTTCATCCGGAGGACATTGAATTTGTAAATGAAAACCTGGCCCTGGCAATGAAAGGAATTAAAAAGTACAATATCGAACACCGCATTGTGCGGCCTGATGGTGCCATTATTTGGTTAAAGGCACAAGCAGAACTATCTAAAAGCAAGGATGGAAAGCCTGAAAGAATGCTCGGCACCATCTTGGACATCACCGAAAGTAAGCGGAATGAGGAGCAAATAAAATCATATAACCATCAGTTGCAGGAGCTAACCACCCACCTGCAAACGGTGCGTGAGGAGGAACGCGCAGGTTTGGCCCGCGAGCTACACGATGAACTGGGGCAGCAGCTCACCGCACTGAAAATGGATCTGGCCTGGATAGCCGCCCATGCCCCTGCCGATCAGAAACTCAAGGACAAAGTGGCCACCTGCATCAGCCTCACCCAGGAAGCCGTTTTCACTATTCGCAAAATCAATTCAGAACTACGCCCTTCGCTGCTTGACGACCTGGGCCTTTTTGCCTCACTCGACTACCAATTAAAAGAATTTTCTAAACGGTTTAATGTCAAAGGCAAGCTTACATTTGGCACGGAGGAGTCTCATTTGGACGCCTCCAAATCGATTGCCATTTTTCGCGTTTTTCAGGAGTCGCTCACCAATATCGCGCGGCATGCCGAAGCCAGTCAGGTAAACGCCACAATAAAAATAACGGGACAGCAACTGGAGATGATAGTAGCTGATGACGGAAAAGGGTTGGCCGAAAACAAAAATGGGCAGAAGAAATCATTCGGCATCTTAGGCATGAAAGAACGTGCACTCATGTTGGGGGGCACTTTAACGATCACGTCCGCACCCGGAAAAGGTACTACGCTGCAATTGTTGGTGCCTCTTTAAAAAAAACTCATTTCTTATGATAAAGAATTATCATTTTCTATTGGCCGATGATCACGCCCTGATCCGCAAAGGACTGACACAAATCATCAAGGATGACTTTGCCAAAGTCCTTATTTCAGAAGCACCCGATACCCCTTCGGTGTTAAAATACCTGGCGGTCAATCAGGTTGATGTCTTAATCACGGACATCAGCATGCCAGGGGCTACCGGCCTGGAACTGCTCAAACAAGTGAAAGACAAATACCCAACCGTTGCTGTATTGGTGCTGAGCATGCACGCGGAGGAGCAATATGCCCTGCGTGCGTTGCGCCTGGGCGCCTCGGGCTACCTCACCAAAGAAAGTGCGCCCGAAGAATTGATCAAAGCACTCCGCCATATTTTGGCAGGAAAAAAATATGTCTCTTCCACGCTGGCATCCTTTATGGCCGATCACCTGGATGCCGGCAAAGCGATAGAATTACATGAAACGCTCTCCGACCGTGAGCTGGAGGTGTTAAAACGTATCGCACAAGGAAAATCGCTAATAGAAATTGGAGGAGCGCTAAACCTTAGCCCCAACACCATCAGCACCTACCGAACCCGGTTGCTCGATAAAATGAACATGAAGACTAATGCCGAGCTAATCCAATACGTCTTGCAAAATAAATTGATCTGACCACTGTCAGATAAAAAATACGGAAGCTCCATTGCGATGCCCGAACCGCTATGTTTTCCTATAATATCAACGTTTCAGTATGGGCTAAAGTAGGGTAGTGTTAGTACTACTTGACGTGAAGGAATAAATTGACCCCAGATTCAATTATCTGCTATATTTTAAGGATAGCCAGCAAGCCACTTTTGTGGAAAGGATACATGATGACAAAGAAAGATAAATCCCTGCTCATAGTTGAAGATTCCGCTGCGATCACCGAAAGATTGTTGACACTTTTTTCGGAAATCAAACGCTTGGACATCCTTTTGCCTGTGGCTGACGGCCTTACCGCGTATTCGCGCATCACAAAAGAATTGCCCGAAATCATTTTGTTGGATATTCAGTTGCCCGGCCTGACGGGCGTGGAGATCCTGGAGCTGATCAATGAATTAAATTATTCGCCCCACATCATCATCCTCACCAATAATAACAATGAGTACCTGAAAGATAAATGCCTGGCCCTTGGGGCAAATGAATATTACGACAAGTCAACACAATTTGAGGAGGCTGTGAATTCGATAAAAAAAATGTGTGATGAAACCGATTAAGATAAATGTATTTGTGGTTATTGCCTTGGGTCTATTTATTACAACTTTTGTGGTGCGTAGGGTAATGATTGCCAATCAACTGGAGGCAGTTGAAGAAACCCTTGATCGGTTAAGGAGCCACGAGAAATTGCAGCGTCACCTCAATGCGCTGGTGGCGGTAGTGACCAAGTCTGATGCAGAACTTAGGGGGTTGGTGTTAAGCCAGGATACCCGTTTTGTAAAAGAAATTGACGAATGCCTAAACACAATGGGCAAATCCTTTCATAATATTCAAAAATTGACATCGGCAGACCATTTTTTCTCTGTAGAAGATACAGCAAGGATCGCCATTTTATTGCAGCGGAATCTAAAGTTCATCGCGGAGATAAAAAAGTTGGCAGATAGCGGAAAGTTTGAAGAGGCTTCCAAAAAAATCAGCAGCCGTGCAGGCCAGAACATCACAGACTCGCTGACCACCATGCTTGGCAATACCGCCAGTGAAATAGCCGCTTCCATTCAGGCTTCGGAACAGAACTATGATAAAAGGAAAAGCAAGGAAATCAATTTTTCCTTGCTCAGTTACATCGGGCTCATCCTTTTGTTAATTTGGTTTCTCGTGTTGCTTTATAGAGAGATACGGAAAAACCACGCTATTCAATATCAATTGATGGAGCGTGAGCAAAAACTGAAAGTTACCCTGGAGAGTATTGCCGATGGTGTACTAACTACTGACAGAAAGGGGAACATCAATTACTTAAATCCTTCAGCCGAATTGCTGTTGAGTTGCCAACTGCTTGAGGTGGCAGGGACTCCCTTAAAGCAAGTTTATCACATCACCGATGAAACCACGAAAGAACCACTCACCGCAATATTTGATCAGGTTATTGGCAAAGGGCAAAAATTGATCAACAGAAACAACACCGTACTACACGGCCGTGGTCAGGTTGACTATATCATTGAAAATAGTGCTGCCCCTGTTCGCGATAAAGCAGGTGCGGTCACCGGAATGGTACTTGTTTTTCGAAATATTACCGAGCGTGTGAAAAGCATAAAAGCCTTACGGGCAGCGGAAAAGGAATTTCGATCCATCTATGAAAATACCAGTGAAGGAATTTATCGAAGTACATTGGAAGGGGAATTGCTGATGGTGAACCCGGCCATGTTAAAAATATTTGAATACGAATCGGAGGCGCAGATGCTTCAAGTTGTTGACGATGTGGGGGATAAACTTTTTCGAAATCCGGCAGACCGAGAAGAGGTCATGCAAAAATTGAAAAGAAAAGGGCGGGTCGAGCACTTTGAATTTCAGGGCAAAACGTGCTCTGGAAAAGTGATTTGGGTGGCCTGCAATGCCCATTTGGTGTTTAAAGAGACAGGAGAAATTGACTATACAGAAGGAACTTTTTCGGACATCACCGAGCGCAAGACTTACCAGGCACGTATTGAAAGACATTATAACATGCTCAAGCAATATGCATTTATCAATTCGCACAAAGTGCGTGCCCACGTGGCCACGTTGCTGGGCCTTTCCAAATTATTGATTGACAAGCACATTTTAGCCGAAGAGAAAGATAATATCCTTGATATCATCTATCACGAAACGGAACAGCTCGATGGAGTGATTCGTGGTCTCTCCGTGCTCATCAATGAAGATGCTACAACCTAACGCAACCTATTGGGCTTAACCGGCTCAAAAAATATATGAGAATAATAACAGTAACATGGCTCATTTTAGCAAGCATGGTCAGCCACATAGTTCACGGACAGAAAGTAAAAATGGAGCTGCAGCATTTCTTCCTTGAAATGCCTTTCGATACCGATTTATCGACTATCAAAAAATACCTTGCACAAACCAATTATATTGTTTTCTATAACGATCCCAATCTAAATGAACTGGCTTCCCTTTCGGGACGTGCAACAAAAAATAAATGCCTGGACACCGCCAGCTCCCGAAATCGGTTTATAGTTCTTTTCAAAAACGTGAAAGCTAAAAATGCAGACGTCTCCATCAAGTGGGCATTTGATTACAATCAGGCAGATTTAGCACTAGCGGAGGTTGAGTTTGAAAAATTAAAATCAACCTTTTTGCCCTACTTTGTAGAATTCCGCGAGACTGAAAAGATTGGACAAGGCCAGGAACAAATCCTCACCCATACCATGTATGAGGAAAGGATGGAAGTTATTATCCAGTTGGTCAGGTACAATAACACCACCCATACCGTATCGTTGGAATATGAGGACAAATGGCAACTGAATTAGAAAAAAAATAAATTAGATAATTACTTAAATTTGTATTGATGGTTCAGAAAATTAATCCCCCTTGCGAATGTTGTCATGCAAATCCGGTTCCAACGGATAAGGTGCATGGTCATGAGGGAAGACGTGAATTTTTAAAAAAGGCCACTGCCCTCACCTTTGGTGCGCTTAGCTCACCCTTGTTTGCCAGTGCTGCCCTTGGCGATGAAAGCATACTCCAAAAAATAAAAAGGAGTACAGCAATAGAAAGTGGAAAAGCGAAAATAGCCACCATTTTGCACACAGCCGATATTCACGGCCAGGTGTTCACCCACGATGAATACTTTGTAGAATCGGGGGAAGTTATTTATAAACGCAGGGGAGGCATGGCGGTATTAAAAACGATGCTCAATACAATCCGGGCAGAAAATCCAGAGAATACCTTGCTGATTGATGGCGGAGATTGCTTTCAAGGGAGTGGGCTGGCAGCACTCAGCAAAGGCGCTGCCCTTGTGCCACTCATGAACAACATCGGCTACGACCTCGTGTTGCCAGGAAACTGGGAGGTGGCCTATGGAAAGGAGATGATGCTGAAAGACTTGCGTGCCTACCACAGTGCGAAGATTTGCGCTAACATGCACCACCGAACTGAAAATGACCCTAATGGGGATTTAATATTTAACCCCTACTGGACAAAATCTATGGGTGGCATTAAGGTTGGTTTCATTGGCTATACCGACCCCAATGTGCCTAAGCGCCAACCACCTGCATATAGCAAAGGCATAGGGTTCTCCAAGCCGCTGGAGAATGTTGCTAAGTATATTAAAATACTCAAAGAGGAAGAACAATGTACCCTTATTTTTATGGTCACCCACATGGGGCTTGCCCAACAAGTGCACTTTGCCAACCAGCCTGAACTGGAAGGTGTAGATCATATTTTAGGTGCCGACACGCACGAAAGGGTACGTCATCCCGTGGAGGCAAAATATGCGACCGTCAGTGAGCCAGGTGCCTTCGGATCTTTTGTGTCGCGCTTCGATATCGTAATAGAGAATGGCGTAGTCAAAGATAAAGTCTATCAATTGCTGGATGTTGATCCAGAGAAATATAAGGCCGACCGCGAGCTTGCCGCTATTATTGAAAAGGAAAGAGCTCCTTATCGGGAAGAACTGGATACAGAGATTGGAACTTCAAAGACACCCTTGCTCCGTTACTATGTGCTGGAAACACCAATGGATAATATGATCACAGATGCCTTGATGTGGAAATTTAAACCGGAGATTGCCATCAGTAACGGATTTCGTTTTTGCCCTCCATTAATCCCGGACAAAAAAAACCACCTGGCCAAAATTACGATCGATTATTTATGGAGCATGTTGCCGATCAATGCCGAAGTAAAGTCTGGTTTAGTGAATGGACAACAACTCTGGGACTGGTTGGAGCGAGAATTACACAATGTGTTTGCCCTCAACCCTGCTGAGCGCTTCGGTGGCTGGATGGTGCGGATGAAAGGAATGAGCCTCAACTTTACGATGAATAAAGAAAAAGGAAAACGGTTAAATTGGGTTACCGTCAACAACGAGCCGCTTGACCGTGCCCGGTATTATGAAATTGTAACTTGCGACCGTGAGGGTGATCCAAAAGATGTGCTTTGCAGGCTTGGGAATGTAAAAGAGCCTGTCGAAAAAAACGTTACCCTCCACCAGACTATGATCGAATATTTGAAAGTTCACTCCCCAGTATCCCCGCGGGTGGAAGGCAGGGTAACGGCTACCGATGCCCCACAAAGTTTGTTGTCGCAGTTGGAAGGCTATGGGTACGAGTTTTTTTAACCCACAATACTTAGTCGTGCCACCGCTCTAAGTGGTGGCACGACTCTAAGTTCACGCCTCAGTACCACTACTCTAAGCGGTGGCAAGTACTTTAATAGCAGAATCAAAAATCATGAATGGAAATGCGTATTTTGATATTCTCGTGCGGGCAAATAGAAGTCGTGCCCTTATTGCTAGAAGCTAGTGGCACGACTAAACTGAAGATGAGATTTTGATTGCGGTACAGAGGTCAAATAGGCAGGAGCAGGCATAAAAAAAAAGAGACAGCCTTTGTGGGGCTGCCTCACCTACACAGGAGAACCATTTACAATTTTTTCATCGTCATTTTCGGTTTCATATTCGCGGGCAAGACACTGGGTGCATCTTTGCCAAACAATTCTTTCGTTGAGATTTTAAAAAGGTCCACATTGTTTACGTCTTGTTGTTTGGTATAGACCGCATACCTTCCACAATGGGTGATGCTGAAATATTCATCGTCCAGTGGACCGTTAACAGCAGGGCCTAAATTGCGGGGCGTAGTCCAGTTGGTAAAGGAGTCGTCTAAGCGCCTGGACATGAAGATATCATAACCTCCGTAGCCACTGTGGCCCTTTGAAGCAAAATATAGCGTCTTCATATCGCACGACAAGAAAGGAGAAGATTCTTCCATGTCACTGTTGATTACCCTACCCATATTTACCGGTTCAGTTGCAAATTCTCCGTTCCAAAAGCTCACATAAAGATCACGTGCGCCATAAGATCCATCACGCTCTATGGCTGATATAATTATCCCATGTTTCAGGGCCACAAAATGGCTGGCGTGCTCAGAAATGTTGTAATCATTAATAATATTTATTGGATGGGGTTTTGCCCATTCTCCATTTATTTTGGCCGTGTAGGACAAACCCGCATGCATCTTACCGTTTTTGCCATATTGATTCCCCAGGATAAGGGTGTCACCCGTAAGGCTTACGTTGTTGATATAATTTGGGCCGGCATTATTTAATATTCCAGGCATCCGAATTGGCTCTGACCATGTATCTTCTAAGGAATCAAATTGTGAATACCAGATATCTTCATGGTCCAACACCCCATTGACATTCGCAGGGTGAAAAACCCGACTGAAATACAACTTATCCCCATGAGGTGCAAAAGCAGGTTTCAATTCTTCATACGGGCTGTTGATGTCGGCATTCAGTGCGACACCCACGGCATTCTGGTTTACATTTGGCGCTATATTAATAGGTCTCTCCAGGTTTTTTACCCTAAACTGGGGGTCTCCTTCTCTATAGACAGCTGTGCTGGCCATAACTTGTGCGGCACAGGGACTAATGGCTGTGCTCACTAAAAGAACCAGCGCTGCGCTGGCAATTTTTTCAACGATTTTTGTTCTTGTTTTCATTTTGTTTAATGTTAATGTTAATGTTTATGATTTTCCTTGTTTGGTAGTTCAAAAGTGCACTCGATTTCGATGCGGGAAATCAGGGTGAGCCTGATTTGAAAAAAATCAGGCCCATTAGCTCGATTCCTACATTGGATTGCGGATTTCGCGAGAGGCAGATGTCCTGCGCGAAAAGAAAGGTAGGGGTTTGAATGATCTGCAATCGAGCCAAAACCCTTAGTGTATCAGGGTAAACCCTTAGCGATTACAGCTTATCGATTGATATAATGTTATTTCGGATGGCATACTTGATCAACTCGGCTGCGTTTCGAAGGCCTAACTTTTCAAGAACATGCGACTTGTGTGTTTCCACCGTTTTTACACTGATAAACAGAGTGTCGCCTATTTCCTTATTTGTTTTCCCCTCCGCCACCAGGCCTAAAATTTCATATTCCCGCTTGGTCAAATCGTTAGGAAGCTTTTTGTCGGTACTTTTTAGTTTTTCATGCGTATAGAAATCTTCAAATACAAGTTTCATGATCGCCTCATTAAAAAAGCGTTCACCCCCAGCTACTGTACGCACTGCTGTCAATAGTGTTTCTTTATCCACATCTTTAGGAAGATAGCCATCCACACCTGATTTGATGCCTGCGGATACATAGTCTTTACTTATTTCCATGGTCACAATAACAATCTTGATTTCAGGCTCCATGTCTTTGACCCAGCGGGTTGCCTCTATCCCCGTCATTCCACTCATCAGAATATCCATCAAAATTACGTCAGGTCTATTTTGCCTGACTTGGTTGATGCAATCCTCTCCGGAAGACGCGGAACCGATCACTTCAATGTCGTCCGTGTTTTCAAGCATGGCCTTTATTCCTTCTCTGAACAATTTATGATCATCGGTAATAAGTACTTTTATTTTTTCTGTTGTTTTCATTGGCGGGTATCGGGTAAGTGCACAGTAAAGACAGTTCCTTTTTCTGGATGACTTTCTACGTGGATGGAGCCATCGAGTAGCTCTACCGCTTTTTTTACAATCGAAAGACCCAAGCCTGTTCCATCAATGTTGACTGCACCTTTACCGCGTAGAAAGGGTTCAAAAATTTTGGTGAGCTCATCATTAGGAATACCTAACCCCTCATCGCGTACCGTAATAATCAATTGGCCTTGCGCACACTGCACATCAAATGAAATTTCTTGTTGCGCGGGCGAAAATTTGATGGCGTTTGAAAGTAAGTTGGTCAATATACTCCGCAGCAGCTTTTCATCGGTGACAATCTCCGTATACAAATTCTTAAAATTGGTATTTACCTTATGCGTGTTTTTTGTGCTGGTTTCTATTTCTTCAACAATCTTCACTAAAAATTCATTTAGCACTACTGAGGTTTGGTGTAATTGGATTTTCCCAGCATCGCTTTTGCCATATAAAAGCACATCATCCAGCAAGTGCGTCATGTGATTAATCTGCTTGTCAATGTCGTTGAACTTGGCATTTCTTTCTTCCGGTTGCATAGTAGGGTAGCTTTGCCGGATATAATTTGTGGCAGCCCGTATAGTGGATAAAGGAGTCCTGAATTCGTGAGAAGCGATGGAAACAAACCGATTTTTCATTTCAACTACTTCTTTCTCTTTTTTTAATGCTTTCATTAGTTCCTTCGTTCTTTCCTCTACTTTGATCTCCAACGAACTGCGATACGCCATCAGCTCCGTTACATCTTGCCCAACAAAAAATACCCCCACTACTGCTCCGGCAGCGGTAGCACGCACCGTGCCATTAACCAGTGTAGAGATTAGCTGTCCTTGTTTCCCGACTAAGGTAACCTCTAGGTTGGTAACAGCCAGTTCGTTCAATATTTTTGGAAGGTGATCGTCAAAATTTAATTTTTGTTCATTGGCCAACAGAAAATCGCTAAATCTTTTTGCGTAAACCTCATCCTTTTCATAGCCCGTAATCTTTGAGCAGTGATTATTCCAATCTGTAATATACCCGCGAGTATCCAACCCAATGATGATTGCATTGGCACGCTCAATTAAATTGTTAATATTTTTTGCTTCGCTTACCAACTTCTTTTCAAAAATCTTTTGTGGGGTGATGTCATTGCCTAAAATATAAATAAGTTGAACTTCGCCTGCCTCATTCAGAAGTGGAGCATATTTTTTTGTCAGACAAAGGGTTTTCCCTTCCGGATTTTTATACTCTACTTCGGTAAAATGGGATTGTTTGGTTTTTAATACCTTGTCGATAATAAGTTGTACTGACGCTTCGCTTTCTGCAGGAACGATATTTTTGAATAATTCTCCTTTTTGGAGAGGCATTCGCAAGAAATGTAAAAGCTGGTTATCGGTTAAAGAATAGAATAGTACTTTCCCGAACGGGTCAATAATTACGAATAAATCACTTGTCAGGCCGAGTAATAATGAAATGTCTAGCTCACCTTTATTCATCTCGGTTAATTATTAGACCCTTTTCTTAAATTTACTTTTGAAAGTACGCATATCTAATTAACGCGGAAAGAATAATTACGTCAAACTACTTTAGGAGAATTGCGCTACTGAACTTTTCTTATGTGGAGAGCATTCTGTATCTAAAATTAGTAAAAATTCCCTATTGATGTTACAAAATTAATACGTCATAAAAAATTGATTTCGGTAACTAAGGGTAGGGAAAGAAACAGCTAAATTTGTAACTTTAGTTTTAAACCAAAAAATAATAATACCATGAATAGTAAATCTTTTTTCGTTTTTGTGGTTGGCGTATTTGCCATTAGCCATATTTTCGCACAGTCACCGGTACTTCTAGCCGTTAATGATTTCGAGAAAAAAATAGAAGCAACCAAGGAGAAAATCATACTGGATGTACGCACAAAAGACGAGTTTAGCAAAGGCCATGTGGCAAATGCCACGATGATCGACTTTTATAAGGACGACTTCAAGCAGCAAATTGGAAAGCTTGATAAGAGCAAACCCATATTTGTATATTGTGCCTCCGGTGGCCGGAGTGGCTCGGCTTCTAAAATGCTGAGTGAAATGGGGTTTAAGTCAGTCTTTGACTTGAAGGGTGGAATGCGTGCCTGGGCAGGCGCCCAAAAACCTGTTGTCAAATGATTTTTTTTGTTGCAAAAATGAGCCTGGATAACCCTTGAAGGAAGCCACGAGGCGCCAATTCGGAAACAAAGTAGATGGTAGTAAGACAGCTACTGTGAGATTGGATGCGCTGATGGTCTGTTTTTTTTATTGATTTTTTAAATCGCATGATAATTCAGGTTTTTTTAATTGCTGCCATTGTCAGTTTTATTGGATCTATCCCTCCAGGCACCCTTAACATTTTAGTGTTGCAACTTGGGTTGGAAAATAAACTGAAGGCCGCGTTTCGTTTTGCCTTTGCCGTGGCCATTATTGAATATCCGTATTCTTGGATCGCGGTCGAATTTGAGGGGTGGATTACCCAATCGCCTGTGGTTCAAGAAAACTTTAAGCTGCTAGCGGCCATCGTGATGACGGCATTGGGAGTTATAGGATTATGGTCGGCAAGGAAACCCACAGCATTGGCATCAAAATTTCAGCAAAGTGGTTTTCGGAGAGGATTAATCCTTAGCTTACTCAATCCACAAGCCATCCCCTGGTGGATCGGCATGACCGCGTATTTAAAAGCACAAGGTTGGATAGCACTGGATACTCCTTGGCGACTTCATAGTTACGTGTTGGGTACGGCCATCGGTGCGTTGGCGCTACTGGCATTGCTTGCGCTAATGGCCAATCGCTTGTCGTCTTTGCTTCAACATAATCGGGTGATCAAGATTATTCCTGGAATGGTGCTTCTTGCGCTTGGGCTAATGGCGTTCATTCAATATTTTTTTTATTAGCTAGCCTATGTTTCGCAACATTAATAATTTGACGTCATCTTAAAGTAGGCGCTTAGGAGAAGTTCTGTGCCCGTCAGGTCTTTCGACCATAGGCAAATAACATCTCACCATTACAACTATTTTATAAATTCATCTTATGGCTCTGCGTGGACAAACCCGTTTTTTGGGTGAAGATTGTTTCTTCGTTACCCCCACGGGCTATAAATTTTACCGTCTTCTGGAAATGGAGGAATGCAAAATGATTGTGAGCGACAGCATCCATTTTAGCGACAGCATCCATTTTCTCAACAACAAATACAATACAGCATTACTGGGCTAGGTGATCCATGCCCAATCATGCCCATCTGATCCCTCTACGTCAAAAAGCTAAATCAACTTTCCCATTGGAGGCGTGACTTTAAGAAACGCAGAGGCGGTTGACTGCGAAGAATTGAGCGTCAGGTCGAAAGACCTGACGACTTGTTTTCTTACTACTTATTGCCTACTTCCAATTTTGGATGGATTCCTTAAGAGTTACCTGACCACCCTCTAACCACTGTTTTAAAATATCTTGGTCAGCGCACAAGTAGAGTTTGTCGTCAATAATTTTAAAAGAATTGGGGTCGCTGTTGGCGGTGAATCCTTTGCTAACGGCAAAAGCGCAATAGCCTCCGAACTGTGGTGAATATTTTTCTGGATTGGATTTGAACAACTCAGCATTTTGCTGTGATGAAAAGTACCAAGTGGCTTCGTTCCATTTGTAAGCAAAATTCACTTCACCCTTAATCGCCTTCTTAGTGGTGAAATAAGCAACCGGGTCGTAACCGTTAATGGCTTCATCTGAAAACATGGATGTGTTAACTTCATCGTGACCCCACGTCAGGGGTGTCACTCGTTTTATTTT
>DAHVFH010000153.1 GCA_027317105.1 Cytophagales bacterium
CAGGGAAATCAACAACCAGCCACGACATACTTTTAGACATTGGTATTGAATCCTTTGATTTTGATTTGGAGTTTTACTCGTCCTGGGCAAAATTTGGTTACGACCCAGCCATTGAAAACGGAATTAGGGAATCCGTTGGCCAGCTCTTTGAGGAAAGAAAACACCAGGCTATTTCTTCTCAATCCTCATTTTCGTTCGAGACCAATTATAACAGCACCGAAATCATTAATACGATAAACGAATTTAAGAGAGCCGACTTTTACACCGAACTTGTATTTATAATGCTAAAGACTCCTGAAATCGCCATTGAAAGAGTTAAAGACCGTGTCTTAAAAGGTGGCCATTCTGTGGATGAAAATACGATCCGGGCTAGGTTCTATGATGGCCTGGAATTGTTGGATTCCACATTCACGCTTTTTGATTCAGTCGGCATTTATTTATCGCAAACAAACGTGATCATCGATTCATTGTTGATTGAACCCGAAAATAAGATTGTTGAATTATTTAATCCCATTCCGGAGTCTGTAGTTCTCCATCTTCCAAAATTAAAATTGTACTTGGAGGAATTGGACAGAAGCTTAAGCTGAAAATCGATTGGACAATTGCCAATTAATAATCCCTGCCGAACAGATGAACAGATTTACTCCAGCCAATTGAGCCATACCGTCTGATCGATTATTGGTATGCCATTGGTCATGCACACATTCATTGTATGGCCTGTCCCGCCTTGTCTTGGTTTATCCAGATCATCGTAAAATATCCCCAAGGAGGTAGGTTTTATAGAATGAGTGCCAATGGCTTTAATGGTGTCGCGAATTAGGTAAGCCGCCTTGATTGCGTTTCGGTTTCTTTCACCAGCTGCATATTTTTCAATTATCCTTTCATTCTTCTTGTTGGCTTTAGAATGATAAACGATTTCCGGTTCTTCTGCAAGGTCAATTGCATCAAGTGAAATGGTATAGCCCCCAACATTATCTTTCCTCCTGTGCCTTGCATAAGGGGTGATTACTTGTAGCCTGTTTGGATTTATTTCGGTCACTCCTTTTGAAAAAAGTTCGTCAGCCCCTTCTGCATTACCACTTCGGAACACGATATGGTTTGTTTTGCTTGCCAACAATCTACCGAGTTCAAACAACTTTTTGGTTTCATGTTCAGCGACCATGCGCTTGCCCTCCAAAAGAACAATCGTTCCTTCTTTATCGAAGTCTGAAATAAATTGATTGAGTGTCATATTCACTAAAGGATCGAAGATACTTTTGAAAGGCTAATTAGGCTTGTTTCCTTAGCGAGACGACTTTCTCAAAAATTGATGCTCGCACGTGATCATCAAACTCTGCCAAGTAATTTTCAGTAGTCTGTTTATCGGCATGGCCTAAAGTTTCCTGGATGAATTCCGTACTGGCACCACTATTTTTAAGGCTGTTAGCAAGGGAGTGTCTGCTTTTGCGCATCGATATTTTCTTGTCAATAGCCAACTCCTTCATGATTTTGCGTATGAGCTTACTCATATTTGAGTTCATGCTCCGTAGTTTGTTCCAATTTTCCTCCTGCGAAAGATTAGGGTCTCTCAGTGGGAAAATATAATTTTCAGACGCTCTATTAGGGTTGCCTATTTTATTGATAAGCTCTTTTAAGTCGCTTGTTATATAAATTTTTATATAAGGTCTATATTCTCGCAATGTGTTCTTGGTTTTCTCTCGATAGAAAACGATAAAGTCACCTTGAATATTTTTGAATTTGAAGTTGGCTATGTCTGAAATGTAAGCTCCATTACAGAAATAACAAATTAGCCAGTAATCTCTGGCGGTTAATCGTTCTGGGGATTGCGATGAATAATCGAAGAGCGATTGAATTTCAATTGGCGTTAAAAATTCTTTTGGTTTGCGTTCATAAGGAGGCACATAGTATGTTTTATTGAGTACACAAAGAATTGGAATTGCACATTTGCCCATTGACCAGATAAGAAAAAGTCATTTAAAATTAATGATGTATGATTGTAGTGAACAAAGAAACCTCTCAGCTAGAAACTGGAACGCCTACCGGACATATTTAATGATGCTTTTTGAGCAGTTGGATGAGCTTGAAATGGTAGATCATAATCCTGCTAAGGAATTAAAAAAGAGAAGTGAGACAATAAACTTAAGATTGACATTAACCCAGGAAGAACGGGAATCAGTAAAATTACACTTAGTCTCCAACTACCCTGAATTCTACAGATTCATTCAAATATTTTTTCATTCGGGTAGCAGGAGAACAGAATTATTAACCCTTAAAGTGAAGGATGTCAACTTGGAAAAAGAAGAATATATCACGCTTATAAAGAAGGGAAGTCAAAAGAGGTATGCAAAAAAAACTATAAAAAATATTGTTAAGCCTTATTGGGAGAATCAGCTCCAGGGAGCGAATGAAGATTATTATGTTTTTAGCAAAGGGCTTCTACCAGGAGCTTCTAAAATAAGAGAAGAACAAGTTACCAGGAGATGGAGAAGGCTTGTAAAGGACAAATTGGGCATCAAAGCTGACCTATACAGTTTGAAGCACCTCAATACTGATGAAACATCGACTTTGCTAGACATTGAGGCAGCAGCTAAACACAATGGCCATACTTCTTCAAAAATTACCAAGTTGCAATATGCTTTTGGGGAGGAGCAGAGAACCAGAGAACGACTAAAGCAAGTCAATAATGCATTTTGATGTTTATTCTAAGTCTAAGCATAGCGAGAAACTAATTGTTCAGGTCAGAGGCCTTTGAATAATTTAAATTTAGAACTTACTTTGGGATAGACAAGAAGGTGCGCTAACAAATACGCCCTATTACTAAATGCTGGCAGGCATTTTGAGTAGGTGGAAACTAAAGAGAATTGATTTGAAAGAATTATACAAAAATTTCAAAACGGTTAGACGAGAACTATTGACATTACTCGGACTTTCTTTAACCGTCTACTTTCTGATTGAATTTTTCTTAATAGACATACCCCAACTATTTAGTGGCGGCTATAAGTTGGGGCAATTTGTGGGCAAAATTTGTCAATCGTACATTTCAGCTTTCATTTTTTACTTTATAGTCGTCCATCTTAAAAGTGAAAAAGACAAAAGGAATATAAATGAGTATGTTGGACAAAAGGTATACGACATTTTAACTTCCGCACATTTATTCATTCAACCATTACACCCATCATTCAGAGATTTAGGAACGGGATTGTTGGTTAGCGACCAACAATAACTTCAGGCGGGAACGCATTTTACCAACGACAGATCTTTACAAAAGTACTCCTATTTCTTGCCTAGGGTATCCTGACCATAGTACGTTATGAATCAAGGCAAATTTGTTTTTTCTCAACTCACGGCAAAGGATCAAATCAAATGCGGTTGATAAAAAGAAGAACATCTTATATGATCAGATCATTAAACTGAACACCTACTACGCTTCACTTGACTATCCGCAGCCCTTGAGGCGCATAAAATATTTTGATGCGGAGAATAATAAGATACTTGTTTTCCTGACCGACAATTTCACGCTTCAGGCAACCGAGATTGCTGTCCTCTATAAGCACCGATGGAAAATTGAACTCTTCTTCAAGTGGATTAAACAGCATTTAAAAATCAAAATCCTTTTGGGGAAACTCTGCATTGCGGTTAAATCACAAATTTGGATTGCTATTAGCGCCTATGTTCTTGTCGCTATCGCTAAAAAGAAATTCAGCCTCAAACCAAGTTTGTATGAAATACTCCAAGTAATCAGCATTTCCATGTTCGAAAAATCACCGATCGCTAAACTTTTTGATAAACCAATACAACAAGATGTCAATGAACAATTTCCTAACCAATTGAATATCTTTGACTAATATCAAAACACTAGTGTCCTTATACTTTGATTTAGCCATAATATTAATCCGTGTAATCTTTTAATCCGCATCCATGTTTTGTTGCAAGGCAATCTTAATTTCTTCAGTAGAATCTCCCTTGATCGATTTTGCTTTCATAGTCCCATTTTTTTAAATACTAAATATCAAACGCTCTCGATTAGGCGGGCGCTTTTCATCGCGCCAACAAATCCGGAAAGGGTGAACCAGTTTGAAATTGCACAACAGCACTATGCCTTTGAAATTGCCTCAGTAAAAAGATCCCTCAAGGATGAAAATATAGGGTAAATTCGACATCTAAAGGACAGAAATGCCGATTTTAAAATTTGGAGACGTCAGTCAAAAACAATCAAGAACGGTTTTTCAACTTCGCGTTAATCTCCTGCAGGTGCTGCTGCTTTAGTGGCTCTCGATTTTTTACGCTGAATTCGGTTTGAAACCTGTGCGATTGCAAAAAAGTCCGCTGCATAATGTTCCACTCCCGTTCTGTTTCCACCACCCCGGCTGCGGTCATTTCCTCCATCAGCCGCCCACCGATTTCATAAAAGTCTTCGCGCCCCAGATAATCCAGGTCCGCATCGCAAAGAATTTTCCCCAGCTTGGTCACCGGTGACTGCGGTAGCTTTGTGGCTAAAATCATGGTTGAAATAAGCGACACCTGATCAGGGTTTAGGCCATAGCCCGGAAGCGCTTCCTTTGCCATTTGCGCTCCTCTTGCCTCATGGTCTTGGGCGCCTTGAAGAAATCCAATATCATGAAAAAGCGCTGCCAGCCGGAGGATTGGAATCTCATCGGCACTTACCGTTTCGTGCTGTGCAATCGACAAGGCGGCCTGGAGCACATCATAAACATGCGCCTTATTATGATAAGGCAATTCCGGCATTTCTGTTTCGAGCAAGTTGGTAATGTATTGTTCAGCACCACCATAATCTGGCGAAGCGAAGGAAGTGGGGGATTCCTTTTGCAAGTGCTCCCGTAGTTTTTTAAGGAGCGGGTCCACCCCCCAGATGATGAGCCCTACATCATTTGCCTCTTTGGCCTTGTTGAGCCATTGAATGGCAGAAGTAAAATCACCCAGCCAACTAAACACATACACAATATTGAGGTTGACCATTCTTTCATTGGCCTTGCCGCGTGTGATCAATTCATCCAACCATTCTTTGCCCTTTTCTTTTCGGTCTAACGCATAGCAGGAAACGGCCAAAAAAGCGACCATGGAAGGAGGCCTAACCAAGGAAACACGGAATCCATCGTGAACTGCCTCCTCGGCCTCTTCCCATTTTTCGAGGGTCAGATAAAGGCGTGTCAGGAAATCATAAAACCGAAGCACAGAGGGATACAACTTCAGCCCTTCTTTGATCACCTTCAGCGCTTCCTCATAATTGCCCATAAGGTACAGCGACACAAATTGATAGTTAAAGTAAGCCACCGACATCGGCTCAATCACTTTTGCCCTGTCCACGCACTGAAGTGCCTCTTGGTGCCGCCCCATCATGTTGAGTAAATAGCTATAGGTGTAAAGCGTGTTGGCATTATTTTGATTCAGCTCAATGGCTTCCACTAATAGTTTTTCAGAAGCCAGAAAATCTTTATTGATGAAAAACTCAACAAACGCTTTGGTGAGATAGTCGTTGTCGCTGGCACCTCTTTTCCAAGCTTCAGGCAGGTATCGGTCAATATTTTCTTTTGCCTCCGCAGGGCCAAGGTCTCCGTTCCACGACATGCGGGCAGAATAGGAACTGGCCAAATAGGAGTAGGCTTCTTTAAAGTCGGGGTCTAAGGCAAGGGCCTGCTTGAAATATTCCGTGGCCGCTTTGTACCCTTCCACACCCCATTGGTTAAAGGCGTGCCTTCCTTTGAGAAAAAGATCGTAGGCTTCCCGGTTTTTGGTGGGAATTGATTTTAGTTTTTCCGTTTCTTTTGGACCTAGGGAAGAGTTCAGTTCTTTCGCCACCACTTCCGCTACATCACTTTGTATGGCAAAAATATCGTCCAGGCTTTCCACAAAAACTTTGGACCACAAGTGATCATCCTTTTCCGCATCGATAAGCTGCACCTGAATCCGCACTTTATTGCTGTGCATTTGCGCGCTTCCTTCCAGTATGTATTTTACGCTCAACTCGGCAGCGATCTCCGGAGCCGATTTCTCCGTTTTCTTATACCGCATGATGGACGTTCGGGAGATCACACGCAATTGCTTAATGCCTGCCAACTGGATCAAAATATTTTCGGTGATGCCATCGGCAAAATATTCCTGTGAAACGTCTTGCGACAAATTCACAAAAGGAAGAACGGCTATTGATTTTTTATTTTCATCGGAGGCTAATTTTATGGTTTGGTCAGGAATGGCTTTGGATTCAGAAATCATTCCCCTTTTTCCCGGAAAGCGGATGCCGTTGGTAATTTCTTTTATGGCGTTGGCGACTTTGTTAATCTGATCGCGATAAAATAGTCGGCTAAGATTTTCCTCTCGCTTGTCGTTGGCATGCAACGGGCGGTTCACACCTGCTGATTTGAAGATGAACTCTACCGCGCGCAGTGGCCCTCCTAATTCCTGTTCGAGTGTGGCGTTATCTTCACCATCCAGGTCATGGATTCTCACGGGCAGAATACGGCTCGCTACATTGCCATTGGCCAGTCGGATGTCGCGACCAAACTGGTCTTCTTTCGCCAATTTGTTAAAGACACAAAACTCATGCTGCCAGGCGAAGCTCTTGGTATCGCAATAGGTTTGAGAGATGATGGGAATGAAAATGATGCTCTTCAGCTTGGCCTCCAGGCTTTTGTCCACGCTGTGGGTTTCCAGCAAACCATCGTGGGGGTTACTATCGAAATAGATGCTGATGTCCTCTTTAAAGGTAGCCCCGATTTCCCGTTTCAGGTTTGCCACAAAATCAGTGACCCAGCCATCGTACCGATTGTCTTTGTGACGATAGGAGATGAAGAGGTCGTATTCGTAACCTGGTAAGATGGAAGCCATTACCAAATGTAACGAGAATTGAATTCTATTAGGAAAATAAAAATGCCTAGTTCAGCGATTCCTTTTTATGTCTACCCCCGCTTCGGTTAATCGCCTGGCAAAATTGGGTGTTGCTGAAAGATCAAAAGGGAGATTTTTTGGGGAATGAAGATAACTAAATAAAAGAATGTGATGTATTAATAATTTTTTATCCAATTTAGCGGCCTCACGGTTAGTTGCTTCGCGGCCATAAGCGGCCTCAAATCCGTGCAATGTGTAGTCAGCTCTCGTATCGGCATACCTGCGGCAGCTACGTATGTCGTCCACATTGCCACCCGGGAAAGAATAATAGAATCACCTTCTAAGTAGAACCCCACACGGTAATTTCCAAATCGAATGCGGTATGCATTTTTAGCTCCTTCCATTTTGCTACTATTCGTTTCACTAAGTAAAGAAGCTGCTTATAATTTTTGAGTGATTTCCTTTAGCTGTTTCTAAACTTGAATGGGTAGGCGTTTTACATCGCGTTCAAAACTTTTATCAACAAGGATTTTCATTGACCCAAACTATCCAAAAAAGTCTTGCTTTCAACTTCTGAAAGGCGGCCGTACTTCTTTCCATCTTCCATGGCTATAAAAAGAGCGCGGTCTTCATCCGCATCATCAATAATCTGAATATCAATATTCAAGGCTTTGGATAATGCCTTAATTACATCTTCTTGCGGTTCGTCCAAGGTTAGAATATAGGTTTTCATATTTCATATTTCAAAATTTAGCTAATTCTAATGGTACTGTCAGCCTGCCTAAGTCTCGGCAATAGTTCTTCCTTGTGCCGCAAGTCCTTGAACAGTGTCGGAGGTAGCGAGATAAAATCCTTCGGGAAGTTTTTCGATGTGCAGGTTCACGATTTTCTTCATAAATCAAAGTTATTCAAAAATTAAAGCTTCGAAATAGGAAATAAAGACATCATGCGGGTTCTTATCAAAGTAAATAGAAAGTGGTTCTTTGATCGTGGCCGCCAGTTTCTCTTGCAAGGCACTGACAAACTCCGTTACCCAACCAGATCTATTGTCATTATGACGATAGGAAATAAAAATGTCGTATTCAAAATCAGGTAAAACCGCCATGCCGCTAAGATAATGAATTGTTGTCTGTCCACCGTAGCTTCAGCGTAAGTGGATGGCTATAAGAGATGAAGTTGTCGTATTCGAAGTTGGGGAGGATTGAAGCCATTTCCAAATGTAAAGAGAATTGAATTCTATTGAAAAATAAAATTTACTAACGCAACAATTTAGTGTGGCCTTATCGGTCATTCAATTTAAATTCTTGATACGCGATGGAGAAAAACGTATACAATAACAAACCCAGTATTTACGCTTCAGCTTCGGCCAGATCCGTTTGCATAAAGCGCTATAAGCTCGAAGTGTCAGTCAACCTCCCCGATTGGCTGGCGACCCAATTGCTTTAGTAGCCGGCCATGCGCTGCCAATGCGCCCGCAAATGTTTTAAAGCTTCTATAAGGCATCCCAAATTCGTGCGTTGTTTCTTTCACAATGCTGGCAATCTTCCGGTAGTGTACATGGCAAACGTTGGGGAACAAATGATGCTCAATTTGAAAATTCAATCCCCCTACATACCAGGAGAACCATCGGCTACCGTTACCGAAATTGGTGGTTGTTAATAATTGATGAACTGCCCAGTTATTCTCCAGAGAACGGTTTTCGTCAAGTGTCGGATAAGCTGTTCCTTCGATCACATGTGCCGGCTGAAAAATAATCGCCAGAATAAACCCAGCTACGTAATGCATCATAAAAAAGCCAATCAGGATTTGCCACCACATTAATGAGGTTGCCAGCAGCGGGATTACAAAAATATATCCGGCATAAAATAGTTTGGTAGCAATCAGAATCGCCCATTCCCTTTTCAGGTTAGCGTCTTGCTTCTTAGCCATTCCGTTTTGGTGATAACGCACAAGCCGCGCAAAGTCTTTCGCCACCATCCAAACAAGGGTCATCAGACCGTATAAGAACCAGGCATAAATAAATTGGTACTTGTGAACCCTGCTCCATTTGGAGTAGGGCGACATTCGAAGCACCCCCCGCGGGCTAATATCTTCGTCTACTTCGTGAACGTTGGTATAGGAATGATGAAGCACATTATGTTGAATTTTCCAATTGAAAACACTCGCTCCTACCAGGTTAAGCGAATAGCCGACCAATGTATTCAACCATGGTTTTTTGGAATAGGCACCGTGATTGGCATCATGCATTACCGATAGACCAATCCCAGCCAATCCAATCCCCATCACCAGTACTAATACAATGAGTAGGACTAAATCGGTGACAGCGTTGGTGACGATGAGGAAATAGGGAATCAGGTAGAGTCCAAACATGACCATTGTTTTTATTTTCATTTCCCGGTTGGCCTGCTTGCTGATATTCTTCGTTTTGAAATAGTTACCCACGCGCTTATTCAACGTGGACGCAAAATCCATATAGGATGTGCCGTATGTGATAGCTTTACTAATAGGTTCCATTTGCAGGGGTGTAAAGAAATTGAAAAAATGAAAATCAAAAAGACTTGGACGACTATTCAAAAAGAGAATCCTAAGGAAGTAGGATTAGGAGATTTAGTTATTTCCCCACAAGAGTGGAATAGTTGAACTAGAGAATTTGATATTCTAAAGGTACGCAATTTCAGGGTAGGATAAAAGTCACCGTAAAGCAATCTCTTCCCCTTAGTCAAAAAAAATGGAGCTTCTCTATTCTACTCGTTTTGAAAAGCGCGACATCGGCTTCAATACTTTTCAAGATCTATACCTGCCTCTTTTAATTGCCTTACAAAGTTGGGTGTCTTTTAATGCATTTACAAAATCTATAACCCAACCACTTCGGTTATCGTTGTGGCGATAGGAGATGAAGATGTAGTATTCGAAGCCTGAAACTATTGAAGGCATAACTACAAAGTTACAAAACGAAACACGCTATAAAAGTTTATTGATAAGCTCCCTGCTTTTTTGTCCCATAGGGACTTTGATGTTTTTAGGATATCCCAACAATGGTGGGCCGTCCCATTAAGGACGGAATGTATTGCATTATTCAACGGGCTTAAAAATATATCGTTTGTCAAATTGCACATCAAGTTTTTCAAGCAACTCCGTGTATTCCTCCAAAAATGATCTCTTCCTATGATGTTCTTTTTGGTTCATAACATAATTGTAGACGTGATAAACCTGACTATGACCGTAAGAAAATGCACCATACCCCTCTTGCCATTGAAATTTCTCTCTTACAAAGCCTTTCTTATTTATCCATTCGGAAGATTCGCCTTTAACAATTTGCATTAGACTTGAAATTGATTGAGTAGGATGCAGCCCCACAAATAAATGCACATGATCTGGCATCCCATTGATGGCTATCATTTTATGTTATGGTTTTTCACAATCCTGGTTGTGTATCGGAATAATTCCTCCTCCCATGAAGGTTAGATTTAAACTGACCCGGTTCTGCACTGCAAATACAAATTGAATATGCAACTGCGTGTAGGTATTGGCCATACTATTTTTATTGGTTAAAAACATTTCGTCCCTAGCAGGACGATTTCCGTAAAATAAACTTGCTTCTACAAACATAAAATCCATACGGGATAAATTCCTAACAATTACTTTGGAAAATAACAGGAATGCAGATCAAGCCTTTCAATTTTCCCTAAAAGAATTTTTCAATGCTGTGGGTTTCGAGCAGGCCATCGTGCGGGTTCTTATCGAAGTAAATAGAAAGCGGTTCTTTGATAGTTGCAGCTAATTCCTCTTGCAAGGCACTAACAAACTCGGTTACCCAGCCGCTCCGGTTATCGTTATGGCGATAGGAGATAAAGATGTCGTATTCGTAGTTGGGGATCACAGCCATTACTCATTTGCTTCTCGAAGGATATTGCTTCGGATTTTTTCCGAAAAGCGAAAATTAGTATTCTGTATCTTTTGGAGTATGGGTGCAATTAGAGGCAATATACCTTGATTTTTCGCCTTAAGAAGTATTCCCAATGTTCCTGTATAATTTAGGGCTAACCGCTCGGCTAATTTTCTTGCCTTTTGATCATCCATATCAATAATGAATTATCTGTTTCCAAGGCGAGTGCAATGGCACTTGCTTCTCCCTTATCTAATTCAATCTCGAGTAATTCAGAATAGCGAAGATTGGTCGCGGATTTAACTGAAACCCAATCGGGAAATGGTTTACCAAATTCCTTGGCAATCTCGGTTGTCGTTGAAACCATGTCAAAAACCTTTCGCAGCAAGTCAAGTTCTCCGAGTTTATCCAACAATGAAGCAGCTGGTATCGGCAATAACAATGCTATATTTTCTCTGCATCTCGTTTCATTTCAGCAACCGGATAATTGATTAATGAAACGTCAAAGTCTGCCAATATCTCAGCGAACGCCACCTTGGTCAGTCCCGCCATCTCTGCCGCCTGACCTAAAGAAAGTTTTCCTGCTTCAAAAAGTTTTGACGCAAGAAATTTGACTGTTTGCCGGGCATCAAGGTTTGCATTGTCCGGTAGGTTGATCGTGATGGTTTGCATAAAACAAATTTACGCGAAATTAAAATCATTGCAAACTTGGGATCATTCGGACTGGTTATCACCGGAGTTGATTCAGCCTATTATTTTGAAAGTGAGAAAGGAAGAGGCCGTGTTCAAAATTGAAAACTATTGAGGGCATCTTTCAAAGATAGATGTTTCAACTGATTTTAGTAATTTGCATAGGCTTCTAATTACTAACCTCCCGAGTTTATGGCTTCCATCAATTGGCAGAAAGAAATCCAACCGCTTATCAAGAAATACAAAAGCAAAAAACATCCGCTGGATTATCACTCGCCTTATGAGCTGATTGTAATGGTGGTGCTCTCTGCACAAGATTCTGACCGGCACATTAATAAATTAGCGCCTGATTTTTTTTCGGCTTTCCCTGACATGAAGGCACTCGCTAAAGCAGATGCTGAATCACTTTACGCGATCATCGGTAAGGTTCGCAATTTCAGAAACAAAACGAAATGGTTATTGGAGTTAGCTTCCATTATTAAAATGGACAAAAACATTCCGACCAGTCTGGAAGAACTGACAGCCTTGCCGGGCATTGGCCGGAAATCTGCCAACGTAATCATGCGCGAAGCAGGGATGAAAGCCGAAGGTATAATAGTAGATCTTCATGTGGTGAGGGTAGCTCCTCGATTAGGGATTGCCACCGGAACCGATCCTAAAAAAATTGAAAAGCAATTAATGGAAGCACTGGAGCCCAAAGACTGGGGCGATGTGGGCATGGCCATTTCTTTTCTGGGAAGAGAAACGTGTCGTCCCTCCAATCCTAAATGCATGGATTGCGTCATGAATAACGTATGCGCTTATTATAAAAGCCTTTAAGCCTGCACCTCCTTCCACCCAACATACAGAAATTTTCAGAGCGATTAGTACAACCGAGGTTACGCAATACTATTACGTCATCGCGAGTTCCAGCGAGGGAAGAGGAAAGGACGAAGCGATCCCCCACCCACAACACAAATTCAGCGCTAGTTCTCGCAAAAAGCATTCATTTTAAGTAGTATAGAATTTAAAATAAATTCTCACTTTGTTCGTCCAAAGTAGTAATTTCATAACCTGATTAAATCCTAACCTTATGACACTGAAAATAAACGGCAAGGAGCACTCCATTTCGGTTGAGCCTTCCATGCCCCTGCTTTGGGTCCTCCGCGATGTACTCAACATGACGGGCACCAAATACGGTTGCGGAGTAGCGGCCTGCGGTGCTTGCACTGTTCATATCGATGGCGTGGCCACCCGCACGTGCATCCTCCCGGTTTCCGCTGCCGAAGGAAAAGAAATAAAAACCATTGAAGCAATAGGTGAAACGGAACTATCTGCTGTGCAGAAAGCCTGGATCAAACATCAAGTGCCGCAATGCGGCTACTGCCAATCGGGAATGATCATGGCGGTAGAAAGTTTGTTAAGTGAAATTCCCAATCCAACGGACGAAGACATCAACCAAAAGATCACCAACATTTGTCGGTGTGGAACCTATCAACGAATTCGGACAGCCATCAAAACTGCTGCGGAGTACCGTGCCGCTGCAGCTACAACAAAATCTGAAAAATCATCCACCTCTAAACATAAACTATCATGAAACGCAGAACATTTTTAATTGCCGGTGGTGTAGTGGGTGGTGGGCTGCTGGTAGGCATAGGTGGCTTTAACTACTATGTCAACAAGCGACTGAAAGAATTTAGCGGCATCGGCATGGGCGAAGGTGATTCACTAAACGCATTTGTTCGCATCCGACCGGACAATACGATAGTGTTGGCCATCTCCAGAACAGAAATGGGCCAAGGTGTTTATACTTCTTTGTCGCAATTAATTGCGGAAGAACTCGAAGCTGACTTTTCAAAAGTAGAAGTCGTGTATCCACAGGGAGAAAGTCCGTACACCAACTTTTTTATTGCAGGCATGCAGCCGGCCGACTTTGAAGGCGGCCTCACCATGATGCAAAAGATTTTCGCGATCATCCCCAATATCCTCACGGGTGGAAGCACTTCGGTGCGCGATGCGTATGATTACTACAGGCGGATGGGTGCCACGGCCCGTGAAATGCTGATTGCGGCTGCAGCCAAAGAATGGAAGGTAAACCCAGAAGATTGCTATGCAGAGAAAAGTGTGGTCATCAATAAGAAGACAAAAGAACAAAAGGCGTTTGGTCAGTTGGCGAACAACGCTGCCAAAGAAAAAGTGGACGAGTTTCCTAAGCTAAAAAATAAATCTGATTTCAAATTAATAGGTAAACCGATCGATCGTCTTGATGTACCGGAGAAAGTAACCGGCAAAGCTATTTTCGGATTGGATGTGCGGCTTCCTAACATGAAGTTTGCCGTGATCCGGCATCCTGCCCACATTGGGGGAAAAATTACTTCGATCAAAAACCTCGATAAAATTCAGGCGATGACTGGCGTGGTCAAAGTAATTCAAATTGAAGAAGGTGTAGTGGTAGTTGCTGATGATACCTGGCATGCTAAAAATGCGGTCAACGCACTTGAGCTGGAAGAAGAAACCAACAAAGAGCTTGGTCATCTGGATGCCATCCCTACGTTAAAAGAAGCCTTGAAAGGAAAACCCGGAAAAGTGTGGGAAGATATTGGCAAGATAGACGAAGTGTTGGGCAAAGCACCAAAAGTAATTGAAGCGGAATATGTGGTGCCTTATCTCGCACATGCGTGTATGGAACCGTTGAATTGTACCGTGCTGGTGACAGGCGACAAAGCCGAAGCGTGGACAGGAAATCAATCCACCACCTTCGTGATCAACGGAGTTTCCGAAGGTGCGGGTGTAGACAAAGGAAAAATTAAAACGAACATCACCTACCTCGGTGGTGGCTTCGGAAGACGAGGTGAAACGGATTTTGTATTGCGTGCGGCAAAGACCGCCAAACAACTACCGGGAACACCCGTGCAATTGGTATACACGCGCGAAGAAGACATGAAGAACGATTATTACCGCCCTGCGGTGATCACCCAAATGAAAGCAGCGTTCGATGACAAAACCATTTTAGGGTGGAAGAAAAAAGTGGGTACGCAAGGCGCACTCGCAGGACTGATGTTAAGAAACATTCCCCTTAACAAAATAAAACCGGAAGATGACGAATCCACAACCGAAGGCATGCGCAATTTACCGTACGCCATGAATGCTGCTTACACCGATGTGAGTTGTGTGGATCTACCGGTAAACGTTGGAACATGGCGCAGTGTGGGCCACTCGCACAACGCCTTCTTTACCGAATCGTTCATGGACGAATGTGCCGCTACCCTCAACCGCGATCCGTATGAATTGCGGAAAGAATTGCTGAAAGACTCGCCACGCTACCTGGCGGTATTAAATAAAGTAGCAGAGTTGAGTAACTGGAGTGAAAAGACGGATGGAAAATTTAAAGGCATCGCCATTCATGAATCATTTGGTTCGATTGTGGGCGAAGTAGCGGAGATCAGCCTCACGGATAAAAATATCAAAGTGGAGAAAGTGTATTGCGTGATCGACTGTGGTAAGATGGTAAACCCACGCATCATCGAAAGCCAGATGCAAAGCGGCATTGTGTACGGACTGACTGCTGCACTTTATGGAGAGATCACGGTGAAAGAAGGAAAGATTGTGCAAAGCAACTTCCCGAATTACCAGATGGTGATGATGAACACCATGCCTCATGTTGAAGTATCGATCATCGACAGCGATGAACCATCTGGCGGAGTAGGTGAACCGGGCACCCCTCCTATCGCACCGGCTTTGACTAACGCCATCTTTGCTGCCTCCGGTCAACGGATTCGTTCGTTGCCATTGAGTAATCAAGGGTATCAGTTTGTGTGAGGCATAGGGAGTACGGCTGTCAGAGATATGTCTTATAGCGAAATGTTGAACCGAAACCCCTATGGGGAAAGCGGTTTATCTTATTTTTGTAGGATAAATTTAAACCAAATAATCTGATGAAAAAAAATTCATGATCAATCTGTAACCGTGCTCGAACAGCTTCACCGAACCATGACCATTGGC
>DAHVFH010000155.1 GCA_027317105.1 Cytophagales bacterium
GTGGCAGCCTTAGTTGGCATCATCTCTGGTTTATACTTTACCTTTTGATCTATTCGATGATCGCGCTTCCATTCCTCCAGTTTGTCCGGTCACCTAAGTCAAACGCATTTAAGTATGCAGCATACAAGATTTTGTCGACCTCTGCAGGCTTACTTTTTGTTCCTTCGGTTTTGATCTTGATTTCTCAAATTTTATTGCGCCCCTATTTCCCAGAAGAATCGCACTCACTGACCAATGATTGGGCCTACTTTACCTACTATTTTCTGTTTTTCGTGATGGGTATTGTGTGTTATTCTAGTCCAAAGCTTTGGGAAGTTATCGGTCAAAACCGAAAGTATTTATTGTCGGCCATGGTCATGGCGCTGATTCCTTTCTATGCCTGTTATTTTCATTTTCGTGAGCTGCTCGTGCTTCCCTGGAGTATGGATACGGTAGAAACTACATTTGATGTGACAGCCATTTTTGTGGGTTGGTTTACGGTGATTACGATTATTGCTTATGGGCAACATTACCTCAATAAACCCCATCGCTGGCTGACTATTGCCAACGAAGGTTTATATCCGTTTTATATTTTGCACCAAACGGTGATCATCGCCATTGGGTATTACATTTGCCAACTGCCCTGGGGAATTGCAGCAAAATATTGGATGATTTGTTTTCTTACCCTACTAAGTTGTGTGGCCTTCTATTTGATCTTTATTCGCCAGTTCAATTTGATGCGGCTTTTCTTTGGAATGAAATCAAAAGCTATGGATAGAAGGTGATGTTAAAGAGCAGTTCATTTGTCCTTTCCCTTCAGCCAACGGAACAGTTGAGACAAGTGTTATGGCTGTTCGATAAGATTTAAAAATCTTTTCGCTGTTAAAAGAAACTCAATTTGATTTTTTCAATCCATTCACTAACATGTCGGCCAGTTGTTGCCCTAACGAAATGGAATCAATGTTGCTATTGGGGTCGTACCACATTGGCATCCAGTTTAGGGACGAGAAGAGCGTCATCACTGCCAGTTTTTTATCAATGTTACTTTTGAATTCACCTTTGCGCACACCTTCTTCGATAATGCTTTTGAAACGATTGATGTAGTTGATGCGAAGTAATAAGAAATCGCGCAGGAATGGTTGGCTCAAGTGGCGGTGCTCGTTCATAAAAACAGCCGAGGAAGTGAGGTCTTTGGCCATCACTTGAATGTGACCGATGATTCCGTTTTTAAGTTTTTCGCTGGCCGAGACTTGCTGCTTCTCTACGGCATCGAGCGATTTGCGAAATTCTGTGGCCATATCAAAGCAAAGGCTCTGTAAGATTTCTTCCTTCGACTTGATATGGGAATACAAGCTTGCTGCTTCAATGCCTAATTTCTGGGCAAGGTCGCGCATACTGGCGGCTGCATAGCCTTTTTCGCGAAATAATTCTGCCGCACTGCGGATCACTTGACCCTTTCTTGTAAGATTTTCTGTTGTAGCACTCATTCTATACGTTACTAATATAGCAAAGATATTTTATAATTAGCTTTGATGCTACAATTACCGCATAATGAATTTCAGTTCGCTCAAAGAATATTTTTTAAAACTGTATAATGTGGGCATGCGCCTGATGCTTCTGCCGCTAACCGCATTCCTTGGTATTTATTATTTGTTCCTTTCGGGATTGATTTCCCCATTTATTCAAAATGAATTAGCCATTGAAGGGCTTTTATATGCTACTCCGATTATAATTTTGTCGCCACTAACGATTGTTCATTTGGGGAATAAAAAGAAATTGAAAATTTATGCCGGAGAAATTGGTTTGGGAAAAAAATTGGATTTGTATTATGAAGTAACCTCCAACACAATGAAGACTGCCATGTACAATTCCCTCTTTTCGGCTTGTGGTCTTCTCCTTACTGGCCATGAAGGGTTCAGTATTTATTTTGCCGTGATTATTTTTTGGGTAGTGTTGCAATGGCCTTCGCCTCGAAAAGTCTGTAAACAATTGATGTTAAAAGGGGATGAGCGCACGATGGTATTGACAAAAGGGGAGGCGTTCAAGTTTTGATGTTGAAAGCTGAATTCTTGAAACTGGATTCTTGACTCTGGTTACTGCACCGCCAGCAACCAGAATCAAGCATCTATTGACCGGCATCTAAAAACTCACCCCAAAACTAAAGGCATTCAACTGCGGCCCTTTGTTCGCTACGAAGAGTGAATTCATATCGTAGTTGAAGAAGAAATCTACGTCATCGAAGCCGAGTTGCATGCGCAATCCATAACGTAAATTATTGAGGTAATAATTATCGTGGTGTACTTCTTTCTTCTTGCTGTTATCAGCGGTGTATACTTGTTTGGAATAACTGTCGATCAAGTATCCGGCATAAGGCCCCAAGCCAAATCGAAAACCGGATGACCCTTTTCCATTGAAGAAACTTGGCTTTTTTCGGTTTCCTCCTAAATCGATCACAGGCACAACCGAGATATTTACATACGCTGCCGTCAGCTTACTCTTGCTGAAACCATAATTTCTTGAATCAAGATTGAAAAGCACACCGGTGTTGTCTTTGCTCATGGCCACCTGATTATTTTGAAATTTGAAATTGTACCAGCTCACGCCACCGCCCCATTCGAGAAAGAATTTTCTAGCCATTTGCGTACGATAGATCGAGTTGAGTGCCACGTACCAGGAACCCCATGGGCGCACCGAATACAAATCGTTGTTTTGACTTGGAAAGTTTCCGTTGTTTAGAAAATTGCTTGTGCCCACATCTATATTGAATGAATTTCTCATTCTGTGGCTCCGATATTTTTTTTCGTGATGGGAAAGGGGCTGAACTTCTTGAGCCGCGAAGGAAGTTTCCTCGTTTTTAGAAACGACTTCTTTTAGCGAATCTTTTTTCACAAACGATGAGGCAGGTTTGCTTAACCGGCTCGAGTCGCGCACTTCCAATTTGTAGATCATGTCGTCCATCAGTTTTTGGAAATCGTATTTCTTCATCGTCTCCAGGTCTTTCTTGTCTTTGATGGCGAAGATGACCTTACTGCCATCACCGACTTTAATGATCACCGTGTCGGTGGGGTCTTGTGCAATAGCCGAGACTGACAGGAGTGAGGTAGCTAAATAAATTAATGTCTTTTTCATTTTTATCTTTTTTGAAATGCTAATGATTTTTATTCTTCTTGAAGTTGAGGGCAAAGAGTTCGTTCTTCATTTCTTTTAAAGGCCCTTCTCCATTCTTGACTTCACGAGCCAATTCTAAAACCTTTTTTAACCCTGTACTTTTTTCTTCCGTTACCGTGGCCACCGGTTGTTCAGAAGTAAAATCATCTAGGGTGAATTCAAGTTTGATCGGCTTCTGTTTGGTAGATGCAATTTTTACAGGAGGGGTTGCTTTGGGTTTCAATTTTTCTAGCGCAACAACTTCTTCTGTTGAAGTCACTGAATTTTCTTTGGGTTCTGTGACTCGCGTTTTCGCAATATTCTTTTCTTCTTTATGAATTACGTTAGCCACCGTAAATGGGCTCACTGGCAACTTTTCAGACACTTTCGCGCCACCCGCATTTGATCTTTCTTTCTTTTCCACCACCGTGGTCTGTGTTCCTACAGACGACCCTTTCAAGGTCGTAGCTTTTTCTGAAAGAGTAAGGCTATCCCTTTTTTGCGATTGATCTATCCGCACTTTGGCCTTCGTTTCTGCCACCATAGTCTGTGTCCCCACAGACCACTTTACGGACGACCAATAAATCAATGAGATGAGCGCGCCCGCTAACAGTATACCAGCCGCCACCCGCCACGCGATTACATTATTTTTTTTTGAAAGTTTGGCTTCAACTTTCGCCCACGCGTTTTCAGAGGGAGCGATGGCGTGCTCGTCAAGTCTGTCTTTGAAGAACTTATCAATTTTATTTTCCATATCAATTCGTATTTTGAATCAATTCCTTTTCAATTTCTACTAGTTTCTTTTGGAGCAATGCCCGGGCCCTGCTCAACTGCGACTTGGAAGTGTTTTCACTGATGCCTAATTGTTCACCAATCTCCTGATGTGTGTAACCGTCAATGGCATACAGGTTGAACACCGTGCGATAGCCTACAGGCAGGGCTTCGATCAACTTCATTAAGTCATCCGCTTCGAGCTGGTTTTCGAGTTTACGATAGTCCGGTTCGAAGGCGGCCTCTTCAATATCAGTTTCGAGGTACATGTTTTTGTTCCTGCGCAGGTAAGTGAGTGATTCGTTCACCACTACGCGCCTGATCCATCCTTCAAAACTTCCTTCACCCTTAAACTGCCCAATTTTTTCAAATATTTTCGTAAAAGAGGTAATCAACACATCTTCGGCCTCCATCCGGTCTTTCACATAGCGACAGCAAAGCGAATACATTTTGCCGGAATAAGTGCGGTAAAGGGCATGCTGCGCTTCACGGTTTTGCCGTTGACAGCCTTCGATCAGTTCGGTTTCTTTTGCGCGGTAAATTTGTAGCCCCATTTATTGTTTTACACAAGGGAGATGCAGAGTTAACGGCCAGGGTTGCACGAGGTTTTGAATTATTTTGAATATTGATAAAATCAATAAAATCCTATCTTTGAATACTTTCCAATGACTAAAGTGCAGGAAAAGACATCATCGGCAAGCTCGTAGAACGGTTTCTATTGCGTTTGAGGAATATCATACGGTCAACTTCAACGAAGCCAAAGTAAGGCAGGATTTTTCATTTTTTTTTAAAGCTCCTGGAGGGCTCTTCACAAATTTGTAGATGTGGCCTTTGGTCTCTGGCTTGTGCAAAAAAAATGAAGTCAAAAATAAAATCGAACTTGGTGAGCTTTGTACAAAACCTGGACGAGGCGCCAATACCTGACGGAAATAGCAAAGAAAATGCCAAGCAACGTTTGTTTTTTCAATCTATTCTTACCGAAAATGTTTGCATTAAATTTCTTTCATTTGGCAAATGCTCAAGACTGACTTTGCTAAAGCCTTAAGCTGGTTTACCAGCAAAAGCTGGAAGCCCTTTACTTTTCAGACTGAGGCATGGGAAAGTTATGGCAAGGGCCAAAGTGGTTTGGTGAATGCCCCTACTGGAAGCGGAAAAACCTATTCGCTGATGGTTCCGATTTTACTGGAGGGGTTAGCCAATAGAAAGATGCAAGGTCTTCAATCCATTTGGATCACACCGATTCGGGCTTTGGGTAAAGAAATTGAATATTCAGCTAAGGAAGCTGTCAAGGGGATGGACTCATCGTGGAAAGTGGGTGTGCGCAGTGGAGATACAACAACAAAAGAAAAACAAAGACAATTAATTCAACCACCTGAGTTTTTGATCACTACGCCTGAAAGTTTGCATTTACTATTAGCCCAGAAAAACTACACCACGTACTTCAAGAACTTAAAATCAGTTGTCATTGATGAATGGCATGAACTTCTTGGCTCAAAGCGTGGAGTACTCGTTGAATTAGCACTTTCGCGATTGAAATCGGTGGCACCGGGTTTGAAAATTTGGGGTATATCTGCCACCATCGGAAATATGGAGCAATCTATGCAGGTATTATTGGGAGACTACTTCACACTGAAAAAGAAAATTAAAATCATCTGGTCAAACCTCGAAAAGAAAACTGAGATCATATCCATTCTTCCTGATGAAGTTGAGCGCCTACCTTGGTCAGGCCATCTGGGAATTGTGCTGTTGGAAAAAGTTATCCCGATTATTTTGCAAGGAAAAAGTACCCTCATTTTTACCAACACCCGATCGTTTGCAGAAATCTGGTATCAAAAATTATTGGAAAAGGTGCCCGAACTTTCGGGCGTATTGGCGATGCACCACGGTTCGATCAGCGCTGAACTGCGCAATTGGGTGGAAGATCAGTTGCATGAGGGAAAGTTGAAAGCAGTCGTTTGTACTTCGAGCTTGGATTTGGGTGTGGATTTCCGTCCGGTAGAGACGATCATTCAGGTGGGGAGCCCGAAGGGTGTGGCCCGTTTTTTACAACGCGCAGGTCGCAGTGGGCATCAACCGAATGCCGTAAGCAAAATTTATTTTTTACCTACCAACTCCCTGGAACTTACTGAGGCAGCCGCCTTGCGCGAGGCGATGAAGCAGAAAATCGTAGAGGATAGGGTTCCGTACATTCGATCATTTGATGTGTTGATTCAATATCTAGTTACGCTAGCTGTTTCAGATGGTTTTTATCCTGATCAAGTTTATCATGAAATTAAAAATACGTTTAGCTTTTCCTCCATCACCGAAGAAGAGTGGAGATGGGTTTTGAATTTTATAACCACTGGGGGTGAAGCGCTAACGGCTTACAACGAGTATCAGAAAGTAGTGGTGGAGGAAGGATTATTTAAAGTTGAAAATAAACGGATTGCCTATCGCCATCGCCTTTCTATCGGAACGATTGTGGGCGACAACTCGCTTTGGGTGAAATATGTTTCGGGTAAATACTTGGGTTCGATCGAAGAGTATTTTATCTCTCGACTCAACATTGGTGATGCATTTTGGTTTGCCGGCAAAAACCTGGAGCTGGTGCGCATTAAAGATATGGAAGTACATGTACGACTCTCGAAACGAAAGTCGGGAAAAGTACCTTCCTGGCAAGGTGGACGCATGCCCCTTTCCTCACAGATGAGCGAAATGATCCGATTAAAAATCGATGAAGCTGCCAATAATATCGAGACGGATGAAGAGATGATTTTTCTTCGGCCTTTGATGCGCCTGCAGGAAGAACGTTCGCATCTACCCAAAAAGAATGAATTTTTAATTGAATATTTTCATTCAGAAGAAGGGTATCATGTGTTGATGTATCCGTTTGAAGGGCGAAATGTGCACGAAGGTCTTGCAGCATTGGTGGCCTATCGCTTAGCACAGATCAAGCCGATTACATTTTCTATTGCCATGAACGATTACGGATTTGAACTGCTGTCTGATCAGGAGATTCCAATTTACGAAGCCGTTGAGACCGATATCCTGAGTGAAGATAATTTATTGAAAGAAATTCAAGCCAGCATTAACTCCACAGAGATGGCACGCAGAAAATTTCGCGACATTGCTGCGATCTCAGGACTGGTGTTCAAAGGATTTCCGGGTAAGCCCATTAAAGAAAAACATCTGCAATCTTCCTCTCAGCTATTTTTTAATGTATTCAACGACTACGATTCTACGAACTTGTTACTTTTGCAAGCTTTTGAAGAGGTAATGGATTTTCAATTGGAAGAGGCTCGATTACGCCAAGCCTTGCACCGCATTCATCACCAAAAAATTATTATCCGCGAGCCTGATAAGCCTACACCTTTTGCATTTCCGATCATGGTGGATCGCATGCGCGAAAAACTTACTTCTGAAAAATTGGAAGACCGGATACGAAAGATGATTGTGAAATTTGAAAAGTAATGTTCGCCTTAGATTATTCAGAAATAAAAGTAGCTTTGATTCAGAAATAAGGATTTGCCATGAAAAGAAAACTCATCTTCTTTACTTTTCCCATTATCGTGTTGCTTGGAATTTATTTTCTTGGTCCCGAACCTGCTAAGCCTAGATTTGATCCCGCAATGCCTACTGTGCCACAGTCCCCGGACGATTTGGAAAAGTATGTTGCCAATCAGGAAAGCAAACACAAGGTCAAGCCCGACAATGAGGCCCGTATTATTTGGAAGGATAGCACAAAGGTTAAAACTAAATACAGTGTAGTGTATATC
>DAHVFH010000165.1 GCA_027317105.1 Cytophagales bacterium
GGTCAGAGCAACGAAACAGCACCATAGCAAAAGACGCAGCGAGTAAAATTGAGAATAAATTAAATGGAGTAGTGATCCTTTTCATAAATCAATATTTTAGGATTTATGAAGTTAGACACGTACTGGTCTGATTAAGTTGGAAGAGCAATAGACATTTCTTTCAAATAGTCATTTATTTGATGTTACACACATAATTGAATTTCATTGGTTTTACTTGGCGCAACTTTAGTGCCTTCGTGTCTTAGTGGCTCAATTCTACAACTTTTACATTGCCACAAAGACTCGAAGTCACTAAGGAATACACATTGCGTGACTCTATTATTTAAGAATATACCTGACCCGAAATCCGATATCCCACCACCAAGGCTTATTAGTTTGCTCCGTAGTAGATTTTAATGCCGGGTTGAACGAGTAACGTAATCCTGGAACCAGCGAAAAGCGGTAGCGGCTGCCGAACCGATAGCTCAATTCACTACTCATCAGTCCAACCATATCAACTGAACGATAGGGAGAATTTTTTCCCGCTCCTTGCGAATAACTTTGTTGTTGACCCTTTGGATCAGAAAGTGTGTTCCGAATAAAAAAATCGGCCGCTGCACCGGCATTTAATTGAAGCCCTATTTTTTTATCGATAAAAAGATAGCCCACAAACACCGGAACAGAAACAAATTCGTTGGTACTTATGACCGTGTAAGGTGAAGCAGAAGTGATCACATTGGCTGCCGGGTTGGCAACATAACTCGCCACGGCAGAAAGCGAACCCGATGAATTGATCGTGGAAAGAGCGCCAATCGATTGGTTCAAATACAAAAAACCCGCCTGAAGCACCCAATGCCTTGCTATTCTCGCACCTCCCAACATTCCTACTGAATAGAATGTGCCTTTTGCGGTCGACAAGTTCAGTGGTGTTTGAACTGACGAAGAAGGGCCATAAGTTGCGTAAGCCTGCGAATTTGAATATGGATTTGCATTTGAACTAAATCTACCGCTTGACACAGTAAATGAAGCCCACAACTTCTCATGCATTGATTTATCTTGTCTCGTAATAATGAGGTCAGGCGAAAGGACAGTTAATTTTCGAGCTAGTTCAGCAATAACTGGTTCACCTTGCAATCTTTTAGTGGGCAAAAGATCCAAACCAGGAACTGCCGTGTCGTCATAGTGAAACAATTTTTTCATTGATGGTGCGGAGACAAGTTGCAAATCATGGGTTTCATTATTCTTTGAATCCACCAATTGATCATTAGACGCGATTGACTTCCTTTCCAATTTGCTACTATCACTTCGCCTAGGATTAGAAGCGATGAGATTGTTATCAGAAGGGTGGTGTGGTAAGACTGGTTTACCTGAAACATGGGTGACCTTTGGCTCAACTATGTTTTCTGTCCTGCTATTTGTTTCTTTCTCCATTTTCAAATCACCTACCACCTTCTCCCTGTTATGAGATTTTTCTTTTTTCTTTGTGAATGGGTTATGCTCAACTGATTTTTGCTGCGTGAATTTTGAATTGTCAACACGCCACCTATAAAACCCAAAAGACCCCGCGAGAAGCGCGAACAAGATAGACACAGCGGCAACGCGTTGGTACAATACAACCCTTCTCTTGAGGTCGAAAGTATCCGCGTTGGCTAAGTCGTGGTCAATTTTTGACCATACGGAATCCGCAGGCGATACTTCCGCTCTTCCAAAAACTTCCTTCCAACTGTCTTCAAACTTTCCCATACTTCGTTTTCACGTTTTCTAATTTTGCCCGAAGCAAACTCTTCGCCCGGTTATATTGCGACTTGGAAGTACCTTCGTTAATCCCAAGCATCTCCGCAATTTCTTTATGCCCGTATCCCTCTACCGCAAACAAATTAAATACGAGGCGGCAGCCATCGGGCAAGGACTGCACAATGGCCATCAGCTCTGACAAATGGAAATCGGCAAGGCTAATTTTTTCGTCTTCTTGTAAATTCGCGTCCTCTGCATCTACCATGGGCAGTAAGTAGAGCTTCTGGCGCTGATGATTCAATGCGGTGTTAATGATTATTCGAGTCATCCAGGTAAAAAGCTGCGATTCAAACCGAAACGATTTCAAGCCTCTAAAAATCTTCAAAAATCCTTCCTGAAGGATATCCTCTGCCTCCGGCACGCTCTTAGCATAGCGCAGGCATACAACCATCAGCCGACTACAATAGCAGTCGTACAACATGCGCTGCACTGCCCGTTCGCCTTTGGCGCAGCCATTTACTAGCTCTTTTTCACTGAGCATTTATATCGATCTGCGTATTTGACACGTTAATAAAACAATAAGTTGGAATGCGAAACACCTTATTTTTTTCGTTTAGCTTTGACAACTAAATATTACCTCAATAATGAACTGCTTCGTTTCCCCAATCCACGTATTAAACTCCAATAGAAGGCAGTACCAAGCTACTAAAAGTAGAATGGGAATCATTTTTTTCGTTCTGCTGTCCTTTTTACAAGTTAGCGTGTTGGCCCAAAAGCAACTTTCTTTCACCGATAAAATTTACGAGCCTACTATAAAAACCGTTCAACTCTACCCTAACCTGGGAGGCCCACAGGATTTTTTGCAACCTTCTTCCGCACCGATTAACCAGCAAATTTTGTTGCTCGAATTTGACGACCTACAAGATAATCGGAGCAATTATTACGTTAAGTTAATCCACTGCAACTTTGATTGGACACAATCTCAATTAACCGACCTGGACTACCTGGAAAACTTTAACGAATTTCCGTTCACTGATTACAACGCGTCTGCCAACACCCAAGTGCATTATATCCATTATCGTTTTCAAGTGCCTCCTGTAAAGATACCCGGCAATTACCTGCTGATCGTCTATCGGGACGACATCAAAAATCTGATGTTCAGCAGGCGGATGATGGTGTTCGACACGCAAATAAGCTTTACCAAAGATGACCAATTTATCGGTGCTGGCACGATCAATACCACCCTGCAGCCGTTTAATTTCGTGGTAGATTACAAAGATGTAGAGATCATGAACCCGACCGTCTCCGTACATGTGAACATCCGGCAGAATCAGCGATGGGACAACGTGAAAATGGATGTTCCTTCCAGTTTTGTGCGCGATGACCAAAATCAACTGGAATATAAGTCAATGGATGAGGCTAGGCAATTTAAGGGCGGAAGTGAATTTCGTTATGCGGATTTTAGATCGCTTAATTATCCTGGGGTAAATACAGGTAGGCTAATCAAGACGACCAAACCGTACGAATTATTTATCCAAGTTGACAAACCTAAAGGGGACGATCCTTACTCGCAGACGAAAGACAATGACGGTGGATATATCATCGACAACACAGACACTGGGGAGCCGGCCATTAACGGAAATTATTTGTATGTGGATTTCGGATTGAAAACCAATGCACCTTATAATGGCGATGTTTACGTGATTGGAAAATTTAATGACTACCAGCGATCAGCAGAAAATCGCATGACGTACGATTCAACAGATGGAATGTACAAATCCCAGCAGTTCCTTAAACAAGGGTGGTACGATTATCAATATGTGATTGACGCTAAAAAAACGAGTCCTTACGCCATCGAAGGATCACATTATGAAACTGAAAACACCTATGAAGTTGCCATCTACAATCACGCCTTGCAACCTAATGCCGATCTATTGTTAGGTTACTACATTGTGCAGGTGAACACCAGGCAATAACGAATTATTGTTTCAAATTCAGTTTTTGATTTAGGTCCGGAAGCTCCCCAGTCAAAACGGTATTGAGTTTCACAAGTTCCGCATCCAGTTCCTTTGAAAGCTCCCCAAACACCTTGTAAACACCGGCTGTTGGTTTTGCATCGCCCAACTCCAAACTTCTTCGTACGGCAGAAATACGGTTACCTAATTTAATCGGAAAGTTAAGCGGATCTTGGCTGCTCCGATTTTTAGTCTGATACAAGTCCTCCTCAATGGCTGTGAGTTTAGCAACAAGGTCTTTTGCTGATGCACTCACTGCAGGATCATTAATGCTCTTCAATCCCCCTTCAATTTTTATTCTAATTTTTCTAATTTGAATGACCGCTTCGTTAGCTGCACTTTCCCGATCTCTTATCTTCATCGCCAAGTCAAAAGTCTCTTTCAAGTCTGCCTCCGTAATCCCTTTCAGGTTAGGATTCATGGTGATATTGAAAGGATACGTCTGCGAATAACTCCCCGATGTAAATCGCACCTGGTATTTTCCAAGAGGTGCTTTCGGGCCGCTCTTGGCATTGGCTCCCCACAAAATCATTCCTTCAAAGACGGTCGCTCCGGGATAACGCAAGTTCCAGGTAAACGTATTCAGGCCGGTGGCCGTAGTTGGTTTTGCGGGCTCGCGTTCCCACCGAGGAATATTTGGATCAGCTTTGTATTCAGGCTTATCCCCCAAAAAGGTTTGAACTAATTTTCCTTGCCCGTCCAGAATTTCAATTTTAACCGAATCGGTTTTACTTCCTAAATAATATTGAAACACTTCGTTGCCCACACCACGAATGGCGTCTCCCGGCTGAAAGAAGATTACATTTTGCTTCATCATTTCAGTGGACAATTGTCGTAATGGTTGAATGTCATCTAAAATCCAGAAGCCACGACCGTGCGTTCCCAATACCACGTCATTATCTTTCACCACCAAATCACGGATTGGTGTATCCGGTAAATTCAATTGCAAGGGTTGCCAGTTGTCACCGGCATTAAATGAAACATAAGCTCCGTGCTCTGTTCCCAAAAACAAAAGACCCGGACGAACGAGGTCTTCACGAACCGCCCGCGCAAAATGTCCATCCTTTATTCCCGTAATAATTTTTGTCCAGGTCTTTCCATAGTCTTTTGTCCGATAAACATAAGGCTGCCGATCATCTACCTGATAACGATTGACTGCTACATAAGCTGTTCCTGGAGTATGTCTCGACTCGTCAATAATTGAGACCAATGAATTTTTAGGTAAATCTTTTGGCGTAATATCTGTCCAGTTTTTTCCACCGTTCCGCGTGATCTGAATTTTACCATCATCCGATCCTGCCCAAATTGTGTTGACATCATGATAGGAAGGAGCCAATGCGAATACGGTAGCATAAATTTCAGGGCCATTCATATCACGGGTAATTACACCACCTGAAACGCCCAACGTTTCCGGATCGGCATACGTCAAGTCAGGACTTATCTTTTGCCAGCTTTGGCCATCATCTGTAGTTTTCCAAACGTGTTGAGAACAGGTGAATAAGATTTTTGGATCAACTGGCGAAAATACAATTGGAAAAGTCCATTGCCAACGTTCGGGCAATTCACTGGCTGGCTCGCCAGAGAAAAACCGGGGATCAACCTGAATGTCCCTTTCTTGGCCGTTTGTTCTATCATAACGTGTCAACAGTGCGCCCTGACTTCCAGCATAAAAAATATCTGGATTTAGCGGATGTGAAGTAATATAACCACTCTCACCTCCCCCAACTTCGTAGCCCCATTCACCCAGCACATTCATATTATCCCAACCATCACTGGGTATGGCAATGGTAGAATTGTCTTGCTGTGCTCCTGCTACATGATAAGGAACGTGATTGGTGGTGGTGACATGGTAAACTTGCGTGGTGATGTAGTCTTCGGCTGTCCAGCTTTTTCCACCATTCACAGACACTGTTCCTCCTCCATCGTTGGCTTCAATCATCCGCAATGGATTATTTGGGTCGATCCACAAATCGTGATTATCGCCATGAGGCACATTAATTTTCTGATCAAATTTTACACCACCGTCTGTGGACTTAAAAAATTCTACATTTAAACAGTACACTGTTTCTCTATCGATAGGATCAGCATAAATTCTTGAATAATAAAAAGCCCTTTGCCGAAGTTTCCGATCGTCATTAATTTTTTTCCAGCTTGCGCCTGCGTCATCACTTCTGAAAACGCCTCCTTCATTCGCTTCCACAATAGCCCAAAGTCTGTGGTTATCGGCAGGAGAAACGGTAATACCAATTTTTCCCAACGGCCCATCGGGCATTCCTGGATTTTTAGATAGATCCGTCCAGGTCTCGCCACCATTCTCGGATTTCCATAATTTACAGTCCGGTCCACCGCCCCACATTTTCCATGCTTTACGATAAACCTGCCAGGTAGTGGCGTATAAAATTTTAGGATTTGTTCTATCTATAATCAAATCGGCAGCGCCTGCTTTGGGGCTTACATACAATACTTTTTTCCACGTGTTTCCACCATCAGTCGATTTGAAAACGCCACGCTCTTCGTTGTCACCATAGGGATGTCCCAATGCGGCAACATATACAATGTCAGGATTTGTAGGATGAACACGGATACGTGAAATTGCCTGGGTTTCCTTTAGGCCTAGTGAGCGCCAGGTTTTCCCTCCGTCAATGGTTTTATAAACACCATCACCTTGCGTAATGCTGCCTCTGAGTTCAGTTTCACCCCCACCGATATAAACAATATCTGGATTAGTTTCGGCAACAGCCACAGCACCAATAGAGGAACTCGAAATTTGTCCATCAGTTACTGGAGCCCATTCTGTTCCACCATCGGTTGTCTTCCACAACCCGCCACCGGTTGCACCAAAATAATATTCAAGTGGCCGGCCAGGACTTCCTGATGCGCCCAATGATCTGCCACCTCGGTGCGGCCCGATATTCCGCCATTTTAGCTTATCAAAAAATTTGGCATCATAGGAGTTTGGAGTGGCCAATTGTGATTGCGCAGGCAAAGAAAATGCAAGGCAAATCAACAAGACGAAAAAGAAGGTTAGGCTTTTCATGGAGAATAGATTTTATTCCCGTAAAAGGTAATGAAAAGGGTAAGTGAAAGGAATAAGATTTTTAAATTAGATCAAATGAATGGTTAAGTGGTCATATAAACGGATAACACTTTGAAAACCGCCTATTTACCAAACTTTCGAATCAGTTAGGCGTGCATCTCCATGCTCTCCTCCTTAGCGATGGAACTAGCATTGGCCACGTCAAGCATGCCAAAACCTTTGTGCGAAAAATGACCAAGGCCATTCTCATAAACAAATTGCTGAACCGGTTGGGGAGCGTAAAGTGTAAAAGGGAACGTATAGCCACGGACTTCGTATTTAACATCCGAATCGAAGAGTGGATAGATACGCGCAAACTTTTTGTGCATAGTCTGAATTTTCGTGAGATAGTCGTGGTCGGCTACCAATTGGAATTTATAAAAATTGCTCAGGGTATTCGATGGATACTTTCCAGTCGCTTCCATGCGTGCCATCGTATTGTCATAAAGTAAGTCAGAAAATTCATCGTTTTCAGGTGAAATGAATCTCTTGCCTTGTTCATCATTAAAAGAAGCTTGTAAGAGTACAATGGGTGAGATGCACAAAAATTTAATTGCCTCGCCACTGGCAATGGATTCTTCGCTTTCGTGCGCTTCCGGAATCAACTGAAGATTTCCAATAATCAACTCCTTTTGGGCAAACAAAACCGATAAAAAGTATTCGGTAAACTCTTTACTAGAAGAGGAAAACACTAAGGTGATGCGTGAGGAGTAAAAATGAAGGCCTTTACGGCTGATTTTAATTTGTCCCTTCAGACCCGAGAAGTTATATTGATTAAAGCTGAAAAAATCGCTTTTTCCACCAAGCATTACCAAACCTTTTACCGCTTGCGCCAGCAAAAACTGATGGTGGAAAGGCACGTATGCCCCGCGGTTTTTCAGGGAAAAGACTATCCTGATCCTCACAGCCTCTATTTGTTAGGGGTAAAAAATATCTTCGAAAAATAACCCCGCCTAAAAATTTTAATTGAGCGGAAAGCTAAGGTACTAAAAATCAACGAAATTGCGCTTCAACGTGTAAGGAATCTTCTGATTCTGTAAGTTAAACGTTGAACCGAAAGTGCATCACGTCACCATCTTCCACCACATATTCCTTTCCTTCCACCGCCAATTTTCCTGCTTCCTTGCAGCCCAATTCTGTCTTATATTTCTGATAATCCTGGATCTTAATTACTTCTGCACGAATGAAACCCTTTTCAAAATCTGTGTGTATAACCCCTGCTGCCTGTGGGGCTTTCCATCCGCGGTGAATCGTCCAGGCGCGAACTTCTTTCTCTCCCGCGGTGAAATAGGTGATCAGATTCAATAAATGATAGGCCGCATGAACCAGCCGGTTTAGACCGGATTCTCTTAAACCATATTCTTCCAAGAAAACCTGACGATCTGGTTCATTATCCAGTTCAGCTATTTGGGCTTCAATGGCAGCACATACCATCACCACCTCCGCTCCTTCATCTTTTACCAGATCCTTTAATGCCTCTACAAATTTATTTCCGGTGTGAATGGATTTTTCGTCTACGTTGGCCACATAGATTACGGGTTTATCGGTGAGCAATTGAATGTCTTCAATCGCTTTGCGGTCGTCCGCCTCCGTGGAAATCGCACGGGCATTTTTACCTGCCAGCAGAGCCTCCTTAAATTTAAGTAGCGTAGCCAATTCCTTTTTAGCCTTTAGGTCACCGCTTTTAGCGGATCGCTCCACTTTACTGATTTTTTTCTCAACCGAATCAAGATCCTTCAATTGCAGTTCCGTATCGATAATCTCCTTGTCGGAAATTGGATCAACTTTTCCACCCACATGGATGATATTGTCATTTTCAAAGCAGCGCACCACATGGGCGATGGCATCCACTTCTCGAATATTAGCCAAAAATTGGTTGCCCAACCCTTCTCCCTTGCTCGCGCCTTTCACCAAGCCAGCAATGTCCACAAATTCAAAAGTAGTAGGAAGTATTTTTTGTGGGTTTACCAGTCCTTCCAATATTTTTAGACGTGCATCAGGAACAGAAATAACGCCTACATTGGGCTCAATCGTGCAAAATGGAAAATTTGCTGCCTCGGCTTTATTATTTGAAATAGCATTAAAAAGAGTTGATTTACCTACGTTGGGCAGACCTACGATACCACACTTTAAACTCATGAATTATCATTATTTTGAGGCGCAAAGATAAGGGGTTTGTTCAACTTCTGGTAAAAGAAAAATCCCGCTATATAGCGGGATTAATCAGGTTAGGTATAGGTAAAGTAAAAATTGTTAGTCCCAACGAAGCTCATTGTCATGAGCAGGTTTTACCACATTTGCTTCCGCATCAACTACCACTTCTTTTTCCTCATGCCGGTGTTCGAATGAAGAAAAATCCACGCCAGGCATAAGTTCGTCTTTCACATGGTTGATCGTATTATTCAATGCCTCCATGAACTTATTAAAATCTTCTTTGTAGAGGAAAATTTTATGCTTTTCGTAGGTAAACCCCTCGTTGTCTTTATTGAATCGCTTTTTGCTTTCGGTGATGGTAACATAAAAGTCATTCGCTCGGGTAGCTTTTACATCGAAGAAATAAGTGCGTTTTCCTGCCTTCACTCTTTCAGAAAAGATCTCCTCTCTTCCATTGTTATTGTTCTCTTCCACGGTTCTTTCGGTTTGGTTTGTACTTAGGTCTGCCGAAGGTACTATTTTAATCTTTTTTTGCAAACGAAGCTTCAAGAAAAACCACTCGTAAACAGTTTTACCATAATAAAACCCATTCTTTTTTCCATTTTTGCCTCTATGACTGCAATAAACTTTGAAGAGGTGAGGCGAGCCGGAGGGTTAGAATTACTGGCCAGGCAGATGGTAGAGGGCTTTATTACCGGTCTCCACAAGTCCCCGTACCATGGATTTTCAGTTGAATTTGCCGAACACCGCTTATACAATGAAGGCCAAAGTATTCGCCATATCGACTGGAAAGTTTTTGCACGTACCGACCGTTTATTTACTAAACAGTATGAAGAGGAGACAAATTTACGGTGCCTAATTGCCCTGGATTGTTCGCCTTCTATGTACTATCCAAAGCCGGGAAACGATAAAATTCGATTTAGCATCTACTCCACTGCTGCTTTGGCTCATTTGCTCAGCCATCAAAGAGATGCCATTGGTCTGGCCCTTTTTTCGGATGGCTTAGATGAGCTGACTTCAATAAAATCTACTCCTGCTCACCTAAACAAGCTTTATAAGCTACTGGATCAAAAATTAAATGCGCCACCATCGCTCAGGCCAACGCGAATTTCGGAGGTTCTTCATACACTGGCAGAAAAAATCCATAAACGGTCTTTGGTGATAATCTTTAGCGATATGTTTGAAGGTGAAAATCATGATGAAATTTTCAAAGCCCTTCAACATTTAAAACACAACAAGCATGAGGTATTACTCTTTCACATCACGGACCACAATACCGAGCTTGCTTTTAATTTTGAAGAGCGGCCTTACGAGTTCGTTGATTTGGAGAGTGGAGAAAAACTAAAATTAAACCCTGTCGAGGTCAAAGATAAATTTATTAAGGAGTTAAATTTGGTGCACACCGAACTCAAAATGAAATGCAATCAGTTGAAGATTGATTTTATTTCTGCCAATTCTCAAAAGGATTATTTTGAGGTACTTCAAGCTTATTTGATCAAGAGAGCAAAAATGAGGTAAATGGATGTAAAATTTTTGAAATACAAGCGGGTTTGTTAAGCCTAAGGAATCATTATTTAACTCTGCCCTCACTAACCTTTAAGCCTGCAATTCTTCATTGTGTAAATACGATTTCCTGGCCATCAGCACATCTTTTGACTCCACATGATCGGGGTCAGGCACACAGCAATCTACCGGACAAACAGCGGCACATTGAGGTTCTTCATGAAAGCCTGTGCACTCGGTACACTTACCGGAAACAATATAGTAGAACTCGTCAGAGACTGGAGGCTGAAGTGCCTTCGCATCCGAAACGGATCCGTCTTCAGACTTTACTTCAGCTAGTTTCGTACCACCAGCCCAAGTCCACTCCCGGCCCCCTTCATAAATAGCCGTATTGGGGCATTCGGGTTCGCACGCCCCACAATTAATACATTCATCAGTGATTTTAATGGCCATGGCCTATGTTTTCTATAATTTCGCTGCAAAAATAAGGCACAACGACTTATCATACAAAAACAAAGTCTAAGGCCAATGGTTCAAAATTTATGATACGCAAGGAAAGAATTAATGCTTTTGCTCTACTAGGACAAAAAATCAAGAACCTAACAAACGAGGAATTGACCGATTTGACTGATAAAGCACGAAATGAAAATGGGTGGTTTACCCCTGAAAATGTCAACATGGCGCTCGTAGGCATTTCAAAGTTTTTAGATCAGGATACCATTGAAAAATGGCAAGCGAAGTATGACCAACAAGAAATAACTCCAAAAAAAGTCGGTGTGGCCATGGCAGGCAATATTCCTTTAGTTGGATTTCATGACCTGCTGTGTGTGGTTTTATCAGGAAATATTTTGATAGCAAAAGTGAGTTCACAAGATTCAGTATTAATGAATTTTATAAAAGACAAATTAATTGACACCAACCGCGGCTTTGCAGACCTATTATATTTTGAAGAGCGACTAAATGGAGTAGAAGCGATGATTGCTACCGGAAGCGATAACACGTCTCGTTATTTCGAATATTATTTTAGAAATATACCCCATATTATCCGGAAGAACAGATCTTCGTGCGCAGTGATTCTAGGAGAAGAAAAGGCGGAAGCGTTTTCAATTTTAGGTAAAGACGTTTTTAGTTATTTCGGCCTCGGCTGCCGTAATGTTTCAAAAATTTACGTTCCCGAAAAATTTGATTTCATCCCGCTTATTAAAAGCTGGGAGTCCTTTCAACCCCTTATCAATCATCACAAGTTTGCTAACAACTACGACTATCAAAAATCAATTCTATTGGTAAACCAAACTCATTTTTATGATTCTGGTTTTTTTATGCTTACAGAAAATCAAAATCTGGTCTCCCCTATCTCTACTGTATTTTACGAATATTACAAAGACCAGAATGATTTGAAATCAAAACTTAAAGCCCAAGCCGATAAGATTCAGTGCATCCTTTCTGCAAACGGATGGTACTCTGAAAGTATTCCCTTTGGCCAAGCCCAATACCCCAATGTCAACGATTATGCGGATGGGGTTGACACAATGGAGTTTTTAAATTCGATTGAATAGTAAGGAATCAATAGTTAGGGTGTAGGATTTCAACCCATCCCGTATAGGACTTGCCCCCAGAATTCAGCCTGTAATAATAAATTCCATCTGCCTCTGAGCCACCATTCCACCAGTTATTTTCAAAACCATAACTGTCATTTTGATAGACTTGTTTACCCCATCGATTGGTAATCACTATGCTAGCCTGATTGGCGGATCCAGTGGGTAAATTGACCACCTCAAAGGCATCATTCTTGCCATCACCATTTGGTGTAAAAATATTAGGGATAAAAATTCCGGCAGCCGTATTTAAGTTAATATTATAAGTCTTCGTGCAACCAAGGGTATCCCGTATGGACAATCGGTAATCCCCTGGGTAGAGCTTCATTGCATTCAATTCAATGATTTGGTTCTGATTATTTCTTGGCACATTTACCCACACGGAATCAAAAGCATTAGGATTCTTCTGCCCCTGGATGAAAGGTGTGATCAACTGGAGCATCAACTGGTAGGGCTGTTCCTGGCTTTCTTTTAGGCCAATCAGCATAGCGCCACTAGGCACATTTGGCAATGAAAAATCCTTGTTAACAAATAATGTATCTAACGCAGCCGTTGGACCGGTAATCGTATACGTCTTGAATGATGATGAAATCGGTGCTGCGCAGCCAGACGAGGCCGACTGATCCTGGAAAAGATGAATTTGATAGCTTCCACTCACTAAGTTTGAAATAATTACGGTATCCAATGCTTGAAGTTGTGTGATCGTGCCGCTTTGAGCAATGTTGCCTTGACTAATTACCTCGTAGCTATAATCAATGGAAGGTGATCCTTTAATTCCATAAATATCCACAACACCTTTTGCCTCAAAACAAATAAAGTTCTTTGAAATAAAATTGAAGTTAACCGCCACCGGTCCGCCACCAATAGTGACCAACGTCCGCGTTGGACATAATGCCCCTACGGGTTGAGCCACCACATAATAGTTCCCTTGTGATAGACTGTCGAATGTTACCGGAGTACTTCCCGCGGAAACAACAGTTTGAAAAACACTAGGAAGATTCACCAAACTTGTAGTAATACCAATACTAAAAGTCCCAGACGAGGTTATCGTAGCAATGACGCTGCCATCATTTCCACTCCCTGTACAAGTGGGAGCATTTACCAAGGTAGTAAAGTTAACAAGGCCTGGGAAGGTGACTATTAGGTTAAAATATTTTGAACATCCATTTGCATCGATCACGGTAAACTTGTGCGATCCTCCCGAAAGCCCTGAAAAGGTGCTGTCAGAGGGCATCACTTGAGAGATACTATCTAAGCGATAGGTATACGGGCCAGTTCCGCCAGAAATCTTGGAGGCTTTAATGCTCCCGTCATTATTACTGCATGAGGCATTCGTGATTTTGAATGTTGAAGTGATGTCGGCAACAGCATTGTTGATCGTTACCATAACTTGTGCAGGACAAAGATCGGCTGAATTATTCCGAACTAATATTGCGTAAGGCGAGGCAGCCGGCATCAAGTTGTTAATGGTTACGGGCGAAGTAAATGATACCCAGGTGGTGCCGGCATCCAGAGAATATTGGTAGGGGGAAGTTCCTCCTGAAGTTACTGTTACTGTTGCCTGACCTACGGCTTGGTTATAGCAGGTTGCATCCACAAAACCAGAAGCCGTGGCTTGCACATTGGTTTGAATGGGCAAACTATAAGGCAATGAACAAGTATTTCCTGCAGCGTCTTGAATGGTATATTGATAAGTAAGCGATGGAGAAAGATTGATGAAAGTGAAAGGCCCCCCACCTGCCAACGCCTGACTAAAGCTTTGGGAGGGATCGGAAAGTGTAGCTATGTAATTGGGCGATCCTCCACTGACATTAATGGTAATAGTTCCATCATCATGAGCCGAGCAAGTGGGACGAGTGTCGGTGGCAACAATTGTAAAAACGCCACAGTTAGTTCCACCACAACTACCCGGCTTGCTAATGTTAATAGCAATAGGCGTTGATAAACATCCGTTATTGTCTTTTACAACCAATGTGAAGGTAGCCACCGAAAGACTCGAAAAGGAAGTCCCTGCTTGGAAAGTAGACCCATTATCGATAGAATACATATATGGCGCAGAGCCTCCACTCACACTATTCACCACGATAGAACCATCATTAGCTGCACAAGTTGCATCGTTCTTGGTAAAGTTTGGTAAAATAGAAACGGAATTATTTATCGTCACAGAAACTGGGGTAGATAAGCAACCAACATTGTCTTTTACGATCACACTATAAGTATTAGCAGCTAGATTATTTAGCACATTTGACGCTTGATAAGTTAATCCACCATCACTTGAATATGCATAGGTTGGATTTCCTCCCGTAACAGTAGCTACCGTTATTGAACCATCGCTATTTCCTCCACAGGTTGCATCAACTTTAGAAGTTGTAATGGTTATTGTTGACCCAGCATTCACAATGATTGAAGATGCAGCTGAGGTACATCCGTTATTGTCCTTTACAACAACTTGGTACGTATTTGGCGCTAGTCCCGAAAAAGAAGTTCCAGCCTGAAATGTTACACCATTATCATCCGAATAGGTGTACGGGCCTGTGCCACCACTTACTGCACTTACTGTAATTGTTCCATCATTGAGACCCGAACAAGTTGCGTCAGTGTGGTTCAACGTGGTAATGGAAATAGTAGTGTTACTTCCAACAACTGCTGCGCTTACAGCCGAAGAACACCCATTAGCGTCTTTGATGATAATGTTGTAGGAGGCCGGAGCTAGATTTGAAAAAGTGGACAATGCCTGAAAAGTGGTACCATTATCATTAGAATAAGTATAAGGTCCAGATCCACCAGTTTCATTTGTTATCACAATTGAGCCATCATTAATTCCTGCACAAGAAGCATTCGCTGGTGTGGCTGTAAAAGTAATGGTAGTATTAGATCCAACAGAAACAGTAGCTGCAGGTGATTGACATCCATTAGCATCTTTTGTAATAACCTGATAGTTATTTACCGCCAAACCCCCGAAATTATTTGAGGTTTGGAAGGTCGTCCCATTATCCTTGGAATAAGTATATGGCGAAACGCCTCCCGTTACTGTGGTTACAGAAATTGATCCATCTGAAGTACCTATACAAGTTGCTTTTACCGCACTGACGGCTTCAGTAATTGTTGTCCCCGCATTGATTGTTTTGCTCACGGCAGGAGAAACGCAGCCATTTTTATCTTTTACCACAACTTGATAGCTATTCGGAGCTACATTGCTAAAGGTATTAGATAATTGAAAAGCGGCTCCATTATCTGACGAATATTGGTATGGGGCAGTACCACCCGAAACGCTATTCACCTGAATCACTCCATTGTTTAGACCAAGGCAAGTTGCATCGGTTGTCGAAACTGAAACAATCGAAGGCGGAGTGTTAATTGTTACCACAACTGGCTGTACAGAACTACAGGTTACTGTGGAACCTTTGATGTAATATGTCCCCGATACGCCAACCCCATTGGGACTTGCTAGCGCTATCGTAGCACCAGCGTCCGTCCAATAGGTGTACGTCAGCCCTGCTGTGGAACCCGATGTAACGGCAGCGGCCGTCAGGTCTACCGTCAATGGGCTGCACACTGCACCAGGGTTGGTGATGACCACCGTGGGCGTTGGGTTGATCGTCACTGAGGATGTTGTATTACTACATCCTGAAATTGTTTCTGTAAAGGTGAAGGTAACATTTCCAATAGAAACCGCAGTAACCAATCCAGAATTATTAACAGAGGCTATAGTAGCATCACTACTCGACCAAGTACCGCCTGATGTAGGGCTTAAGGTGAAAGAAGCCCCAACACAAAGAGCAGCGGAAGGGGTACTGACAACCGGCAATGGAGATACCGTGATCGTGCCCGTGGCATTCACTATGCCGCAGCCTCCCGTCAACGGGATGCTGTAATTAAATGTGCCCGAGGCCGTGGGCGTGCCGCTGATCGTGATCGTGTTCGATGCCCACGAGGCCGTTACACCCGCTGGCAAGCCTGTGGCCGCTCCGATACCTGTCGCTCC
>DAHVFH010000169.1 GCA_027317105.1 Cytophagales bacterium
ATCCAAAACTTTAGAAATAGGACAAGTGGCGATGAGCAATCAAGATTATCAAAATGCAATCCGCTGCTTTGAGTTTGTATCCCGTGATTTTGCCGGCAGCGATAATTATTTACCAGCTCAATTAGGAATCATAAAAGCCAGGGAAGCCAAGGTAAAAAAATCGTATCCGGTGAACAGAGATTCTGTGCGTGGTCTCCTTGTGGAGTACGCCAAATTTCAAAAGCAATACGCTAATCAACCTAGCGCAGACGAGGCCGAACTCAACACCGCCATGCTGCAAGCTTATTACTTAGATGAACTTGATGCTGCGGTGACTACGTTGACACAATTAATTGCAAAGTCCAAAATTTCACCCACCTTAAATGCGAAGGCAAAAATTAACCTCGGAGATATCTATTTACTGAAAGGAGAACCTTGGGAATCGAGCCTGCTTTATTCGCAAGTGGAAAAAGCGCAACACGAAGCACCCTTGGGCTATGAGGCAAAATTGCGCAACGCCAAGCTTTGGTATTTCAATGGAGAATTTAAGTTGGCCGAAGAACATCTTGATATTTTAAAACAAGCAACAACCCGCGAAATCGCCAATGACGCGATGGAGCTGAGTATGCGGATAAAAGAAAATATAGCGACCGACTCCACGGGCAAGGCGCTGAAAGAATTTGCGGCCATCGAAATGTTGATTGTTCAAAACAAACAGGACGAGGCACTAACAAAACTTGAAAACTTTTCGCCCTCCAAAGAGGCGCCCGGTATTTTCGATGACGTGTACTGGCTGGAGGCCAACCTGTTGATGAAGCGGGGACGCTATGAGGAAGCGATGGCCAAACTCCAGAAAATATTGACCGAATTTCCCGAAGACATCCTTGCTGATGATGCCTATTTCTTGCAAGGCGATCTGTACGAAAATTACCTTAAAAATAAAGACAAGGCGAAGGCCATTTACCTTGACTTTCTCACCAAATTCCCGGGGAGTGTTTATGCCGCGGAGGCAAGAAAACGGTACCGTGTACTGCGCGGTGATTTTGCCGAGCAACCGAATCAATAGATCAACCATTTCCGCTATTTTTTTGAAGCAACACCGCAGAGAGTAAGGCGAACAAAAGACCTTATTTGCAGAATTTTAGGCTACCTGACAATATTTTGTAGCTCTTATACTGAACTATTTATTGGCAATGTTCCGTATTATTGCCATACTTTGTAGCTCAATAACACAGAAATAAATTTTGAAACACAAGCTTTCCGACATCGCAACCATCCAATCTGGCGTATATGCTAAGCCCGAATTAGAGGGTGAGGTCTATTATCTGCAAGCAAGGCACTTCGATCGTCAGCGCCAGTTTAACCCTACAGTAAAACCGGATTTGAAAGGGGACAGAAAGATAGAAAAACACTTCTTGCATCCAGGCGATTTGTTGGTTGCAGCAAAAGGCTATGACCACTTTGCCGTGGAGTACAAAGGTATCATCAAACCTGCGGTTGCCTCTTCTATGTTTATAGTAGTTAAGTTGCAAGACAAAAAAGTACTCCCCGCTTTCCTTGCATGGCACATCAATAACTTACACACACAAAAATTACTATCTGATGCAGCAAGAGGAACGGCACTACCGTCCATTACAAACTCAGCTTTGGGAAATTTAAAGATTCCAATTCCGTCTATTGAAAAACAAAAATTGATTTTGCAGATACATGAACTGCATGTACAGGAGAATAAATTAAAGGAGCACATAAATTCGCTACGCGAAAAACAAATTCAACAACAGATTATCAACGCTATAAAATGAAAAGAGAAAAATGAATAGTGAAAAATCAAAAAGTCCATTGAGAGATAAAAGTTATGCCTTTGCCATCAAAATTGTGAAACTCAGTCAAGGTTTGGTTTCAGAAAGAAAAGAGTTTGTGTTGAGTAAACAAGTTCTTCGCTCAGGAACAGCTGTAGGAGCCCTGATTCTAGAATCAGAATTTGCAGCAAGCAAAGCGGATTTTGTTAATAAACTCACGGTATCACTTAAAGAAGCAAATGAAACAGAGTACTGGCTCATGCTACTTCATGACACTGGCTATTTGTCTATTCAAGATTTTTCAAGCCTTCAACCTGAATGTAAAGAGCTTATCGCCATGCTTGTCGCATCAATCAAAACTTCAAAAAAATAACTATTCATTATTCACTTTTAATTATTCATTTAAAATGAAGATAACTCAAAAAGACATCAACGATGCGGTTTGGAAAGCTTGCGACACATTTCGTGGAAGCATTGACCCCAGTGTTTACAAGGACTATGTGCTCACGATGCTTTTCATAAAGTATCTCAGCGATGTGCATGATGATAAATACGAGACGCATCTAAAGAAATACAATGGCGATAAAGAACGGGCTGACCGTGCCATGAAGCACGAACGCTTTGTTGTGCCTGAACACAGCCACTTTAAATATTTGTTTGACCACCGCAATGAAGCCAACATCGGTGAACTCATTAATGTGGCGTTGGCTGATTTGGAGGAAGCAAACCGTGAGAAGCTTTACAGCGAGGACGGTGCGGGAATTTTCCAGAACATAGATTTCAATAGCAGTAAAATTGGTGAACCGAAAGACAAGAATACACGACTGAGAAATTTGTTGCTTGACTTCAACAAGGAAGAACTGGATTTACGACCATCACATTTAGAAGGTGTTGATATCATTGGCGGTGCATACATGTTTCTCATAGAGAACTTTGCGAGTGATGCCGGCAAAAAAGCTGGTGAATTTTTTACGCCAAAAGAAGTTTCTACGCTCATTGCAAAACTTACCAAATCAAAACCCGGTTCACGGATATGTGACCCCACTTGCGGATCAGCATCCTTGCTCATTAAAGCGGGTGAAGAAGTTGGCTCAGATAATTTCTCTCTTTACGGACAAGAAGCTAATGGCAGCACCTGGGCTTTGGCGGTAATGAATATGTTTCTGCATGGCTTTGACAACGCCACCATCCGGTGGGGCGATACCATCAGAAACCCAAAGCTGAAAGAAGGTGATGCTCTAATGAAATTTGATACCGTTGTTGCCAACCCTCCATTCTCGTTAGACAAGTGGGGAAAGAGTGATGACAAGGAAGAGAACAAAGCCACCGACAGCTTTGACCCTGAGACCGATAAGTACAATCGCTTCTGGAGAGGAACACCGCCAAAGAGTAAAGGCGATTGGGCTTTCATTTCTCACATGATTGAAACTGCTTACGAGGGCAAAGGAAAAGTAGGTGTTGTAGTACCACACGGTGTACTATTCCGCGGTAGCAGCGAAGGAAGAATAAGGCAGAGAACAATTGAGGACAATATTTTGGAGGCGGTAATTGGGTTGCCCGCCAATCTGTTTTTCGGAACAAGTATTCCAGCAGCGATAATGATTTTCAACAAAGGAAAAGGTGACAATAAAAATATTCTATTCATTGATAGCAGCCAATATTTTGAATCGCTGAAGAACCAAAATAAACTTCGTGATGCGGATATTGAACGCATCGTTACAACGTACAGAAATTTTTCAGCAGGAAAAATGCCACCCGGAATTGTGGAAGATATGTTTAGCTATGTAGCAACTCCTGAAGAAATTAAGGAAAACGAATTCAACCTGAACATCCCTCGCTATGTGGACACTTTTGAGGAAGAACCAGAAGTGGATATTTCTCTGGTTCAAAAGGAAATTGAAAAACTGGAAGCCGAATTAAAAGTAGTACAGGCCGAGATGACCAAATATTTGAAAGAATTAAATGATAATTGATATGCTTACACTAGAACAAAAAAATCAATTCAGTGAAATACTGGAAGAGTTAGGCAAAACGCTTGACATCACAAAAGACCAATATGAGGCCGCTGTTAAGAGCTATAAGTATGTTGGCGAATGGCTCTCACAAAATGATTCGCCACTTGCAAACTACAGCCCAGAAATATTACCTCAAGGTTCCTTCTTGCTTCAGACTATGATAAGGCCAATTCATGAAGATGACGAACTTGACATTGACCTTGTTTGCAAACTTGAAAAGATTCAAGCAACCTGGACGCAGTTTGCACTGAAGAAACTTGTCGGAGACCGTCTTAAAGCTAACAGTATTCTCACTAGACTTTTGAAACTTCCTGACGGAAGAAGATGCTGGACTTTGCAATATGCTGAATCAGCAAAATTTCACTTGGACGTGCTGCCTTCTGTAGTTGCAACTGGTTATAGAACCATTCTGGAAAAAGCTTTTTCTGCAACCGAGCTTTCTGATACAAATATTTTAGGAATAAGAATAACGGATAAGAACACCCCAAACTACACTACATCGTCTAACCTGCATGAGTGGCTAAAAAGTAATCCGTTCGGCTACGCTATTTGGTTTCAAGACCGGTGCAAAATTCTTACTCGTGAATTGAGGATGATGAGTGAGGCAATTCAACCTGTCCCGAAATACCAAACTGATAAGCTGCCATTACAAAGGGTAGTGCAGATTTTGAAACGCCATCGTAATATGATGTTCAACGGAAATGAGCACAAGCCTATTTCTATAATCATTACAACGCTTGCTTCAAGGGCATACGGAAAGGAAACTGACGTCATTGATGCATTGACAAATGTTGTTTCTAAAATGAGAAGCCACATCAGCGATACAAACCCATTCACAGGAGCAACAGAAAAATGGGTGAGCAATCCTGTTCATGCGGAAGAAAATTTTGCTGACAAGTGGAAGGAGTTTCCAATCAGGAAAACTAATTTTTACAAGTGGTTGGATGCAGTTGAACTGGATGTAAAAAATATCGTGGCTCAACAAGGCAAGGGTTTACAGTTCATTAGCGAATCAATGGTAAAACCCTTTGGAAAAGATGTTATCACAAAAGCATTCAGCAATTACGGAGCAAACCAGTTGAAGAAAAGAGAAAGTGGTGCTTTGAAAATGGCAGCCGGCACGGGGATACTTGGCAGCGTAGGCTCAACAGTAAAAGGGCACAATTTTCATGGCAAATAATTTTAAGATTAAAAGTTTAAACATGGCACTGCAGGCAGGAAAAATCAAATCACTTTTTCCTTCTTCTACTCCATCATTCAATCAAAATCACTTGAATTGGAAATATACACTTGTGCCTTCGCCTTTGAGTTGCTCATACGAGATAAAACTTTCCTACGTAATTGGCAAGCACCCGAATGTGTATGTAGTAAGTCCAACTCTTGCTTTGTATCCGAATGAAATAAAGCTGCCCCATGTGTATGATACAAAAAAGCAGTGGCTTTGTATTTATTATCGCAAAAGCAGAGAATGGAATAGCAGTATGCTCATTGCTGACACAGTTATACCGTGGACTTGTGAGTGGCTGTTACATTACGAATGTTGGATTGCTACAGGTGTGTGGCATGGTGGAGGCATACACAATGTAAGCGAAGCGGAAAAACAAAAAACTAATGAAACAAGCAGTGATGAAAAATAAAGTAAACGGTGTAAGCAAAATACCAATGAATTCAATTCCGAAAGATTGGAATTGGAAATATCTGCATGAGTTAGGAAGTTTTTCAAAAGGAAAAGGCATTTTGAAAGAACAAGTAATTGAAAGCGGATTGCCTTGCATTCGTTACGGAGAAATTTATACAACACATGATTTTATTCTTAAAAACTTCAAATCATTCATCGATGAAAGTGTTGCAGCAGAAAGCAGGGAAATAAAAAATGGTGATATTCTTTTCGCAGGTTCAGGTGAAACATTAGAAGAAATTGGAAAGGCAGTTGCGTATGTTGGAAATGTAAAAGCATTCGCAGGAGGTGATGTGATTATTCTTTCAACAAATAAAAATGTAAATACCGAGTGGCTTTCTTATGCTTTGGAAACAGATATTGTTAGAAGACAAAAAAGAAGATTAGGACAAGGGCAATCTGTAGTTCACATTTACCCAAGTGATTTAGCAACACTCAAAATTCCTTGTCCACCTGAGCAAGAGCAAGAATCAATTTCCAATTTTCTTGACCTATTGGATATTGAAATCAGTAGAATCAATTCTCTCATTTCAATGAAAGAGAAGCAAAAAGTTGGATTGATGCAACAACTTCTTTCAAGCAAAAAGAAATGGAAAGAATATCGCTTAGGAAGTTTAGGGGAAACTTATAATGGGTTAACTGGAAAATCAAAAGAAGATTTTGGAGAAGGAAAACCATTCATTCCTTATCTCAATATTTTTTTCAACACACGTATTGACACAACAAATTTTGACTTTGTAAGAATCACACCCCTAGACAAACAAAACCGTGTGCAGTTTGGTGATATTCTTTTCACAGTTTCATCGGAGACACAAAACGAAGTTGGGATGGCTTCCGTGCTCTTAGCGGAGATTGAAGAATTGTATCTGAATAGTTTTTGTTTCGGTTTTCGCTTGCATGATTTCAAAACATTAAATCCTGCATTCAGCAGTTATTTTTTTAGAGGATCTGAATTCCGCAAAGAAGTTTACAAATTATCGCAAGGTGCAACGAGATACAACCTTTCAAAAACTCAGTTGATGAAACTGAAAATACTTCTTCCATCCATTGAGGAGCAAAAACAAATCTCAAAAGTGATGCAAACAGCAGACAAAGAAATTCAACTTCTAAAAACAAGAACAGAAAGATTGAGAGAAAAGAAAAAGGGGTTGATGCAAATTTTATTAACCGGAAAAAAAAGATTGAAGTAAAATGGCAGAACAAAAACCTTTCAAAATATTGTCTATTGATGGAGGCGGCATCAGAGGTGTTTTCCCTGCCATGTTTCTGAGTAAGTTAGAAGCACGGCTGAAAGAAGCCGGAAATAAGAAAACACAAATCTATCAGCATTTTGATTTAATCTGTGGCACTTCTACCGGAGGCATTATTGCCATTGCATTGGCTTTAGGCATTCCAGCGCATGATATTTATAAACTGTATTTAGATAATGCTTCGAAAATATTCGGTAACAAAAAATCATTCTTTGCGCAAGTCAAATACGCGGCACACGAAAGGGACGTGTTGGAAAAACTAATTAAAGATAAGTTCGCTGAAAATTATAAGGGCAACGACCCACGGTTGAAAGATTGCAAAACTGCCGTGTGCATTCCCATTTATGACCTGCTTTTAGGAAAACCTTCGGTGCTTAAAAGTCAATACCATCCAAAATTCAGCCGTGACTATCATATTCCGGCTTACAAGGCAGCCTTGGCAACCTCTGCTGCACCAACTTTTTTCAATCCCTACTCCACCACCTATACCGACCTGAATGGAATTGAAACTCCTTTTCAAAATAAAGTTGACGGTGGTGTAATGGCAAACAATCCAACCTTGTTAGGAATCATTGAAGCACAGATTGCATTCTATCAGCCGTTATCAGCTCTCCGAGTTTTATCACTTGGCACAGGGCATCAAAAATTTACTGATGGAAAGAAAAGAACAAAGTGGGGCTTGTGGTATTGGATGAAACAAGACAGCAAAACACGATTGATAGATTTGTTTATGCAAGGACAATCTCAGCAAGTTCAAAACTTGATTAGCTTATTGCAAAACGGAATTGACGCGGAGAAAAAAGCAGAACCCAATTTTATGTATCAACGAATTGAAACAGAATTAGATGATACATTGAAAGTCGAGATGGACGAAACCGACACGGATAAATTAACCAAGTTGGCAGAGAAAGCCAGCTATGAATTTCAAAACAATGCTACCAGTATTATTAAAAATTATTGCAGTGACCCTGGCAGCTCTGACACTTAGTGTATGGAAACAATAATATGTTTAAAGATTTACCTACTTGATAAAATAAAAGAGCATGAGCAACTACAAAATACCTACACTTCCGTTTTCTACCGAGTTAGAAACCAAGCCAATTCTTAAAAAGATTGCCGCTGCCCGTAGTGCCCTTGCAGAATTGAAAGGCGCGGCCTCGGGTATACCCAACGAAAGTATTCTTATCAGTACGCTTTCGCTACAAGAGGCGAAAGACAGCTCGGCCATTGAAAACATCATCACCACACATGATGAGCTGTACCGTGCCGATACGTTTGCTAAACAATTTGCCAGCACATCCGCGAAGGAAGTACACAGTTATGCACAGGCGTTGCGCAATGGGTTTGAAATAGTAAAGGAGAAAGGATTTATTTCCAACAATCACATCCTTCAAATCCAATCACTCATTGAAGAAAATAGTGCTGGCTTTCGCAAACTGCCAGGCACGGCTTTAAAGAATGAACAAACCGGTGAAACGGTTTACACACCACCGCAGCATCAGGATGAAATCATTGAACTGATGAGCAACCTGGAGCAGTTCATGAATGATGATTCGCTTTGCGATTGGGACCCGTTGGTAAAAATGGCCGTCATTCACCATCAGTTCGAAAGCATCCACCCGTTTTATGATGGCAATGGCCGCACCGGAAGGATTATCAACATTCTTTATTTAGTAAAGGAAGGATTACTTCACATTCCTATTTTGTATTTGAGCCGGTATATCAACCAACACAAGGCTGAGTATTATAAACTGCTTCAAAAAGTGCGAACAGAAAATGCGTGGCAAGAGTGGATTTTATATATTCTCGCCAGCATTGAAGAAACTTCGCTTCAAACCATCCAACAGATTCACGGAATAAAGAAACTGATGCTTCAGCACAAACAAAAACTTCGTGGTGAGCTTCCAAAAATCTACAGTCAGGATTTATTGAATAACATTTTCAGGCATCCGTACACCAAAATTGATTTTGTAATGACTGACTTGGGGGTAAGTCGTCCTACAGCTACCAAATATTTGGATGAGTTGATTACCATCGGTTTGTTGCATAAGGAAAAATTAGGAAAGGATAATTACTACATAAACAAAGGCCTGTTTGACCTTTTGGCTAATGTTAATAGGGTGTAGCTGTCGTGATAAGAAAAATGGCGATTTCTGCCTATGATAACCACTTCATGTATAGAAAACAGCCAAAATCTATACATGACAACCATGACATGTAAAGAAAAAGCCACTTTTCTTTACATGTAAAAGGAACATGCAAAGATTTTAAATTTTGAGTTGGCAATGCTACAAACGATAAAAAGCTATAAAAAAGCACTTAAAACTTAAATGAAGCCGTAAATGGAAACACCAAGTTTCAAAGAAGACCATATCAGCCAGATACCAGCATTGCAGTTGCTGCAAAAGTTAGGATATACCTACCTCAGTCCGGCAGAAGCTGAGAAGCTTCGTGGCGGAAAAATGAGTAATGTTTTGTTGGGTGATATTTTGAGGAAACAGTTGAAGGAAATCAATTCGGAAAAACGAATCAGTTCAACGAAGTCCACCTACATCAGTGATGCAAATATTGAAAACGGAATTCGTGCGTTGAAAGAATTGCCAATGAATGAAGGTTATATAGCAGCTTGCGAAACGGCTTATAACCTTATCACCTTAGGGAAAGCATTTGAACAGAGTTTTGACGGAGATAAAAAGAGTATAACCCTTCAATACATTGACTGGAAAAATTTAGAAAACAATGTATTTCATGTAACCGAAGAATACAGCGTAATGCGAAGCACCAGCAAGGAGCATTACCGACCTGATTTGGTTTTGTTCGTGAATGGAATTCCGCTTTGTGTGATTGAGTGCAAGCGGCCTGATATGAAAGAGCCGTTGGCACAGGCAATCAGTCAGCACCTGCGCAACCAGCAGGAAGATGGTATCCGTGCCTTGTACGTGTATTCGCAAATCACGATGAGCATTGCAACACAAGAAGCAGCTTATGCCACTAATGCAACGCCTGAAAAGTTTTGGGCAAAGTGGGAAGAAAAGTTTACTACGGATGATGGAGAAAGGAAGTACAGAACTGCTTTACAGGAATTAAAGAACAAGCCGCTGTCAATTGTTCAGAAAGAAAAATTATTCAGCGAACGGTTTAAGTATGTGCGACAGTATTTTGATGATTTGGAAAAAGAAAACATTCTGCCAACTGTTCAGGATGAATATTTAGTTGGCTTGTGCAGGCCAGAACGGTTAATGGATATTATTTTCAACTTCATTCTGTTTGACAACGGAGAAAAGAAGATCGCCAGATACCAACAGTTTTTCGCCATCAAGAAATCCATGCAACGCATTCTTCCGGTTGAAAATGGTAGAAGAAAAGGTGGAGTGATCTGGCATACGCAGGGAAGCGGAAAATCGTTAACGATGGTGATGCTTGCACAAGCGATTGCCTTAGAGAATTCAATTCGCAATCCTAAAATAGTATTAGTAACAGACAGAACCGATTTGGACAATCAGATAACGGGCACATTTCGGAAATGTGGAATTTTTGTTGAGAATGCCACCACCGGTCAGCGATTGGTTGAACTGCTGGAAAGCAAAAGTGATTCAGTGGTCACCACCATCATCAACAAGTTCGTGGCCGCAATGAAAAAAATAAGCAAACCATTAAAGAGCCACGACATCTTTGTTTTAGTAGATGAAGGACACCGGACACAACACGGTACTTTCAATATTGAAATGCAAAAGACATTGCCCAATGCCTGTTTCATTGCCATGACCGGAACACCGCTTTTCAAAAAAGATAAGAGCACAGCAGCAAAATTCGGAGACATTATTGATGCCTACACCGTTGACCAGGCAGTGAAAGACAAAGCTGTTGTTCCCCTTTTGTATGAAGGCAGGGTGGCAAAACAAACAGTGAACGAAAGTCCGATTGACACGTTTTTTGCAATGGTTTCGGAACCATTAACGGATTATCAGAAAGCGGATTTGAAAAAGAAGTTCAGCAGAGCAGACCAATTGAACGGTGCAGAGCAAAAGATTTATGCCATTGCATGGAACATCAGTCGGCACTTTCGAGACAACTGGCAAGGCACACCCTTCAAAGCCCAACTGGTTTGCGATAAAAAGGTAAATGCAATACGCTACAAGGAATTTTTAGATGAAATAGGGCTTGTAACAAGTGATGTTTTGATTTCTCCTTTGGACGAACGAGAAGGTGAAGAAAGTGCCTATGAAAAATCCACCGAGAAGGAAAATCGCTTTTGGAAAAAGATGATGGATGAACACGGTAATTCAAAGACGTACGAGAAGAACATCATTAGCCGCTTCAAAAATCTGAGAGACCCGGAGATAATTATTGTAGTGGACAAACTCCTGACAGGTTTTGACGAACCTAAGAACACAGTTCTGTATCTAACAAGAAATTTACAAGGCCATAAACTACTTCAAGCAATTGCCAGAGTGAATCGAATTTATCCTGATAAAGAATTTGGTTATATCATTGATTATTATGGAGTAATTGAAAACCTGGATGATGCGTTGGAAATGTACTCTTCGTTTGAAGATTTTGACAATGAGGATTTGATTGGAACACTCGTCAACATCAACGATGAAATAAAAAAGTTGCCACAGAAACATTCTGAGTTGTGGGATATTTTCAAAACAGTCTCGAACAAAAGAGATGCAGAAGCATATCAACTGTTATTGAAAGATGAGGCAATCCGAGTTTTGTTTTACGACAAACTTGCAGCGTTCGCGAAAGGTTTGAAGCTGGCGCTTTCATCCATCCAGTTTCACAAAGAGGCTGAAGAAAAAACCATCAATCGCTACAAGGAAGATTTGACCATGTTCCTGGAATTACGTTTGGCGGTAGTTGAACGATACAGTGATGTAATTGACTACAAACAATACGAGGGCCAAATTCAAAAGCTGATTGACACCCATATCACCACTGAGAAAGTCGAAACCATAACAGAGCTTGTCAACATCTTTGATAAAGACAGATTTCAGCAGGAAGTAGAAAACACGACAGGCAAAGCAGCGAAGGCAGATAAGATTGCAAGCAGAACTTCCAAACACATTTCCGAAAAAATGGATGAAGACCCTGCCTTCTACAAAAAGTTTTCGCAGATGTTAAAAGACACCATTGCCGATTATGAGGCAAAGAGGATCAGCGAAGCGCAATACCTGAGCAAGGTTCAGGAGATAATGAACATCGTGCTATCTCACACCGACACGGATATTCCCGAAGCATTGAGAGATAAGGATATAGCGAAAGCATTTTATGGATTGAGTGTGGAGTCACTCAGCGAAAAAATTCAAGATGCTGTAATCAGAAAGGAAATTTCGACACAGGCTGCATTGCACATTGATGAATTAGTTCAAAAAGCAGTTTTGGACAATAGCAAGCCGATCATCGATTGGCAGTACAAGACGAACATTACCGGGAAACTTCAAATTGAGATCGGTGATTATTTGATTGATGAGGTGAGGGACAAATATAACATCAACCTTTCATTCGGTGAGATGGATGAGCTTGCAAACAAGTGTATTGATGTTGCCAAAATCCGCTACAAATAATGACGACAGCTATACAATACGGGTCAAAGCAAATTGACTTTCGCTTAGAATATTCCGACAGAAAATCTTTAGGCATTACGGTTACACCTGACTTAAACGTTTTGGTAAAAGCCCCTACTGACACTTCCCTTGAAAAGGTAAAAGAGAAGCTGAGGAAGAAAGCACCTTGGATAATCCGGCAGCAAAGTTTCTTTCTCTCGTTTCATCCGAAAACACCAGCGCGCAAATTTGTAGGGGGCGAAACTCACTTGTATCTCGGTAGACAATACCGTTTGAAGATTTTACAAAGTAAACCTGAATCAGTGAAGTTGAAGGGAAAGTTTATTGAAGTTACCACAACAAACAAGGCACGAGCAAAGGGATTAGTCAACGAATGGTACCTGCAAAATGCCAAAACAAAATTTCATGCTATTGCAAAATCGCTCATTGACAATTTCAAGAAACATAAAGTTGAGCCGAATTCAATCGTATTGAGAGAAATGTCGACTCGATGGGGAAGTTGCACAGCAAAAGGGAAAATCATTTTGAATCCTGAATTGATTAAAGCGCCTAAAGGGTGCATTGAATATGTAATCATTCATGAGTTGTGCCATTTGATCCATCACGACCACACTCAAAAGTTTATTGACTTACAAACTAAGGAAATGAAGGATTGGGAAAAATGGAAAATGAAGTTGGAGACGCTATTGGCTTAATTTGAAGAGTATGATAAATCAGACTGTTGAAAGCATGAATACGCAACTAAATCGCACACTCTTTGGCTGGCCACACGATGAGCCGATATCTAAAACCAGCCAAAGAGTGTGCTTAATTTTCCACCCTTCTACTACGCAAAAAAATGCCTCACCTTGCCCCTAACTAAAAAGATTCGCACAACAGTTAAAGGGAGGCAATAGACAAGGCTACGAATGAAGTGGGGAGAGGGGCTCAAATACTTGAAAAATTTATAATCGAAATTCGGCTAATATCTTCGAACTAAAGACTATATTAGGCAAGTCTATCTATTCGGAATATTTGCAAGGCTTTCCAGACGCCTTAACAATGAGGATAAACTTTAAGCTATGCCAATTTACATGGATCGTCATGATGTCTCAGGGGAAGTAACCGCTGAGCATGTCGCACAATTACATCAGGAAGACTTAAAAATACAACATCTATTTGATTGTAAAGGACTAACCTATTGGTTTGATGACAAAAGAAAAACTGCCTTCTGTTTAGTTCAAGCTCCTAATAGAGAAGCCATCGAACAGATGCACAATAAAGCCCATGGTGAAATTCCACATAGGATAATTGAAGTAGACGATGCGATTGTAGAATCGTTTTTAGGACGCATTGAAGACCCCCAAAAATCACAAAATACAGAATTGAATATTATTAATGATCCGGCTTTCCGAACCATAATGGTCATTGGGATAAAATGCTTGTCGTTAAAAGAAGCGGGCTCTAATCAGTTAGATTTGATAATGAACAATTGTAATAAATCGATGGTTAACGCTTTGAGTAAATTCAAGGGAAACATTGTTAAACAAAAATCGGATTACATGCTAACTTCTTTTGATTCGGTTACAAACGCAGTTTTATGTGCTCTTGAAATTCAAGCAGTACTTAAGCCAACCGTCAAACAAGCAGACTTAAAATTAAAAATAGGAATAAGTGCTGGTGTACCCGTAACTGATAATGACCGGATTTTTGAAGATACCATTAAA
>DAHVFH010000130.1 GCA_027317105.1 Cytophagales bacterium
CGGCCGTGGCCTGTGCGCTGGCCTCCGCGGGGATTGGTGCAGGGGACGAAGTAATTGTGCCTCCTTTTACATTCATTGCCTCTGTGGAGGCGGTTCTGTTTTGTGGGGGACTTCCTGTATTTGCCGAGATCGATGAAACGCTCTGCTTGAGCGCTGCCGGAATCAAGGCAGCTCTCACCCCTAAAACAAAAGCCGTTTTGCTAGTACACATGTGTGGCGGAATGGCCAATATGGATGAAATTTTAAACGTGTGTAAAGAAAATAACCTGACGCTCATTGAAGATGCCGGGCAGGCGTTTGCCGCCTCGTACAAGGGAAAAGGAATTGGCACGATGGGAAAAACCGGTTGCTACTCGTTTGATTTTTTCAAAATTGCCACCTGTGGTGAAGGCGGTGTGATGGTGACCAATGACGAACAGGCGTATAACAATGCCGATTGCTACAGCGACCATGGCCATAGCCATGTGGGCAACAACCGGGGGATGGAACCCCACCCGATCATGGGTTTCAACTATCGCATCGGTGAATTGAGTGCGGCCATTGGTTTAGCACAAACGCGAAAAGTGCCTTTCATCCGCGAGAAAAATCGTGAATACAAAAAATTGCTTACTGATGCGCTTTCAAAAATCACTGGCGTAAGCTTTAGCACTTTGCCCGATCCTTCTGGCGACTCGGCTACGTTCTTAAATATGTTCTTGCCTGACACAGAGGCTGCGAAGAGAACGGTAGATGAATTCAACAAAGCTGGTGTGACCGGATTCAACTACTGGTTTTTGAATATGTACCACTTTATCAATCAGTGGGATCACATCAAAGAATTGAAAGCCACTGCAAAACTTCCCATCCATGTGTTGGATGCGCCTCAGGATTATAAAAACCTTCAGTTACCTAAGTCGCAGGAAGTGGTAGGTCGGTTGATTTCCTTCGGCATTCGCTGCACGTGGACTGAGGAGGAAGTGAAAGCTTTGGCGAAGAAGATTGGTGGTTGTGTGGAGAAGGCATTGGCGGTAGCCCACGCGTAAAAAACCTTTGCCTGGGGATCTCTGCGGTGTATTTTCGAACTCAAAGGACAAAGGGATCCTGGCAGAGGTTCGCAGAGCTAAAAAGCATGACATCACAAATTGGGATGTCATGCACTTTAAAAATACGAAACCACTAGAATTCATGGTGTACTAATAATGCAGTTAAAAAATATTGAAAGCAAGATTTATGAGGTGCGGAAGGAAAAGGTGATGCTGGATTTTGACCTTGCAGACTTGTATGAGGTTGAGAATAGAGCTCTGAAGCAAGCCGTCAGAAGAAATATGGATCGCTTTCCTTCCGATTTCATGTTTCAACTCTCAAAAAAGGAATGGCGGGAGGTTATCACCAATTGTGATAACCTCCCAGACGGCATAAAATTTAGTCCCGCTACTCCTTTTGCATTCAGCGAACAGGGAGTATCGATGCTTTCAAGTATACTCAGAAGCAAGAAAGCGATTCTAGTAAACATTGCAATAATGCAAGCATTTGTTGTACTCAGACAATTCGCTCTATCACATAAAGATTTGACTGCAAAACTTGAGGAACTTGAAAAGAAGTACAACAAACAATTTAAAGATGTTTATGAAGCCATAAACTACCTTCTTCAAAATGACAAACAAGAAAAAGAATTTAAAGAAAGGAAGAAGATTGGATTCAAAACAAAAGAGGACAATTAGACTTTATTTGAGCACACGTTTTAAATGAATTATTTATGCACAAAAATTTCAAAGGAATAGAGAAGACCGTATTCGGTCGCGGCAGTTTTAACCAGTTAGGCGATATCCTTGCCGAGAGAAGAAATGACAACGATAAGTTTATGCTTTTCGTGGTGGACCAATATTTCAAAGGGAAGGAACTGGAAAAAAGAATTCCATCACAGTCCGGGGATATAGTCCGGTTTATTGATGTAGATGCTTATGAGCCCACTACAGAACAAATTGATACACTGCGCGACAGCGTGAAGAGTTCGAAAGGAATTCCCGCGGCCGTAATTGGTATTGGTGGCGGATCGATCATGGACATTGCCAAAGCGGTATCCCTGATGTTTACCAACGATGGCTCGTCAACCTTATATCAAGGTTTGAATTTGATTAAGAAGCCGGGCATTTATCATATCGGTGTGCCTACAATCTCCGGAACAGGTGCTGAAGTATCGATGACGGCCGTGCTTACCGGGCCTGAAAAAAAACTAGGGTTGAAATGCGAATGGACGGTTTTCAATCAGGTGGTGCTGGATCCTGATTTGATTGCCTCCGTACCGCGCAACTGGTGGTTCTACACGGGCATGGATACCTACATCCATTGTGTCGAATCAGAAAACGGAATTTTAAACAATGCCTACAGCCACGCGTATGCCGAACAAGCGCTGAAACTTTGCCAGGAAATTTTTCTAGGAGCGAAAAGCGGACAAACCAAAGAGAATGATGACAAACTGATGGTCGCCTCGCTCATGGGCGGGTTAAGCCTCACCTACTCTGAAGTGGGCGTTTGCCACGCGCTCTCTTACGGACTTTCAAAGATCCTGGGCACCCGCCATTGCTATGCCAA
>DAHVFH010000131.1 GCA_027317105.1 Cytophagales bacterium
TGTATATACATTACAGCCGCTTACGGCAATTCATCTCGACCCAACAAATTTAGAATTTACGATCACGCCAAGTGGTAACTTGAAATATGTTTACATCCTTTCTTTCATCGCGCTTTTGATTGTGGTTATTGCCTGTATCAATTTCATGAATCTCGCCACCGCCCGATCGGCTGAACGCGCTCGCGAAGTAGGTGTGCGGAAAGTAATGGGCTCCTTCAGAGGCCAACTAATTGCTCAATTTCTTACTGAAGCGATATTGTTATCATTGGTCGGAACTGCCATAGCGATGGTGGCGGTCTATTTGCTTTTGCCTTCTTTTAATGATTTAGTTGAAAAACAACTCCAATTTGTTTTGAGTCCTGATATTATTTTAGCGCTAGTGGGGTTTGCCTTGTTTGTTGGAATACTCGCGGGTTTGTACCCTGCATTTGCGTTGAGCAGTTACAGCCCCGTAGTCGTTATGAAAAGCAATTTTTCCGGAAGTAGCAAAGGCTCGTGGCTACGCAGCGGGCTAGTTGTCTTCCAGTTTATGATTTCAATCGTACTTATCGTGGGGACAATTGTGGTGAGACGCCAAATGAAATTCATGCAAAATAAGAACCTGGGCTTTAATAAAGAACAAGTGTTAATGGTGAAAAGGGCTTTCGCGCTGGATAAAAAATCGGAGACATTCATTGAAGAGATAAAGAGAATGAGCGAGGTTGAATCCGCAGCAGCCACGAGCTCAAGGGTTGGCAACCGAGATGATGTGTTTGGTGCGCAGTTTCAACCGGAAGGTTCGAGCGAAATCCTTACCGTAAAATCGATGGTAATTGACGATGATTTTGCTGGAGCAATCGGTTTTAGAGTGAAAGAAGGAAGGATGTTCGCAAAGGAAACAAACGACTCGCTCAATGTGTTGTTGAATGAAACCGCGGCCAAAACTATGGGGATGGCCAACCCGATTGGCAGGAAGCTCTCCCAAGTAAACAACAATCCTGATGGTAGCATCACGACTCTTTATTTCACGGTGGTAGGCGTAGTGATTGATTTTCATTTTCAATCGTTGCGTGATGAAATCACGCCTTTGGTAATCTATAATAAAGAATTATTTGGGAAACAGGCGGCCAGCAATTATGTGGCTATCCGATTGAAACCCAATCGATTGCAAGAGGCTATTACCAAAATTGAAAAGAGGTGGAAAGCGATGGTGCCTAGCCAACCTTTTAAATATGAATTTCTTGATGAAAATCTAAATCAAGGCTATGCGGAAGAAGCGCGCTCTGGAAAAATGTTTGCTGTCTTTTCTTCGTTGGCAATTATTATCGCTTGTGTGGGCCTGTTCGGTTTATCGGCCTATACCTCAAGTCTTCGCACAAAAGAAATAGGCATTAGAAAAGTGCTTGGGTCATCCGTGGGCGAGATCGTTGTTTTGTTGTCGAAGGATTTTACTAGGTTGGTACTTATTGCCTTTGTGCTGGCTACTCCCCTTGCCTGGTGGATGATGAATACCTGGCTCCAGGGTTTTGCCTATCGAATTGCTTTAGGAATAAACTCCTTTTTCGTTGCCGGATTTTTGGCCCTGGGTATTGCATTGCTGACGGTGAGCTATCAATCCGTTAAGGCTGCCATTGTAAATCCAGTGAAGTCACTTAAAAGCGAATGAATTTTACACGTCAAGGCTGAGGCAATAAAAAAAGCCACCCTAAATTCTAAGGCGGCTTTTAAGAAATAAAGATGATTCTATTTTGTCGGAGGAGCAACAACCGGTGGAGCGGGTGTTATACCTAGTTTTTTTAGCACCAAATCAGAAATGTTATTTTTTGAGTCGTTGAATAACAGAATATCTCCACCATTTGCTAATTGGGGACTTAAAATAAAAGAATATCCGTTTTCTTTTGCTACCTCTTCGATAGCAGATCCAATTTTTTTATAGATCGGATCCATAAGGTCAGTTTGTTTCTTTTGATAAGAAGATTGAGCGTCCTGTTTAAATTTTTCAATGTTTTGTTGCAATCCGGCAAGTTCCCTCTCCTTATCAGTTTTGATGGCATCAGGTGTAGTGGCAGGCATGCCCTGATAGGCTTTAAGCTTGGCCTGATAGTCATCATATTTGGCCTTCAACTGGTTTTCTAATTGAGAGGCATGAGTCTTGAGTTCACTATCAAGCCTTTTAAATTCTGGTAATTGGCTAAGGATGTAATCCGATTCGGCATAGCCAATTTTCTGTGGGGTTTCGGTGCTTTGTGCGCTGGAGGTGATCAAAACCCCACAGAAAAGTGCAATTAATAAAGTTCTCATTTTAAGTTAGTTAAGTATTTATGACCAGGATTACATTTTTCATTCAAAAGCGAATTTTATTTTGTTGGTATTGCCGGGGGCGCAGGTGTCACGCCCAATTTCTTTAAAACCAGATCTGAAATATTGTACTTCTCATCATTGTATAAAATTACATCACCCACATTTTGTATCTGTGGATTAATGATAAATGAATACCCATTTTCTTTGGCCACTTCTTCAACCGCTTTTGAAATTTTTTTATAAATCGGATCCATTAAATCCGTTTGCTTTTTTTGATACGAAGATTGAGCGTCCTGTTGAAACTTTTGCATGTTCTCTTGCAAAGCAGTTAGCTCTCTTTCCTTATCGGCTTTGATAGCATCCGGTGTAGTAGTAGGCAGACCCTGATAAGCCTTTAGCTTAGCCTGATAGTCGTCATATTTTGCCTTCATTTGGCTCTCTAATTGTGTTCCATGGGTCTTCAGCTCACTGTCTATTTTTTTAAATTCTGGCAGTTGACTAACGATATAATCAGTTTCTGCGTATCCAATTTTCTGAACCGGGTGGCCCGTACTTTGCGCTTTCGCAGTTATTAAAAATCCACAAAATAGCACGACTAACAATGTTCTCATTTTACGTTGGTTTATTATTTTACTTTATCATTTGGATCACCTAGACCCAGTTCTTCTAAAACAAAATCGGTATAATCATGACGAGGGTCTGTATACATCATCACCAATTCACCAGCCTTGTCGAATACAATAGCCAGACGGTTGGCTTTTGATACTTTGCCTACGGCATCAAATACTTTGTCCATCAAAGGTTTAATCAATTCTTGTTTTTTCAAAAAAAAGAGGCCTCCAAATCCAAAAACTTTTTTTTGATACGCTTTTAACTCAGTTTCCTTCTTTTTTATCTCTGTCTGCCGTTCCTGCCTCATCTCCTCTGTTAATAAAACCTGCTCGGCCTGATACATGGCGTAAAGACCGTCTACTTTTAGTTGCATTTCTTCAATTTCCTTTTGCCAAGCGGCAGAAAACTGTTCGATTTCATTCTGGGCTTTAGCATATTCCGGCATTTTGTTCAGTATGAACTCGGAGTCGATATAACCGAACTTCTGAGCTAGACCAAAATTCAGGCCGAAAAAAAGCAAAATGCCTGTAAGGACAATATTTTTTTTCATCTTTCAACGGATCTGATTTCCAATCGTAAAGGCGAATTGTGTACCACTTGGTTTGCTGGCATTCGGTAGGGTATCAAATCCATAGCCCCAGTTTAGCCCGATTAGCCCAAATGCTGGCATAAAAATCCTTGCGCCAAAACCCGCTGTACGATAAAGATTAAACGGATTAAAGTCCCGATAATTATTCCAATTATTGCCCGCTTCAGTAAAAACGAAAGAATAAACGGTTGCGGCCTGGCTTGTAACTACCGGATAGCGCAATTCCATGCTAAATTTATTGTAAATGATCCCGCCCGTTATGCCATTGGAGGTTGTTGATCCATAAAGTGCATACAAGGGGGGAGTAACCTGGTTGTTTTGATATCCCCTTAGTCCAATAATATCCTGCCCAAGAACAAAAGAATTAAATCCACCGGTCAGGCCAGCTCCTCCCATTAGGAAGCGCTCAAAAGGACCCGGTCCTCCAATCTTGTTATTATAGGTGCCGATGTAACCAAAATTTGCCTTCGTTTCAATAACTAGGCTGCGGCCTTCAGGCTTCTTGCTTCCCAATACTTTAACATAAAACTTGGAGTCAAACATCCATTTATGGAGTTCGAGCCAATTGTATTTTACATTAACATCAGTGTAATAACCCGACGGTCTAAAGAGAGAATAAGGAGGTGTAAGGTCAAGTGCCAACGAGATAAGAGATCCCGAAGTAGGGTACATAGGATTATCAACACTGTTCCGAGATAGCGTTGTCTTGAAAATGATACTATTGGTGGTTCCGACTGCGGGCAGAACGGTGTTATTTGTCCCAAAATAATTATGGTAATCATAAATTAAATAGGAGAGTGAATGCGTCAAAGTGAAGTAGGTATCTGGCCACTCAAGCCTACGGCCAAAGCCAATAGTAATTCCGTTTTGGGAAAGATAGGGGCTATTTCCGTAATTAAATGAAATGCCAGAGCGCCCTGTAGGAATACGAGATTTTGAATGGTTAAGGCTGATTGTAAGGGAATTAGGTCTTTTGCCTCCAAACCAAGGTTCTGTGAAGGATAAACTATAACTCGAAAAGGATTGCCCATTGGCTTGCGCTTGTATAGACAAGCGTTGACCATCCCCCACGGGTAAAGGGCGCCATTTGTCAAAATGAGCTACGTTTCTCATTGAAAAATTGTTGAACGTTAACCCTACTGTGCCGACAAACCCATAATAACCTCCCCAACCACCCGACAACTGTACTTGGTCGTTGGATTGTTCTTCCACTTTCCATCCAACGTTTACCGTTCCGTTCGCAGGATTTGGACGAATATCTTGTTCTATTTTTTGAGGGCTAAAATAGCCCATTTGTGATAATTGTTGCTGAGTTCGTATAATGTCCGATCTACGGAATTTTTGACCAGGTATGGTAGTAAGTTCTCTGCGTATAACGTGTTCGCTGGTCCGATCATTACCGGCAATTGTTACCTGGTCAAGCGTGGCTTGATCTCCTTCAAAGATCCGCATCTCTACATCGATGGAGTCTCCTACAACGGAAACCTCAACGGGGTTGACATGAAAAAACAAATACCCATTGTCCATATAAAGCCCGCTGATGTCTGCCCCTCCTTTAGGATTGAAGGTTGTTTTTTTGTCGATAGCCTCCTGGCTATAGACATCGCCTTTTTTTATGTCAAGCACCTTGTTGAGTGTGGCAGCAGAGTAAAGGTAGTTTCCTGTCCAGAAGATATTTCGAAAATAGTATTTATGGCCTTCATTGATTTTTATTTTCACATCAATGTTGGCGTAATTATTCTTGATGAGTGTGTCAGAAACGAGGCCAGCATCCCGAAAACCTTCTTCATTGAGGTAGGTTACTATTTTCTTTTTGTCCTCTTCGTATTCAGCCCGAATAAATTTGGAACTATGTAAAACATTTAACTTCACATTGTCATTAAGGAATACTTTCAGGTCTTTCCAACTCATTTGTCTGCTGGAATCAAAATATTCTTTAACGTACCGAGGTTTAAAATAAATAAGATTTCCGAGCAATAGTCGGTGGATCATGAATCGGGCGCGTTCGTGCGTTTTCTTCATTTTACTTTTAAGGGCGGTGGCCGAAATTTGATTGTTTCCTTCAAAGTAGATGTTGTTTACTTTTACCTTAGCCTGAACATCCACATCAATCTTTAACCGTATGCCTCCCCGATTGAGTGTATCTTTTTCTTTTGTAATTTTTACTTGTGTATTTAAAAAGCCTTTTTTTACAAAGTGACGTTTAACCGAGCTTTCTGCATTGCGGATCATGGCATCGGTAACAATTTTTCCACGAATTAACCGCATGTCTTCTTTCAAGGAAGCTTGTTTGCTTTGGGAAAGCCCGTGAAAATAAAAATCAGTAAGCCGTGGACGTTCGGTAAGCCTTACGGTGATGTAGACGTTAGTGCCTTCAATGCGGTCGGCAGAAATGGTAACATCACCCACGAGGCCGTGTTTCCAAAGTTTACGAACGGCATTGGCAGTAGCAGAGCCAGGGATTTTTATTTTATCCCCAATCTTAAGTCCGGTCAATGAGATCATTGCATTTTTATCAAGGACATTAAGACCGACAACTTCAATGCCAGCGATCGTATATTCCGAAGGGCTTAAGTAGTTCAGCGTGGAGGGTTGATGAAGCTCGCGCGAAATTGTTGGCGTACTCCTTTTTCGGAATTGAGCCAGGGCCGAATAAATAAAAAATAACGTAAAAAACGAAATCAGTAAAATCCTCTTCATCAGGCTCAGGCAATTGGGGTCAACACTTTTCCAAATCTTCGTTCTCTTTTTTGATAGGCACAAATGGCTTCGTATAAATCTTCTTTTCGGAAGTCAGGCCAAAGTTTGGAGGTAATATACAATTCAGTGTAAGCAATTTGCCACAATAAAAAGTTACTTATTCGCATTTCGCCACTTGTTCGGATAAGCAACTCAGGATCCGGTATTCCTCTAGTCTCCAGGTTCTCTTCAATGAGCTGCTCATTTACTTGTAAAGGATCAACGATCCCATTTTTTACTTGTTCTGCTATTTTTTGCATTGCTTTAACAATCTCCATCCGGCCACTGTAACTCAATGCCAACAGTAGGGTAAGTCCCGTATTATTTTTTGTGCTTTCTACGGCTTCCAGCAAATTCATTTGACAAATTTTAGGGAGACTGTTCACCTCTCCGATTATTTTCAACTTCACCTGGTTTTTCAACAACGATTTGATTTCATTCTTTAATGTGTTCACCAAAAGCTCCATTAGCCCATCTACCTCCTCTTTAGGCCTGCCCCAATTCTCTGTGCTAAAGGCATACAGCGTAAGGAACTTAACGCCCAATTCTCCGGCAGCTTCAGTAATTTCTTTTACTGATTGAACCGCATTTCGATGCCCAAAAATGCGTGCAGCACCCTTTTTATTGGCCCATCGCCCATTACCGTCCATGATAACGGCAATGTGCTCGGGCAAATTGCCAAAGTCAATATTTTCCCTAAAACTTGCCACAGGGCTGCAAAAGTAGCCAATTTTTATAAACCAGCCATGGGTCTTACACCCGAAGGATGGATGTTTTTAAAACCAAAAAAGTTTTAACCCCGATTATCGGTAAGGACTGGACGGACAGGGGATGTCGTAAAAGGTATAGGTGAGGGAGATGCCGGTAAAAAAATAATTATCGTAATTATTTGGATTTCCATATTGATAATTTTTTATAGAAGTATTGCCTCCCGAAACATTATCAAGATAATCAAAAAAGGTTTTCCGAATACCTATTTCAAAGGCGATGTAATACTTCGGATTGAGTACGTACTTCATGCCTCCGCCAAAGGGAATGCACATTTGTACGTTGCTATAGGGTGCTGGTTTTGAATTATTGCCAGAAATCCCAAATAATCCAAGTCCGGCAAAAAGGTAAGGGGTGAAGCGTAGCCGATGGCGATCATCTCGCCAATCTAAAAAGTGATACTCAAAAGTACCCGCCACCTCCAATAAAATAATGTTAAAAGAGGCATTTCTCAGTATAGCTGCGGAGTCTAGGGGGTGATGCCGATCACTGGCCGTAATTTGACCACCAGTAATGGAAGTGCGGAATGAAATCACTTTGCTAATGTTGGAACGATAAAAAACCGTAACCGCAGGCTTAGAAGTAGTGATGTCGTAATTGCGCGTGATATCGCCAGTGTAGTTAAAAACCCCCAGGCCACCACCAATTTCAGATCGTTGAGAAATTTGGGCGTAAGCCTGATTAAGGAAGAGAAAAAGCACCCCAAGCAAACCAATTTTCAACCAAAGGCTGGGCATTGTTATTTTACCTGAATTTTGCCTTATGGAAAGTAGCTCCCAGAATGTAGGTGATTTTAATAGAGGTAACCATGTAGATATCTTTATTTCTTGAGTTGCCTCGATTGTTAGTCTTGTATTCAGAGCCATATCCGTTTACGAGTTGGATTGGGACAACACCATTTGGCGTATTTAAGTTATAAGTTGTAGTACCATTTGGAACTTCAGCTGTCTTCAGTTCATTGGAACGGTACGACATTGCTTGTGCCAATTGTGTCATCGCTGGGTCTTTGGCCTGAATTGAATTTAAGTCCACATAGTTTTTGCTGACATCGTCCAGGTAATCGGTAAACGTATAGCGGAAACCGATTTCGGCCGATAAGTCGAGTACTTCATTAAGTCTAAAACGAGCGCCAGCGCCAAATGGTATGGCCACTTGCAATAAATGGTACGGTTTAATTCCATAATTCACATCACCGGGCTGCAATTTTGAGTATTGACCCTCTGTACCCAATGGCTGAAGGTTTACCCATTTACCTGCGTAAGGATCTGGCGATCCGTCTAAGTAAGTTGCAGGGGCAATTGCCTGTGGGTTTTGAAGAAAGGCGGCTACCCCTATAAACGCATAAGGTGTCCACCTTACGCGGCTGATGTATGTTCCATAATTCTCAAACAGATCAAAAACGCCAACTACAGAAAGTTCCTTTATTCTATTGCGGAAGGATAGATTACGCTCTCTCCTAAAAGCATCCTTGGCATTGGCATCGGAACCTTTTAATGTTCCGTACATAAACTGCGCCACCAAAGTATAACGCGGCCCAAACCGATGATTCAGCGAAATGCCAATAGCTGGCTTTGTAAAAGCGATATCCGTGCTGAACCGGCTTGGCAACGGGGAAAGATCACCGTAGTAATTGAGGGCATTTACGGAAATTCCTATAGCGGTATAAGAGTGTTCTCTTCCGAATTTTTTCTTGCCCACGTAATT
>DAHVFH010000194.1 GCA_027317105.1 Cytophagales bacterium
CCCAACGGTGCTGACTCTTCCAATGACGGGGGTTTTAACTGGCAGCCGCTCTCCGATGAAAGGGGGTTTCATGTAGTGCGCAAAGCGCGCGATGGATCGCTGATCATCGCTGCCGGCAACGGCAAAATCAGTGTTATCAGCCGAAAATAAAATTATTGAATTTCCGGTCGTTAATATTTATTTTCCAATAACCATTACGCCTTATTCAATCCTTGCTAATTTGCCCTTCAAAAAAATAGTATGCCTAGGAATTTGCTTTTCATTCTTTTATTCTGTTCCTGTTTTTTCGTCAGTCAAGCCCAAAGTTCGCACGATGTGCTAGTCGGTGGAGGCTTGGATCTGATTAAAACAAACAATGACGGCCTATTCAAAAAAGCGCAACTGGGTTTTGAAGCTAATTACTTTGTGGTTCGTCATTTTGCTGTGGGTTTTGGTGGGGAGTTATGGACCAACCATCAAAAAAGTTCTTTTGTTATGGGCATGCGTTGGTATGCCAACGATCATGTTTTCATTCGCTTCCGCGGATTAATTGGCGCCAATGATGCCGCTCTTGGATTAGGATATGCCAAGCCTATTGCCACTAATCTTCTTGTCGAAGGCATTAGTGACTTTTATTTTACAGGCTATTTTGGATTGCGATTTGGGTTAGCGTACATTCTAAAATAACCCTTTCCTGAAGTAGTTAAATTAGTTAGTTTAGCTATTGGAAAGCCTTGCGCAATAGTCCTTGGCTTGGAGAAATAAATGTTTTATCAAGAAATAAAACTCGCCCTTCGTCACTTGTGGCGCAAAAAGATTTATTCAGGCATCATTCTCCTTAGCCTGATCATTGGCTTTTCCTGTGCCAATCTGCTCATCTCATTCCTTGTGGCCGAACGGAACACAGACTCCTTTCATACAAATAAAGACCGAACGTTTCAGGTTTTCAGCACCGATCCTTTTGATCACAAAGGAAATATACCTTTCATCATGAACTATGTAGGTGATTATTTGAAGGGCAATTATCCCGAAGTTGAAAAGGTATGCTTGGTTTCAAGTCTAGACAATCCCCATATCGTTACTGACAAGGGCGAATTTGAAAACATCCAGTTGCTTTCGACCGATAGTTCCTTTTTTTCAATTTTTAATTTCCCGCTCAACGAAGGAAGCCGAAAACACGCCTTCAATCCGGGAAGCATTATCCTTACCAAAGAAAAGGCAAAAGTTCTTTTTGGAGAGACCAAGGTAGTTGGCAAAACCCTCACTTTAAAAGTTGCCGATACTTCGCTAGTGCTTACTGTTTCGGGTTTAATCGGCAATGGGCCTGAAAATAGTCACCTAGTGTTTGAAGCCCTAATAGACCATTCAGCGCTAAAAAATAAATGGCAAGGCGGTTCTGCCTATTTATTATTGAATTCAGGTAAACACTTCAAAGACCTGCAAAATAAAATCAATCGTGATCCTAGTCGGCCTGGGGTAATGGGGCCTGCCTCGCTTGATTATTTTCTTGAGCCGATGACCGAATCATACTTTACTCCAGCGAATACAATGCCCTATATGAAAACCCGATCCAAGTTCTTTATGGAAATTGGGTATTTGGTGTGTGGGCTGATCCTATTTATGGCCGGCTTTAATTTTGCCAACCTATTTCTCTTGTCGTTGCAAGAGCGGAGTAAGGAAACTGGCATTAAAAAAACGCTGGGCGTTACTTTTGAGCGTTTATTAAAAAGTTCTTTTGCCGAAATTTCAATTTACATTCTCGTTGCATTTTTACTTTCCTTGTTGGCAACTTCACTCCTACTGCCGCTTTTCAACAATACGTTAGAAACTTCTCTTGCATTCTCTTACTTAGCCAGAATAAAAGTATTGGCCATTATTGGTTTAGTAGTTTTTGCCTTGGGTGCTTTTGTGATTCTCATTTCCGGGATAAAACAAATGCACATCCACCCGGTCAACTTGATGAAAAGCAACTCAGTTTCCAAAGTTACTTTTAGCAAACTCCTTTTTACCTTGCAGTTTGTGATCTCTATTACGATGACGATTTGTTCATTAACGGTAATCAATCAAATTAAATTCATCGAAAACGAACCGCTCGGATTTAACCGGAATATTATCCAACTCAGGTCACCAGACAAAACACTTAACGCTAAACTTCCTATTTTAAAACAAGCCCTGCTTGAAATTTCCAATATTAAACAGGTAGCTATTTCAAGTGGCAATCCTATTTCTGGCAATACGATTGCACGATATGATTTAGACAACAACGAATTTTATACCCCTTATTTATTTTCTGGTGATGAAGATCTGATCAAGACGCTGGACCTTAATTTAGTTAGCGGTGAACTGTTCGCTGCCGGAAAAGATGGCTCTCTGGTAAATGAAGAGTTAGTCCGCAAATTCAATTTGAAGAACCCTATTGGGGAAACCATTCCAGGAACAAAAAATAAAATTATTGGTGTCGTAAAAGATTTCACTTGCGGTTACTTCAAGGAAAAAATACCACCTGTGATCATTTCTTATAAGGCCAATTCAAATTGCCTACTGATTGGTTATGAAAGTGAGCTTCCATCAAGTTTACTGAGTCAAATTCAAAAGGTCTGGAATACCACATTCCCTGGCTACTTGTTTGAGTATAAAATTCTACAACAGGATCTTTTAAAAAAATACAAAGAGGACATTTTCTTTTATAAGCTCATCACTGCCTTTTCGATCACCACATTGATCATTTCTTGTTTTGGACTATTTGCCCTGTCGTGGGCTATTACACAAAGTCGGGTTAAAGAAATCGGCATCCGAAAAATATTTGGGGCAAGAGGAAAAGACATCCTCAACCTTTTGACCCTAAGCTTCCTCAAACGAATTGCTGTTGCTTTTGTTATTGCCGTTCCTATAGCCTATTTCTTAATGCAAAACTGGCTTGAACATTTTGTAAAAAGAATAACGATCGGCCCAATGGTTTTCGCAGCTTCTGCAGCAATGATGCTGTTGATCGCCCTGATCACAATGAGCATTCAGACAATTAAAGCCATCTTGTTAAATCCCATTGACGAGCTGAGGGAGGAATAATCGACTGGTTGCTAGTTACTGGATGCTGGATTCTTTGTTATTGCATTTTGGATTTCGTTGTTAGATTTTCACCACGGATCAGAGCACTGCCTTTTTCCAAAGATTAGAATTCACTATTTTTAATTACGAATTCGAGATTCGTGGAATTAATCCCGAGAATTATGAACCTTAACCAATCGCAAATAAAATCATATCACCAAGATGGATACCTAATCTTGAAGAATTTCTTCTCTAAAGCCGAAACGGATAAAATGTACAGCACTGCATTGGTCGATGATGCCATGCGGAAAAATGCACTTGACCTTAACGACCAATCCGGAAAGAAAACCAAGCTTTCACTTTGGTTTACACCCGGCAATGATATTTTTGGTTACATGACCCGTAGCGAGCGAATGATCAACGCCATCCAGCCTTTGCTCGATAGTGACGCTCCTGTTTGTCATTTTCATTCCAAGCTGATGCAAAAGGAACCACGGGTAGGCGGAGCCTGGGAATGGCATCAGGATTATGGTTATTGGTATAAAAACCAATTTATGTTTCCTGATCAACTGATCAGTGTGATGGTGGCATTAACGGAAGCATCTAAAGAAAATGGTTGCCTTCAAGTCATCAAAGGATCGCATAAATTAGGGCGCGTCAATCATGGCTTCGCAGGCGAACAAGTAGGTGCCGATGCGATCATGGTGAACAACGCGCTCCAAACGATGCCGCTGGTGTATTGCGAACTTAACCCCGGTGATGGCCTTGTTTTTCACAGCAATTTACTTCACCGCTCAGAAGCTAATCTATCTGAACGGCCGAGGTGGTCCATCATTTCCTGTTACTGCTCTCAATCGAATATTGCCTATGCCGAAACGTCAACTTCGTGGAAAATGCCTATTGAAGTTGTTCCGGACGATGCCATTCTAAACTGGAAGGCAGAGTCGTTATCCCTAGCCGATTTCCTTAAAAAAGAAAACGATCCTGCCTTGAAAGAAACGGGATGGGAGAAAGAGGTTAAGGTGAAGTAAAACGGCACTATCGACCAGGTTGATAACTTCGCTCCACATGCTGCAGGAGATCCACCTTATAAAAAAGAACATCCTTAAATTGTCCATCGCAGTACATCAAGGCTTGATCGCTAAAATGCGGAGACGCAGGATCGCTTGACGCACCGCCAGTAACCACCGATTTTGCTTTTAGTCTTTTTCCGAATTCCACTACGGCAATAAAACTATTGCCTACACTTCCGTACATTTTTTTCGTGTTGGGATAACGCCTACTTCCGAAAGAGGCCAACGACCCCCAAAACGATGAGGTAAATGGAACTGCTATGCTTGGCTTGGCATCATCAAAGGTTGGTTCAATCTTTCCTGTTAACCGCTGATAACGGTTCACTTCCCCCCATCCCATTTTCCAAGTTCCAAAGTCACGTTGAAGATCGGCAATTGTTTCTTTCAAGGCTTTCACTTTTTCAAAAGATGAAGTTTTTTCCTCCAAGAATTGAATCACGCTTAGTTGGTCTAGCCGAGGGGGAATCTTAGCCAAAACATCTTGCCTTAATCTTTGCGCCCAATAGATGGCCAGGGTTGTGGGAACTGATGTTGCGGACCAACGTAAATCCCAAGCTTTTAATAGCTTAATTGGCTCACTCAGATTTTGACATAGTGAATCATTAGTCGTGGCCTCTTGATCAAACGCCTTGGTAAACGAAGGTAATAATTTTTCAAATCCGGGCAGGTAAGAATCACGC
>DAHVFH010000135.1 GCA_027317105.1 Cytophagales bacterium
AAAGTCTTGCGCGATGGAGATGCATGGGAAGGGATGGATGCCTATGCCGTGGAGATTCATACGCAAAGAAAGAAAACAGTTGTTAAAGTACTGCCCGTAAACAAAAAAAGAAAGACACCAGCGCAATTAGAATCCTACGAGAAAAAACGCGACTTCAAAAAAACATCCGAACCCAAACCGCAGTTTGACATTAGTGGAGGAAATAATTTTGTAGTCCATCGACATCATGCCACCAACTTGCACTATGATCTGCGTCTTGAACAAGATGGTGTACTGAAATCATGGGCCGTGCCGAGAGGATTGCCACCCCATCCGGGCGTAAAAAGGTTAGCCGTGCAAACGGAAGATCATCCGATGAAGTACTTGACCTTCGATGGCAAAATCCCAAAAGGCCAATACGGTGGTGGCGACATGTGGATTTATGCACTCGGAAAATACCAAATTACCAAAGACAAGAAAGACGGATTTTATTTTCGGTTGAGCAGCAAAGAAATGTCCGGTGAATACCGGATTTATAAAATCAAGAACAAAGAATTTTTGTTGGAGCGTGTGGACGAACCTCAACTAAATTATTTGCACACCAACATCGACCCGATGCTTTCAAGCAGTGCAAACCAGCCACCTTCTGGTGACGAATACATTTACGAAGTAAAGTGGGATGGCATTCGGGCACTTATCACCGTGGAAGATGGTCAAGTACAAATCAAAAGTCGAAACAAGAATGACATCACTAAACAATTTCCTGAATTGACCGATGCCAAAACCTTTCGTGCCACCTGTGGCGTGTTCGATGCCGAGATTGTTTGCCTCGATAATACAGGCCGACCGGAATTCAAGCGCGTGATCAGCCGCCTACAAAGTTGGGGTGATTCCAACATTCAAAAGCTTAGCAAGACCAACCCTGTGTATTGTTACATTTTCGATTGCCTATATCTTGACGGTAGAAGTTTGGTGAACGAGCCTTTGCTGAAACGAAGAGAGTGGTTGAAAGATGCCGTTCACACCAATGCTGCTTTTCGCATCAGCGACATTGAAGAAGACGGCCAGATGTTGCTCGATGCAGCGCGTGCACATTCTCTCGAAGGTATTATGGCCAAGCGCAAAGACAGCAAGTACCTGCCCGGTAAACGCACCGATGCATGGGTAAAAATAAAAATCCGAAACACACGCGAGGTGGTGATCATCGGCTACAATCCCGGCAAGGGCAACCGTGCCAGCTCCTTTGGTGGACTGCATATTGCCGAGCGCGATGGCGAGGAATTGATTTATCGTGGCAAAGTAGGCAGCGGCTTTGACGATGATGCACTAAAAGAAATATTTGCGGGCATCGAAAAATTGAAAGAAATAAAAAAGCCCATTCCACAAAAAACATTGGACGACAGAACCAGCAAATGGGTAGAACCAAAATTGATGGCCGAAGTGACCTATGCGTCACTCACCCCCGACAAAATTTTCCGCGAGCCGGTGTTTGTGAGGATGAGGCCTGATTTGGGTCGATGAATTAGATTTACGTGTTCTACCCTTAAAAGTGTAGACCACGTTTCTGTTTTAAACTCTAGCGAAGGCTATTTATATTTAACCGTTTCTGAATAAATGGCCATTTACTTCACCTTGATTTGTTGCGCAATCTCGTGCACCCATAACGTATACATTTTTCCCGAAGGGTGGAGACCATCCGCGGCTACCAATTCCAGGTCTCCTATTCCTTGCCGCGATATTGGAGTGATGTTAACATACTTCACCTTATATTGATCAGAAATCCGTTTGTTCACCTCATTGAAGAGATCAATTTCTTTGGAAATCTTCTCTTTGTTCTTTAGCCCGTAAGGTGTAAAGCCATGATCTGGAATGGAGACAACAAACACCTTTTCTTTATCTCCCTTAGCAAGGCGAATTGCAGTTTTCAGTAGCGCTTCAAATTCCTCTTCATACTGATCGATTGACCTATTTTGATATTGGTTGTTTACGCCAATCAATAACGAAACCAAATCAAAAGATTCTTTGAGTTGAGCAATGTTGATGGCATTGAGCAAATTATCAGTACGCCATCCGGTTGTTGCAATAATCGTTGTAGAAACCTCCAAACCAAAATCCCCTGAAAGGCAGGCAGCCAATTGAATAGGCCACGTTTCGTCTTCCAAAACGCCTTCACCAATCGTGTATGAATCTCCGAGTGCTAGGTATTTGATAGATGGTGAAAAACCCTCGTCTTTAGTCACATTTTGTTAATAAGGGAATGCATTCAGTTTTTTAATTCGATGAAAAGACAAGCGTAATCGCATAGGTACTTGCCGGGCTAACTGTGTTGTCAACAAAAGAATAGGTGACCGTTAGGCTGGTCGCTGTTATTTGAGTAACAGTTAGGGAACCGGCATATTCCAAAATCATATAACCCAAAAAAGGCTCGGACGTTGATTGAAGTTGAGTATTGGTTGCATTCACCAAAGCATCCACCAATAAAGTTTTACCATCATCCGTAAACGCCCAGTTTCCACTCTCTACAGTGGTAGGATCTCCTGACGTACACGAGCTGGCTCCTTCTGCCTGTGCATAACTTTGAGATGTGTTGTAAGAAAATAAGAATGTATTGTCAGCCTCACACGCGGGTATACCGGTAGATGGGGTGGCAGTCTGCGCTGCGCCACCATTTATACTTTGGGAAATCGAAATGATTTTCCATGTTTTACTGGCACCTTTTGTGCCTGCCAAAAGAAGGGAGTTTGTTTCACCAACAGTAGGTGGGGTAGTCTCTTTTTTGGTACAAGAGGTGATTACGATAACGGCAAGAAATACAAGTAAACTTTTCTGGATTGATTTCATTTTTATATATTTTCTATAGGAGGCAAAATTAAATTAAAGGTTTAAAACGCAAACTTATTTTAGTTGTTAGTTTTGTAGTTAGGAGAGGTGCCAGAGTGGCCGAATGGGACGGTCTCGAAAACCGTTTGGCGCGTTTCGCGCCACGTGGGTTCGACTCCCACCCTCTCCGCATTTCTTATTTCCAATTCCCGTTTCACCCTAGATTACGTTTACAGCTTAATATCACGTTTAATGCGCCCAAAAGGTTGGTAAGGGTCTTAGTCGTTTAAATTAATTTCTATAAATCTATCCGATGTAATCCAGACCGTAGCCTCCACTGATATAAAACTGTTAGCAAGGCAGCCCATAAATTCGTAGATTGGATTTCAATCGATTTAAACTTAACTACCATGAAGCCATCGCTAACACGTAAAGAATTTATGAAACTCGCAGCCACTACCGCATTGGCCATTCCTGCAGCCAGTTTATTGGGTCGGAATCCGATATTTGAGGATATATCAGTAGCCCACCCGTATTCGGCTCACCCGGGACTGCAGCTCTATACGTTGCGCGAAAAGTTCGCTAAAGACCCTGAAGGCACCTTAAAAAAAGTGGCACAAATTGGCTATAAAGACCTTGAATTTTTTGATCCTGCAAAACTTTCTATGGCCAGCCAAGTAAAAAACCTCGGCATGAAAATCATAAGCACGCACTTTCAGCCGGGATATGTCACTGGCAATTGGGCAAACCCGGAAAATCCGCCCAAGGAAAAATTGGAAGATATTATTGAACTGTGTGCAAAAGCGGGAGTCAAAAATCTGGGTGTAGGATTTCTTTACCCTGCCGATCGAAAAAGCCTTGACACCTATAAGAGCTTCGCAGAAAAAGCCAACAAAGCCGGTGAAAAATCTAAGGCGGCTGGCGTACAACTCTATTACCATAACCACAGCTTTGAATTTAAGCCGACCGATGGCACAACTCCATTGGAGGCTATGCTCGCTATCCTCGATAAAGATTTAGTAAAATTGGAACTAGATGTGTTCTGGACTTCGGTGTCAGGAAATAATCCTACCGAGTGGATCCAAAAATTAAAAGGGAGGATAAAGTTCCTTCATCTGAAAGATTTAAAGAAAGATACCCCGCAGGATTTCACTACCTCCGATGTGAAACCAGAAGCCTTTGTGGCTTTGGGGGAAGGAGTAGTTGATTTCAAAAGCGTGTTAGCAGCAGCCCACGCTACAGACATTCCGTTCACGTTTGTTGAGCAGGATCATTCTGCGGTCGATCCCTTCGATAGCATTGCGAAAAGTCTTGCGTATTTGAAAAAACTAGCGCTTTGATTAAATTCAGGAAAGGTTAGTGGCCGCTAACGAATCAAGATAAACGTAGCTGTTTGAATGCTTTCTAAGAATGCTTGCGGGACAATCACTTGTGATTTCTCCCTCAAGCATTTTTGTTATGATCTCAGCCTTCTTTGATCCATTAGCAATTAGGAGAACCATTTTGGTTTGCCTGATATGTTGAAAACCTAAAGTGATTCCTTCTTTTATTTCAACACGCTCTTTGAAATATTTCTGCCCAACCTTTTGGGTAACTTCATCCAATTGGATCACATGCGAATACAATTCAGTGGAAACCCCAGGCTCATTAAAACCAACGTGGCCATTTATGCCTATCCCTACGAGCATCAAATCAATTCCTCCAAGATCTTGAATGATATCGTCCATCGCTGCGCATTCAGATTTTATATCGCTGGTTAGTGCATCAAACAGATGAATACGATCAGACGAAATCGCTAAAGGCCCAAACAAATTCTTGGTCAGGAAATACTTACAGCTTCCGGAATTATCAGGAGGGATGCCAACCCATTCATCCAAGGCGACAAAATGGGTCATAGAAAAATCCATTCGCACTGCTTTTGCCTTTTCAACAAGAAGTTGGTAAGTCCTCAAAGGGCTGTCTCCGGTAGCGAGACAAAGTACGGATTCCGGTTTACGGGCAACTTGACTGAGTATTGCATCGGCAACAGCTTGCGATTGCGTTTCGTACGAATCAAATATTAGTAATTTCATTTTTCATATTTAATAGAATTCACCAACTCCATTGCATTGGGGCTTTTTCCGTGCTGTACATAATAACTTGAAGTTGCGTGACCCAAGAATAGACAAGTGTAGGATGGAAAATCCATCAATAATCCGGCACAATACCCGGCATTGAAATTATCACCCGCTCCTGTGGAAAGTTTGGGATTAGCAACAAAAAAACTATTCCGCTGGTGAAATCCTGACTGATCCCATACCATCGCCCGTTTGGAATAATGAATTACCAGCGAATGGATGGACAAAAGATCAAACAGCTTTTCGCCAAGAGTTTCAATATCATTTCCTTCGGATTTTTGTTGGGTCAATACTTCATATAGTTTACTCGCTTCGTTCAAGTTCAATCCTAACACGACATTCCAGTAAACAGAAAACTCCTTTAATAAATCAATGGCTTCAAGGATGCTGGCATCTGATTTTCTTGAGCAATCGGCCAGGTCGACAAATGCAAATAACTTTTTCCGGATCGGTTTCTTTTGTAAAATATCTTTGATCAAACCCTTCCAGATCAAATTAGAATTTTTGATTTCGCTCCAGTTAAGCAGACAAACCAAATCCGTTTCCATAAAGACCTTTGAAAGCTCTTCAATCCCAATCATTTCTATTAGGGTATTCCAGTCCACCTGATTGAGGTCACCCATTTTTGCCATCAGAATTTTCGCCCCATTAAACTCCATTGCTGTGGTGTATCCTGGGTTGGCAAAACTGAGTGCCGTGCAGTTTGAAGGCATTTGCAAAAACACTTCGTGTACTCTTGGATAACCCAACGTGCCAACACAGAATTGGCTCGAACCAAATTGCGCAAGCGCATTGGCCATGATGGGCATATTCCCCCCAATTTTTGTAGTCTTCTCTTCAAGTTCCATCGCAAAATTCTTATCGCTTTTCCCGACAATATAATTGCCAAACTCGCGAATGGTTTTAAAATACATTGTGCCCTCGCTTTCATCGACAGACTGAATCACTTTAACGACCTCATCCACAAAGCCATCGAACCCCAACGTAATTCGTTTATTTTTTAGCAAATGGATTTTGCCGCGTAGATTTTCCTCAAATAATTGATCCATGGCTATGCCAATTAATAAATTAACTTTTGATACTGATGTAAATTAATAACTTTAACATGAATTAGCCCATTTGGACTACCGTTGTCGAACGAATTTCAATAAAAAATCATGATTAAAATTATCATTCTTTCTACGTTACTAATCCCTCAAATGATTTTCGCACAAAAAGAAATCCCGCTGTATGAAGGCGTCATTCCCAATTCACAAAAGCCAAAGATACCCTTAGACACTGCGCTTACGAAAGCACCCTTTGGAGAAACAACAATAGACATTCTTCACGGGGTTATCCATCCGACACTTACTATTTACCTTCCTGAGAAAAGTAAAGCCACAGGCATCTCAGTGATCATCTGTCCAGGTGGAGGTTATCAGGTTTTAGCAATGAGTCATGAAGGCCACGATATTGCCAGGCGACTAACCAAAGAAGGGATTGCAGCATTTGTTTTGAAATACCGGCTGCCAAAAGGAGGAATTATGATTGACAAAACCATCGGCCCCTTGCAAGATGCGCAACGTGCCATTCAACTGGTTAGGGAAAATGCGGTAAAATGGAATATCAATCCTCAAAAAATAGGGATCTTGGGTTCCTCTGCGGGTGGTCACCTTGCCGCTACTGCAGGAACCCATTGGGAAACTTCCAAGATTGACAATCCCAAGAAGATAAGCCTTCGCCCCGACTTCATGGTGTTAAATTATCCGGTGATCAGTTTCACCGATAGCCTTACGCACGGAAGCTCGCGCGTTTCTTTAGTTGGCCCCGATTCCATTCCCGAAGAGTTGTCGATGAGTTATGAAGCGCTTGGCATCGATGAATCTGTAATCCGTTTTTACTCAAACGAGCTACAGGTAAACGAGAAAACACCCGGCACGTTTATTACCACTTCCATGGCTGATCAAGCGGTTCCGCCTGCCAACTCTTTATATTTTGTTGCCGCACTACAACAACACAATGTACCCGTTGAATTGTTTTTATACACCAATGGCGAACATGGTTACGGCATGATTAACCCGACAGCTAAAGTGCAATGGATAGACCAATGCATTATGTGGATGAAAAAAGAGAAATGGAAGAAATAAGGGGGATACGCCTGTCAGCAAATATGTAATTATCTCATTTACTCATCGCCAAGAAAACGCCATTGGTCCAACCAAACCCATCTTGATTGGGGTACTCTCCCCCACTGGCTTCACCGTCCTGATTCCATACATCATACTTCTCTGTCATCTTTCCTGTTTTGTGATAGACCTTTAGATTAGCATTGATCCAACTGGATTTTAGCCGATTGGCAGAATCTTCGAACCCATAGTTTTGAAGTCCTTTGTAAACAATCCATTGAAGCGGTGCCCAGCCGTTAGGGGCATCCCATTGCTGACCACTAAATTCAAATGTCGTGGTCATGCCACCGGTCTTAAGAAAATCTTGCAGGAGAATTTTCTCAACGCCCACGGCTTGATCAGCAGAAGCCATTTCAAAAAACAAGGGAAAAGCAGCTGCTAACGTCCGCTGTCCTTTTTGTTCTTGCTCTTTAAAATCATAATCAAAAAAGAATTGATGTTCTTTATTCCAGCAATACTTTTTTATAGCCGTTTTACGCTGATTGGCTAAAGTAAAATATCCATTTGACTTAACACTATTTCCTGAATGTAGATAGGCTTCAGCCAATGTCTTTTCTAAATTGAAAAGAAGGCAATTCAAGTCGACAGGAATAATATCTGTGGTATGAATAGTAGCAAAGGATTTCGCATCTTTAAACCATCGACTGCTAAAGTCCCATCCTGATTCTGCGGCCGCGCGCAGGTGACGAAAAAGTTCCTCAGGCTGCTGTGTCGACTGGTGAGAAAGTTCGACATCTTCTTTAAATGCCTCTGGACGGGGAGTCATATTTTCATCCCAATACCGGTTAAGTACCGATCCATCGGCCATTCTAACAACCCGATGTTCAGCAAGATGAGTTGTAGAAAGAATTTCCAAGCCCTTCATCCAAAATTGATATTCCCTTTCAAGAACAGCCAAATATTTTGCGAGTACTCCAACAGGTTCTTCTTTGCCCGATTTGGCTTTTTCCTCGTTCAATAGGTTTACCATGAGCGAAAAAAAAGGCGGTTGAGAGCGTCCTAAAAAATACGTACGGTTTCCATTCGGTATGTATCCCACTTTCTCGATAAGAAAAGAAAAATTATCAACCATGTTTTGGATCAGATCAATTCGACCCGACTCACGAAGGCCAAGCATCGTGAAGTAACTATCCCAATAATAAATTTCACGAAACCGTCCGCCCGGCACAATGTAAGAATGAGGCAAGGGAATTAATGAGCCTGCTTCTTCATCCGGTTTCCTGGTCAACACATTCCAGAGTGCAGAAATGTGCTCTTGTGGAGATTTATTTGGATCACTTTTGTAATCGGAAGAATAGGCTTTTGGAAATTTAAAATTGTGACGAACAAATTTTTTCAAATCAAAACCAGATGCTTTCCTCTCACTTAGATAATCGGCATTGATTTCATCAAGGGGTCTGTTAGGAATACAATCCGGAAAGGTTTTTCCATCACCCAGCACATTTTGCATTTGTACTTCCTCAAAAAGAGAACCGAGCTCGTGAATTTGTGTGATCATGATTAATGTCCTGCAGTTGTATTGAATTCGACTTTCGCATCTGAATTCTTCTGTATGCGATTAAAGAAATAAAGACAAACAATTAAAATTCCGATAGGCACCAATGAAAAATAAAAAGCCGTTTGCCCACCAAAGGCCTGAAAAATATGCCCCGTGATAATTGAACCTGTTGTGCCACCTAGCGCTGAAAAAATGACGATCAAACCAGACATCGGGCCATGTTGTCGGGCAGGAAGCGTACTTAATATCACCGAATTAATAGCCGGGTAAATTGGTGCAATGAACAAACCGATCAAAGGGAATACAAATGCACCCAGAGGGGCGGATCCCCAACCGGTAACAATATGATCAGTAGACGATTTTGCTAATGGAATAGCCAGTAAAACCAAGGCAGCAGCTGCCATCAGGCAAAGAATTAGAACAAAAAACCAATGAACCCTTCGCAACGCAAAGCCAGCACCAAACCTACCCACCGCAGTGGATGCTGCTAATATACTTGCCATTTGTATGCTCAGCGTAGAAGGTAAATTCAACACCTTACTGTTAAATGTGGGAAGCCAACTCATGATACTTTGCTCAATAAGCACGTAAGTAAATGCACTGATAATGAATACTAAAACAAGAGGTTGGATTGCCAGCTTGATCATGTCTGCAAAGTCTTCCATCATGGACTTGGATTCACCACCTGTCACCTGCGTTTCATCCAATTGGGCGGTAAACAAAAGTAAAAATGCCACGCCCACAATACCCGCCAGAAGATAATAAACATTGAGCCAGGAAGTGGATTGAAGGTTATTATCGTCCACAAAAGCACTGAAAATAAAATAGCCAGTCAAAATTCCGACCATAAAAAAAGACTCAATAAAATTCATAAAACTGGCGTGTTCTTTTTTATCCCTCGTTACAATTCCTATCGTGGCATAAACCGAAACTTTGATCAACGCAAAGGAGGTGCCAGTCACGGCAAACAATACTTTGGTCATGACAAAACTGCCCATGCTTGGCATCAACATGCAAGCGATGCCAACAAATGCAAGGGCAATAAGCATCGCCCGCTTATATCCTATTCGCGTAATAAAGGATGCCACCAAAAATGAAACCAAGGCAATGCTTAAATCCTTGAAAGCCTCCAGCACACTGGCTGAAGACTCCGATACATCAAAGTTGTGTTGAACTTGGAGGATTACCGTACCTACACTATTCAACAGAATAGCTAGAACAAAATAATTAAGAAAGAGAGAGAGTTTTATCTTCCAGTTGGTCATGCCGAAGGAGTTATGTGTTCGTTAAACAAATCTAACCACTTTCATTAGGAATCAAATTTTTTGGTTTGATTAATTGCCTTTATAAGACTTTCAAAATAGCTTCGAGTATTGATGACAAATCGACTCGCCTGTTAAACAGAGACTCAAGGGGTCACAGGAGGGGTTCAAAAGGCCGAGGGACGTATGCGGTAAAGGATTTTCAAAACACAAGAATCCTGCAGGGATGAACTTATGGCAATAGAATGGAAAAGCAAAAGCTCATAAATCCCGTAGGGATGGCCCAACCGGAATAATTATCCGAAAATAAAAATAATTTAAAAAAGCTATGGCCAACACGTACTCGCAATTAGATATTCATTGTGTATTTGCAGTCAAGGGACGAGAAAATATTATTACGGCAAATTTTCGTGATGAATTACATCGATACATGTCAGGTGTTTTAAAAAAGGATGGCTCGTTTCCATTGGCGGTAAATGGTTGGAAGGATCACATACACACCTTTTTTGAACTACCCGCAGCAATGGCGGTATCCGATCAGATGCGAATGCTGAAGGCAACATCGTCAAAATGGATCAACGATAACAACCTTGTAAAAGGCCGTCCTTACAGGACTTGTTTTTTCGCCCAAATTATTTCCCTTCTACCATATGGCCGTCCCGCTGGGACTCGCCATAATTCCTTATGAAATGATCAACCATAATTAAAATGATGGAAACCAATAAATCATCACTAAAATTCAATTAATTTACACGACTTAAAATTGACACCAAGTCTCGCCTACCAAAATCTCACTTTATGAATAAGCAACTAATACTTTGGTCCATCACGGTAAGCCTTGGCGGATTTTTATTTGGTATGGATGTAGCCGTAATT